>CAZQUQ010000052.1:0-10823 GCA_964596445.1 uncultured Oscillospiraceae bacterium
TCAGAGGATTCGTCGATACTGGGTAAAACGCTCATATTCGTCGGTATGGCAGAAGGTATAGCAATATACGGTATGATCATATCCATTCTGATACTGTTCGTTTGATCGCAGCGTCGAGGTGTTGTTATGAAGTCTTTTCTAATCAGTGACAAGCGCGATACATTGGTAGGCATGAGGCTGGCCGGTATAGACGGCGTCGTTGCACACACAAGGGAAGAGGTGCTCGATGCTGTCAGAAAGGCCGTCAAGGATGAGAACATAGGGATACTCATCATCACAGAGCGGCTTGTCGATCTGGTGAAGGATGAAATAATGGATCTGAAACTGAGGCACAAGAAACCGCTGATAGCGGAGATACCCGGAAGGCACGGCAGCATAAGGCCGCCGGACATGATAACGGAGTACATCAGGGACTCTGTGGGCATTCGTATATGAGGTGTATAGAATGGTTACCATAAAGCAAAAATTGTCACTGTTCTCAAACTTACTGCAGCGTTCCATAAATGAAGCCTTCAAGCTGGAAATGTACGATCTGCAGCAGGAATACTCGGACAAACTCCAAAGAAGCAGGGAAGCGGCGGACAGACAGGCAGCCGAAATTATCAGAAAAGCAGGGAAAAAGGCTGAAGCCGAACGGACGGAACAGATCAGCAGGATACGTGTGGAATTCAAGAAGGAATATATGAGCATCAGAGAAAAATATTTCTCCAGATTTATGGAACGTATCACGGCTGAGATGAGAAAATTCACCGAGTCGGAGAATTATCGAGGGTATATGCTGTTGCTGGCTGATAAGCTGAAAGGATCAGGCCGGCTTCCTGACAGTATTGTCATATATATGACCGGACAGGATATAGAAAGGTACGGCGAAGCCGTAATGAGAAGTCTTCTTGAACAGAAAAATTCCGACATAACTCTCAAGGAAGCCCCTGACAGCATGATCGGCGGCTTCATTGCCGAAGATCCGGCGGACAGGATCAGGATGGATATGTCGATGTCGGCTTTGATCGAAGATAACAAGCCCTATATAATGCAGGCTCTTTTCCGGGCGATAGAAGCAGGTGATGCAAACGATGCAAACGATGATAAGCGGCAATAAAGACGAAGGAATAATAAGGCTGATTAACGGACCTGTCGTAAAGGGTACGAACATGGGCTCATTCAAACTGAATGAGATGGTCACCGTAGGCGAACACAGGCTTATAGGCGAGGTCGTGTCAATTGACGGCGACGAAGCGACGGTACAGGTATACGAGGAAACCGAAGGACTGAAGTCCGGGGAGAAGATATATCGTACCGGCGGCCCCCTTTCCGTGACGCTTGGCCCGGGCATGCTCGGCAATATATTCGACGGCATACAGAGACCTCTGGACAGGATCAACAGCATGCACGAAAGCTTTATTCCCGAAGGGATCGGCCTTATCACTCTCGACGAAGAAAGGCAGTGGGATACGAGGATCACAGCCAGACCCGGCGAAGAGCTCAGACCCGGTATGGTTTACGCGACCGTCCTGGAGACGGCAAGCATATTGCACAAGCTTATGGTGCCGCCCGGTGTCGGCGGCATCGTGAAGGAAACGAAGCCCGACGGGAGCTACAGGCTCAATGATATAGTTGTTGTATTGGAAAAGGATGCAAAACAGACAGCTCTCACGCTTTCATCCAGGTGGCCGGTACGGCAGCCAAGGCCTGTGACCAAGAGGCTGCCGATATATAAGCCCCTTATAACCGGACAGAGAGTCATAGACAGCTTTTTCCCGGTGGCAAAGGGCGGAACTGTCGGGATACCGGGAGGATTCGGAACAGGCAAGACTGTTACGCAGCACCAGCTGGCGAAGTGGAGCGATGCGGACATCATCATATATGTCGGCTGCGGTGAGCGCGGAAATGAGATGACAGATGTCCTTGAGGAGTTTCCGAAGCTTGTCGATCCGAGGACCGGCAGACCTCTGATGGAGAGGACCATACTTATCGCAAACACATCGAATATGCCGGTGGCCGCCCGTGAAGCAAGTATTTATACGGGCATCACAATGGCTGAATATTACAGGGACATGGGTTATGACGTCGCACTTATGGCTGACTCCACATCCAGGTGGGCAGAAGCGCTGAGAGAAATATCCGGACGTCTTGAGGAAATGCCGGCTGAAGAAGGGTATCCTGCCTATCTTACTTCAAGGCTTGCGGAGTTTTATGAAAGGGCAGGCTGCTTTATAACACTTGGCGGGCAGGAAGCGACGATCACCGTTATAGGCGCCGTATCGCCGCCCGGTGGTGATTTTTCCGAACCGGTCACTGAAAACACAAAAAGATTCGTGACAGCATTCCTTGCGCTTGACAAGAAGCTGGCCTATTCAAGGCATTATCCGGCGATAAATTATCTTACCAGCTACAGCGGTTATTTCACAATGCTCCATGACTGGCTGGCTGAAAATATCGCACCTGACATGACAGAACTCAGAGGCAGGATGATAAAGCTTCTGCAGGAAGAGGAGAAGCTCAATGAGATCGTACAGCTGGTGGGGGAGGATGTGCTTCCTAATGATCAGGCTCTTGTGCTGGAGATCGCAAGGATCATCAAGAAAGGTTTTCTCCAGCAGAACGCACTGCACAGGGAAGATTCCTACACGAGCCTCGACAAGCAGTACAAAATGCTGAAGGTCATCGACCTGCTGTATGAAAAAGCGCTGAAATGCGTAAAAATGGGGATCCCGCTTTCGGTTATCAGGAGCCTTGATATAATACAGCAGGTTCTGAAGATGAAATTTGATGTGCCAAACGACAGGCCTGAAATGTTCGATGAACTGAGCGACAATATATCGACGGTTTTCCAGGAGCTTTACAGCAAGTATGAATAGATTGGTTGGGGATGGATCAGCATGAGAAGGGAATACTTGAAGCTAGACAGGGTTGAGGGGCCGCTTATAGTCCTTTCAAACGTAAAAGATGCGGCATATGGCGAAATGGTAAGCATAAAGCTTGACAGCGGGGCGGTCAGAAAAGGAAAGATCATAATGATCGATGGATCGAGAGCTGTTGTGCAGGTTTTTGAAGGCACTGCAGGCATATCGACGGACAATGCCGCGGTCGAATTCATGGGAGAACCAATGTCTATCCCTCTTTCTCTGGAAATACTCGGACGTGTGTTCAACGGGGCAGGTGAACCTGCTGACGACGCATATCAGATAGTGTCAACGTACCGGCAGAACATAAACGGCAGGCCGATAAATCCCGTTGCCCGCAAATACCCCAGAAACTTCATACAAACCGGTGTTTCCTCCATCGATGCACTGATGACGCTGATAAGAGGGCAGAAGCTTCCCATCTTTTCGGGAAGCGGCCTTGCACATAATGAACTGGCTGCGCAGATAGTCAGGCAGGCCAGGATAGAAGGAGCGGACAGCAGCAATTTTGCCGTTGTCTTCGGGGCGATGGGTGTCAGACACGACGATGCGGAATTCTTCCTGAAAAGCTTCCGGGCGTCCGGCGTGCTGGATCACGTTGTAATGTATGTGAACACCGCAGATGCTCCCATAGTTGAGAGGATATCCACGCCAAGGTGTGCTCTTACCGCAGCGGAATATCTGGCATTTGAGCACGATATGCATGTGCTTGTCATCCTTACCGATATGACCAGCTATGCTGAAGCTCTTCGCGAGATCTCGTCCGCAAAGGGCGAAGTTCCTTCGAGGAAAGGCTATCCCGGATATCTTTACAGTGATTTGTCCACTATATACGAGAGGGCGGGAATGCTCGAAGGCAGAAAGGGATCGATAACGCTCATACCGATCCTGACGATGCCCAATGACGACATCACGCATCCAATACCGGATCTGACCGGCTTCATTACCGAAGGACAGATCGTTCTGAACCGTGAAATGAACCAGAAGGGCATCTACCCGCCGATAGACATCCTTCCTTCACTGTCAAGGCTTATGAAGGACGGCATAGGAGCCGATTTTACAAGAGAGGATCATGCGGACCTCTCCAGCCAGATCTTCGCTGCATATTCCAGGGTCCAGGACGTCCGTTCGCTGTCGCAGATAATAGGCGAAGAGGACCTGAGCGAAATAGACAGGCTGTATATGCAGTTCGGAAGAGAGCTGGAGAACAGGTTCATATCGCAGGATCCGAATGAAAACAGAAGCATGGCGGAAACGCTGGACCTGGGATGGGAGATCCTTTCGATACTGCCTGAGAGCGAATTCGACCGTATCAGGTCCGAATTCATCCGGAAGTATTATATAAAGAACAGGGAGCAATGATATATGGCAATAGCAGCAGCGCCGACAAAGGCGAACCTGATAAAGGCCAGATCAGCACTCGCATTGTCCAGAAAAGGGTTTGAGCTCCTTGATAAAAAGAGGAACGTGCTGATCAGGGAAATGATGGAGTTGGTCGACAAGGCCAAAACGATCAGGAAGGATCTGAATGATGAGATCGCAGATGCTTACCAGGCATTGCAGGAGGCCAATATCATGATGGGATTGCTGGACGTGAACGATATTACCAACAGCATCCCGGCAGATGAGAACTTCGAGGTGCTCCTCCGAAGCGTCATGGGAGTCGACATACCTTCCGTGATATACAGCAGGCAGGATCTGAAACCTACTTATGGTTTCTATAACTCAAACATAGCATTCGATATCGCAAGGCAGAAGTTCATGGAAGTGCGTTACCGCATATACGAACTGGCCGAACTGGAGAACTCCATATTCAAGCTTGCCAAGGAGATCGAAAAAACCAACAAGAGGACCAATGCCCTGGAGCATATCCAGATACCCAAATACCAGGAGCAGGTCAAGCATATCCAGGAAGTCCTTGAGGAGAAGGAAAGAGAGGATTTCTTCCGTCTCAAGAGAGTCAAGAAGAAAATAAGGCACGCAGACTGATGGGAAAACATAAAAATTCAGTAAGTGTGTTGACAAATCCAAGGAGGCATGGCAGAATATCTCAAAAGGGAGTATGCTTAAGGACATAAACTGCATCAGCACAGTGGTCCGAGCAGCATAGAGGCGGTATGCCTTACACGACGGGATCCGGCCCCGCGGAGTCGCTTTTAAAGTGACTTTGCGGGGTTTTTGATTTCGGAGAGGAATGTGTATGGGAGCTATGGACAGCAAAACAGTAATAAAGGCTGAGGGCCTGACGAAGGTTTTCAGGACAAAGATCAAGAAGGAGGGCTTCGGCGGGAGCCTCAGGTCGCTTGTAAAACCGGAGTACAAGGAGATCCGGGCCGTCTGCGGGATAGACCTCGAGGTGTCGGAAGGAGAACTCCTTGCTTTTCTCGGTCCTAACGGCGCTGGTAAATCCACCACGATCAAAATGCTGACAGGCATACTGCATGCTACCTCCGGAAGCATTTCCGTTCTTGGGTTCGATCCGCAGAGGCAGCGCAAAGACCTCTCCTTCAGGATTGGCAGCGTTTTCGGGCAAAAATCACAGCTCTGGTTCCACCTGCCTCCCATAGACAGCTTCAGGCTGCTTGGCGCGATTTATGAACTGGACAGGAGGCTGCTTGACAGGAGGATAAGCGAGATCATCGAACTGTTTGAGATAGGAGACCTGATGGACACGCCGGTCAGGAAGCTTTCGCTGGGACAGCGCATGAGATGTGAATTTGCTGCATCCATATTGCATAAGCCGGAAATCATTTTCCTGGATGAGCCAACGATAGGATTGGATGTTATCGTTAAGCAAAAGATAAGGGAACTCATCCTGCGGCTCAACAAAGAGGAAAAAACGACGATATTCCTGACCAGCCATGATATAGGCGATATCGAGCAGCTTTGCAGCAGGGCGGTCATCATAAATCATGGCAGGGTAGTTATGGATAGTACCGTGAAAGCACTGAAATACGGCTATCTCAACAGAAAAATCATAGATGTGAAATTCGATCCGCTTACCGACATGGAGTGTATTGAAGGACTGAATGTAATAAAAAGCAAGGGCTCTTCGATGAAAATCGAAGTAGATGAGAAGACGGAAAACATACAGGACATCATGGCAAGACTGATGCAGGCCGGCAGGATAGTCGATGTGACTATCTCCGATATCGCGATGGAAAAGATCATAAGCGATATATACCGGGACAGAGGGTTATCAAGTCCTGAAGAACAGACGGAAGAAGGACAGGATCAGGACAAAGGGGTGAACTGTGAATGAATGGGCAGCGGAGGCGGTCGATCCTCAGATGTATAAGCAAATACCTGCTGGTGATAAAGACCAGCATCAGCAGCAACATGGCATATGCTGCCAACTTCTTTGCTGGAGGTTTTTTCTTTGCATTGATCATATACATCTTTATGCAGCTCTGGCATGCGGTTTCATCAAACAACGGATCCACCGAAGGCTACACGGTAAACAGGCTTGTTTGGTATTACATTGCTGCGGAGATGGTTGTGATGTCAAAAAGCGAGGTGTTCCGGAGACTCAATGAAGAGATCAGGAGCGGCGGTATCGCATATAAGCTGAACAAGCCTTTCAGCTTCATACTCTATCAGTTGTCTGAGGGGATCGGGCAGATAGCTGTCAGACTGCTGCTGAACCTGCCTGTGGGACTGCTTATCGGATTCCTGTATGTCGGGCGGCTCGACAGTTTCAGATGGGCTTCGCTTCCTGCTGTGGCGCTCTCAGTTATCCTTGGCATACTGCTGAGCTTCTTTATGGATTCGTCCATAGCGTTGACAGCCTTCTGGACAGAGGACAACTCCGCCTTTTTCTGGATAGCGCAGAAGCTGTCGTTTATGCTTGGGCTGTTCCTTCCTCTGGAGTTTTTGCCTGAAGTGATCAGACAGGCGGCGGTATACATGCCGTTCTCATATATCGCATATGCGCCGGCAAGGCTTCTGACTTCATTTTCCGCCGACACCTTTCTGCGGATCGTTCCGGTGCAGACTTTCTATACTATGTTTTTTGCCATGCTTTCGGCATTTGCCTATATGAAGGGAGTGAAAAAGCTGAATGTCAACGGAGGCTAGATCAACAGGGAACCGCACTGTTATAAAGCATCTCAGGCTGATAGGGCTGTACTTCAAATATAATCTGCAGTCGGCGATGGAATACAGGGTAAGCTTCATATCGCAGGCGTTTGGTATGTTTTTGAACAATGCTTTCTTCATTTTCTTCTGGTGGGTCTTATTTCAGAAGGTATCGACCATCGGAGGCTATGGGTTCAGTGAAGTCATGCTTATATGGGCGCTGGCCGGGTCGACTTTCGGGTTCGCGCATATCTTCTTTGGCAACGCAGGACAGCTTCCGGCTATAATAATGAACGGAGAACTTGATACTTTCCTGCTCCAGCCCAAGGATGTATATATAAGTGTACAGTGTTCCAGAATGACGGTATCCGCATGGGGGGATCTGTTCTACGGTTTCGTGCTGTTTTTCGGCATATATGGCCTGGATCCTTTGCGGCTGCTGCTCTTCATACTTTTTACCGCTGCCGGTGGCCTTCTGATGGGAGCTGTATTGGCAAGCGCAGGCACCCTCACCTTTTTTATCGGGAACTCTTCGACGATATCAAGGCTGGTGCTGGAGTTCCTGCTCAATTTCTCGCTTTACCCGGACAGCATATACCGGCGCGGGATAAGATACGTGATGTATACGCTTCTGCCTGCAGGCTTCATGATATTCATGCCTATAAAGCTGATGTCGGTGTTCAGCTGGTATGGACTGTTGGGGCTTCTGGCATTTGATTCGGTTTATGTGGTGCTTGCTTATCTGTTTTTCAGGAAAGGCTTGTCGAGATACGAGTCAGGCAATCTGATTTCAACCAGGATGTGATCAGCAAAGCGGTATGGTCATGGCTGAGATGGGTGACGAAGTGATATAATTAGTATGATCAGTTGAAACTTTCCCGGGAGTGGTGCATCATGCCGTTGAAAATCGTGCGTAATGATATAACAAAAATGAAGGTCGATGCAGTGGTAAATGCGGCTAATACGGAACTGAGGATGGGAGGCGGGGTATGCGGGGCGATATTCGCTGCTGCCGGCGCAGAAAAGCTTCAGGAAGAATGCAGCCGGATCGGAAGCTGCGGTGTCGGTGATGCAGTCATCACAAGGGGTTTCGATCTTCCGGCAAAATATATCATCCATACCGTCGGACCTGTCTGGCAGGGAGGCGGCATGGGCGAAGCCGGGCTGCTCCGCGGCTGTTATATCAATTCCCTTAAGCTTGCACTGAAGCACAAATGCAGATCGATCGCCTTTCCGCTGATCTCCTCCGGGATATACGGATATCCGAAGGACCAGGCCCTTAGTATTGCAGTTTCGGCTATAAGTGAGTTTGTCCTGGAAAATGATATTGATGCATACCTCGTGGTTTTTGACAGGAAATCCTTTGTACTGAGTGAAAAATTGCTTTCTGCCATAGAAAAATATATCGATGATAACTATGCTGATGAGCGCATCGAAAAGGAACGTTTCAGAGGCATGGAGCAATATGATGTCCGGCTGTTTGAGAGTATGGCTGACATCGACAGCACGTATGCGGCTGAAGACGCTGCCATGCCCAAGTACAGGAAAAAGGGCGGACGCAGTCTTGACGATATTGTCGGAAAGCTGGATGAAACCTTTTCCCAGATGCTTCTCAGACTCATAGATGAAAAAGGCATGACCGATGTAATGGTATATAAGAAGGCGAATGTGGACAGAAGGCTGTTTTCGAAAATACGAAGCAACAAGAACTACAAACCCAGCAAAATCACTGCGATCGCCTTTGCCATCGCGCTGGAGCTCAATCTCGACGAAACGCTCGACCTGATGGGCCGGGCCGGATATACGCTGTCTCACAGCAGCAAGTTCGACGTGATCATCGAGTACTTCATAACGGAAGGGATCTATAATATCTTTGAAATAAACGAAGCTCTCTTTGCCTTCGGGCAGGATCTGCTCGGAGCTTGATTGTCGCTTCCGAAGCGACCATTCCATCTGCCAGGGATGTTATTCTTTATCCATAAATCTAATGGAGGATAAAGATATGAAAGCAAAACTGACAGAACTCGTGTTTATACTTGACAGAAGCGGCTCCATGGCCGGACTTGAAAGCGATACCATAGGCGGCTTCAATGCGATGCTCAAAAAGCAGAAGGAAACGGAAGGCGAGGCCGTCGTGACTACAGTCCTGTTTGACGACCAGTATGAGCTGCTTCATGACAGGATCGATATCAAAGGTATCCAGCCCATCACCGAAAATGAATACTTTGTTCGCGGAAGTACGGCTCTGCTGGATGCTGTAGGCAGAACCATAAGCAGGATAGTCAATATTCATCGACATACGGATCAGGAGCACAGAGCGGAAAAAGTCCTGTTCGTAATCACTACCGATGGTCTGGAAAATGCAAGCCGCGAGTTTGACTTTGATAAAATCAGGCGCATGATCGAAAAGCAAAAAAATGAATATGGCTGGGAATTCATTTTTCTTGGAGCCAATATGGATGCGGTCGCAGTTGCAGCCAGGTTTGGGATCGGCGAGAACAGAGCGGTAAACTTTGTTTCTGACAGCAAGGGGACGACGCTGAATTATAAGGTGATGAGCGAAACCATCAGCAGGTTCCGTTCCTGCGCCGATATAGACGACGGCTGGAAGGAAGAGATAGAAAAAGATTACAGACACAGAAAAGGAAATAAGTAGTACATATTGCTAGTATTTATAATATGGTGTAAAATATGTAAAAGATTTAGATATTTTGACCAAATCGGGAGCAATATGAAGAATCCGTTTGATGTCCTGGCGCCATTAGTTATGCCTGGCAGGACAAAATTATGTGATGAATATGCTGCAGAGTTCTCCTTAGCCGTAGTATCCAGAAACATCAAATATGAGAAGCTGCTTTCTTATATTTTGATCGCCATCAATCTTGTGCTGCTGTTGATAGATGTACTCGCTTCCTGGCTATGGACGGGATATGCATTTGTGATCTGCAAGTTTGAACGCTTCAATTACTTCCTGCTTGTCGTCCCTGTTGTATTTTCCCTGTTTGCCAGAATCGGGGAGAGGGTCAATGAAAAAAATGTCAAAATGTACAGGACAATACACTTTGCAGCGCTTTCAGCGGTACTTATGCTGTGCTCCGCAATAGCGGCGGACAATGCCGGAAAGGGTCTGCTGCCCTATGCATACATTGTCGCCATGTTTTGCATATCTTCATTGATCATTCTTGACGACTTCAAAATATATGCAGTCTACCTGATCACATATGTTTGGTATGCGGTGATCATTTCCCTCAAAGGGATACCTTTTCATGACCTGGAAGCCGATCTGATCTTCCTGCTGACTCTGGTGATGCTGTCGTCGATGGTATCGATAATCAGATTTACAGGTTTCAAGAACAGCTTTATGGATAAAAAACTGATCCTTGAAAAAAATGAAGAGCTCAACAGCCTTTCCGCATTGCTGATTAAAAGCAATGCCATACTGCGCGCCCAACTGGAGTCGTCACAGGACGGTATTGTCATATTGAGCAATGATCTGAGGGTGATGAGCTATAACCAGAAGTTCATCGATATGCTTGGCTTGCCCGATGATATCATGAAATACAGGGACGGACGGCGCATATACTACCATTTTCTTGCCATCGTTTCTGACAGGAAAGACATCGAACGGCGTATTCTGGAGGTATATCAACTGGCGGACAGGATATACTGCGGAAAGGTGAAGCTGAAAAATGAAACCATCCTTGACATATATTCTGCACCAGTTATGTCATATGGAGAGATATACGGCAAGGTATGGTATATCAACGATATTACCGAAAAGGAAAGGATGATGGACGCTCTCAGGGAAAGCTCGGAACTGAAGGAAAGGCTCCTTCAGGAATC
>CAZQUQ010000052.1:10923-16509 GCA_964596445.1 uncultured Oscillospiraceae bacterium
AGGATCATACTCAATCTGCTGTCAAATGCAGTGAAATTTACGAGACAGGGAACGATCATCGTCAGAATGCAGGATATGGGCGATAGTGTCCGGATATCGGTGAAGGACACAGGCATCGGGATTCCGCAGGAGAAACTAAATATAGTTTTTGAAAGGTTCCGGCAGGTGGACAGCTCACTGACCCGTGACCATGAGGGCAGCGGTATAGGACTTTCACTTGCTAAAAATCTGGTTGAGCTGCATGGCGGCAGTATTGAAGCTGTGAGTGAGATCGGCAAAGGATCCGAATTCATCATTACGCTGCCATGCAGATCAGTGAGTGATGAGGAAATGACAAAGACATCAGTTTACAATACACAGGATCACGTTGAACGGATCAGCATAGAATTCTCCGACATCTATCCAGTCGTATAATGTTCTGTATTATTTTGCGTAGTTGTCGAAGTATCCCTGAATATATACAACTGGTGTGCCCTTATCTCCGCTGCCGCTTGTGAGGTCGCACAGTGAGCCTATCAGATCGGTCAGCCTTCTTGGCGTTGTGCCCTGTGATGCCATCTCGCCGACAAGGTCATTCCCCTTGTTCCTGATATAGTCGGAGATCGCTTTTTTCAGATCGTCTCCCCTTAATCCGCTGAAATCATTATCTGCCAGATACTTAAGCTTGACCTCGTTAGGTGTGCCCTCCAGGCCTGAAGTATAGCCGGGAGAAACTACCGGATCGGCAAGCTCCCATATCTTGCCCACTGGGTCTTTAAATGCGCCGTCCCCGTAGACCATGACCTCCACGGTTTTTCCGGTGCGCTGCTTAAGGTCGGCCTGTATCTTTTCCACAAGCTGCCTGCAGTCGCGGGGGAAGAGCTTTATCCTGTCTTCGGTAGCCTTATTCGAACCCAGCAGGCCGTAATCCGCATTGAATCCGCTTCCGTTTACCGGAGCTGTAAGTATGTCGTCCAAACCATATACCTTTTTTGCGCCTGCTGCCTTCAGTATCCTTTTTGTCCGTGCTCTTGTATGGATATCACAGGTGAGTACGCTGCCTGTATAATTGAGTATGGTCTTAGGGTTATTGGAGAAAATCACTTCACATTCGGTGCCGCATTCTTCAGCCAGCGATTTATAGTAGTCTATATAATCAATACCGGTAAATGTATGCTTTACACTACCGAAAAGCTCACGGAACTGCTTAAGGTCAAGTACATCGGTCCAGGGCTCGATACCCTTTTCATCAAGCATATCGATATCCACAAGATGGTTTCCGACCTCATCGGAGGGGTAGCTCAACATCAGTACTATTTTTTTTGCACCCTTTGCTATGCCGCGAAGACATATAGCAAAGCGGTTCCTGCTCAGGATGGGGAATATCACTCCGATGGTATCGTCACCGTATTTGGATCTGATATCGGAAGCAACGTCATCGATACCCGCGTAATTGCCCTGGGCACGCGCCACCACGGATTCGGTTACTGCGACGATATCTCTGTCTCTGATTTCGAAGCCTTCGACTTCCGAAGCTTTTATGACACATTCCGTTACGATCTGAGCCATGTCGTCGCCGCTGTTTATTATAGGCGCTCTGATGCCTCTGACAACCGTGCCTGTTATTCTTTCCATGGATACCACTCCCTGCTCATAGTTTGATTAGCACTCTTGTATTATATGTGAAAAGATGGTATAAGTAAAATAAATACCTTTAATACTCGATATAACTGGAGGTTATATGGCTAACAGGCTTGATCTGTACAGGATTTTTTGCGAAGTAGCAAAGTGCAGGAGCTTTTCCGGGGCTGCCAAAGAGCTTTATATGACCCAGCCGGCTGTCAGTCAGGCAGTAATGAATCTTGAGGAGGAACTGGGGATCCGGCTGTTTACCAGGACGCCGAGAGGTGTGGTGCTCACCAATGACGGACAGCTCCTCTTCGAACATGTCAACTCTGCAATCAACCTGATACATATCGGAGAAAACAAGCTGTTGGAGTCCAGAAACCTTAAGGTCGGTGAAATGAAGATCGGCGTAGGCGACACCATATCGAAATACTTCATGCTGCCATATCTTGAGATATTCCGCAACCGTTTTCCGAATATTAATCTGAAAATAGTCAACAGAACCACCACCGAGCTCTGCAATCTTATCAAATCCGGGGATGTGGATATCGCAGTATGCAATTTTCCTATACGGGACGCAGCCCTTGAGACGATAGAATGCAAACGGATCCATGATATTTTTGTTTGCGGCGAGAAATACAGGGAGTTATGCTCGCGGCCGACAAGCCTTGAGGAGATAGTCCGGCTGCCAATGATACTGCTTGAACGCAAATCCAACTCAAGGCTCTATATCGAAAGGTACATGGCATCGAAGGGGATAAAGGCGACGCCTGAAATCGAGCTGGGTTCGCATGATCTCCTTCTTGAGTTTGCCAGGTTCAACTTTGGTATAGCCTGTGTCGTAGAGGAGTTTTCGCAGGATTACCTCAAGACATCCAGGCTTTATAAACTGGATCTGACGGATGAGATACCGTCAAGGAGCATAGGCTTCTGCTACCTTAAAAGCGTATCTCTGTCGCCGGCGGCACAAAAGCTGGTCGAAGTCGTGGGGGCCCAGGATAATGCAATTGTTTAGGCTGTGAGGGATCAGGATGATACAATTGCTAAGCTGTGGGAGCCCAGGATGATACAATTGCTTAAGCCGTGGTAGCTCAGGATCATATAATTGCTAAGCTGTGGGAGCCCAGGATAACACAACGGCGCAGATCAGATGATTGAACCGGATCCAGGCATTCCGGATCATTTATAGTTGGTGTTATCAAATCTGAAGAAATGGGTATCATATAAGCAGCATTTGCCAATCAGGTCATCTGTCTGTGACAGATGATAATTAAGGAATGGGGTGATTCATATCAGTGAGTTCATAAATAACAGGGAATACAGGCAAAAGGTCCTGAAGGAGCTTATAATGGAGCTCCACAACGGGAAATCGGTCGATGAGATAAAGCCAAGGTTCCAGGAACTGATCAAGGATATTTCGTCGAATGAGATCGCACAGATGGAGCAGTCCCTTATAATGGAGGGCATGCCTCCGGAGGAGATACAGAGGCTCTGTGATGTACATGCTGCAGTGTTCAAAGGCTCGATAGAGGATATCCATAAACCGCAGAAGCAGGAAGAGATGCCCGGCCATCCGGTGCACACATTCAGGCTGGAAAACAAGGCTGTTGAAAAACTCATACAAGAGAGGATCAAGCCTCATGCTGAGAGCTTTGAAGCCGAGGATTCCAATGAAAATGCAGCTGTGCTGCTGAAGGATGTAAAAGAACTGAGAGAGGTCGACAAACATTATCTCAGAAAGGAAAACCTGTTGTTCCCGTTCCTTGAGAAATACGGGATCACAGCGCCTCCAAAGGTCATGTGGGGCGTGGATGATGAGATAAGAGCATCTGTAAAGGAAGCAGAGAGGCTTTTGGAGAATTACAACGGCAATAAGCAGACTGTACTGGACAAGCTCAATGAAGCTGTCAACAAGGTTTCAGAAATGATCTACAAGGAAGAAAACATACTGTTCCCCATGGCATTGGATACTATTTCGGAGGATGAATGGGTAAAGATCGAGGAAGGAAGCGAGGAGTTCGGATACAGTCTGATCAAGCCGCCGGTGAAATGGAAGCCGGTCCGGGTGGATGTTGAGGACAAGGCGAAGGATGAGGGTGAAAAACCATCCGACAGCAATGAGTATGTCAGATTCGATGCAGGTATCATGACGCCGGAGGAAATCAATGCAATGCTGAACACATTGCCGCTGGATATTACTTTTGTTGATAAAACCGGTGCCGTGAAGTATTTTACTCAGGGCAAGGAACGGATCTTTGCCAGACCGAAGGCAATAATCGGCAGAATGGTCCAGAACTGCCATCCGCCGTCAAGCGTCCATGTGGTGGAGAAGGTGGTCGATGATCTCAGGTCGGGCAAAAAGGATCATGAGGACTTCTGGATCAGGATGGGCGAAAAATATGTACTGATCAGGTATTATGCCGTGAGGAACAGTGACGGTGAATACCTCGGTACGATGGAGGTAACCCAGGATATAAGGCCTATACAGGAGATAACAGGCGAGAAGCGGCTTGCCGACCGGCAGACAGGATGCCGGCCGCTAGTCGGGATGAGGCAGTTTGACGGGACGCCGACCGGCAGACAGGATGCCGGCCGTTTATCAGGACGTCTGTTGATTAACAGGATATAGGCTTATCAGGCAATAAGCGATTCTCATGTCTTGTTATTATGTAACCAATGATGGTATAATCTACACAGTTGCAAATATGCAGCTGTGTAGTTTTTATTTCCGGAGGTATTTCGATGGATGTCAAGGATATCATCAGTATAATAACGGCATTGATGCTGACCACATCCAATGTTGCCGGACCTGTCGAGGTACCCGCTTCCGGGGAAGTTCTCAAAATGGTCTCAGCAGACAGGATAACGGTTGCAATGGACAAGCTGGGCACTGCAGCGGACTCGTTGGCAGCAGTCGGTACGGCGGCCGACATATCGGGAGCCGGGACTGCAGCTTTTTCAGCTGTTGCAGATATGGCCGCATCAGCAGAAGATGCCGCTGCTTCCGTCGGTTTGTCCGGTCAGGCATCGGCACTTGTTATAGATGATGAAAGCTTGTGGTATCGTCCGCAGATCCCAATGAAAAAAGAGCACCAGAAGCTGCTTTGGGATTGCTGCAAGGAAAGAGGGCTGGACTATATCGACATGCTCGCACTCATATCGCTGGAAAGCAATTTCGATGAGAAATGCTCCAACGGGAAGTTCAAGGGTTATTTTCAGCTAAGTTCGGATCACGGACCTGAGCTCTCGAAAACACTCGGTACCGAAAACAAACCACTGGACGGAGAGATCAACATAAAGTGGGGCACGGCCTTTTACAGTTGGATACTTCTCGACAAACGCGTCAGAGATTTGGATGAAAGCCAGAAAAGAGATGTGGCCCTTTCCATTTATCAGCGTGGACCGGGCGGATATGACAAAAATGGAATTAATAAGAAATATCTGGAGAAGTACTATAAAAAGAGGAATATAATTGTCTCGTATTTTGAAAATTAAACCTTTCTGATTGCTTTTCTGATTGTGCACCCCTGAAACGGTATGATAGAATTATATTTAGGTTGACATAACCAAATTTTAGTAAACATCATCGGAGTCGCACAAATATGACTGGAATTTTGCTAACAGATGTAGTAATGGGTTTATCAAGTGCGATAGATCTTGTATCTCCACAAATGGCAGATCATCATAAGCGTGTTGCATATATTGCTTATAATATCTCATCGGAGATGGGGCTTTCGCATATTGACAAAAAGAACATCCTCATGGCCGGTCTTCTGCATGATTGCGGGGCAATACAGGATGAGGAGAAGCTCAGAGCTTTCAGATTCGATTTCGGCGAGACCATGAATGTGAGGATGGAGCATGGCATCAAGGGTTGGAATATATTAAACAGGATCGACGATCTGAAGCATGCTGCCCAAATAATCAAATATCATCACCTTTACTGGAACGAGGCCGGCATACTGAAGGATGATGGAGAAG
>CAZQUQ010000053.1:0-8226 GCA_964596445.1 uncultured Oscillospiraceae bacterium
CATTTATTGGTAGCGAATTTGCTCAATTATAGTATAGTATATAAAAAATGTCTATAATTGTCAACGAAATATGGCAGCGTTGAATCGATCCAAGTGCCGTGGCTGACAACGCTTATACTGCCCTTCATGTGGGCAATAGGCAAACCTATCAAACACCATAATTTCGTTTACGATATTACATTTATGGGTAAATTTTAGGAAACGCAGAGGCTAGATCAAGAGACTGAACCAAGCTTAAAATATGTACGGCAGCCTTAATGTGAAAAGGCTGTTGTTTACTGTAGAGGTGTATACATGAAAATAAGGCATCAATTGCTGCTGACACATGGACTTTTGGTTTTTCTGGCTCTTTCTGTAGTAATTATTAATGTAGTCTCTTTCAAGGATATGGAGAGCGATGCCTCGATCATAAATCAGGCCGGGAAACTGCGGATGCTCAGTTACAGCATGGCCCAACTATCAAGGCAGATAACCGTTCAAAGGAATCCTGACGATAATATGGGGCTTATTCCAAAGCTCAGCTCAGAGATCGGCGAGTTTGATGAAATATTACGGATGCTGAGCGGAAGCAGTAATGATGTCGACTCTATTATAAGCCATAAGCAGACTGTCGGCAGGCTGACTGCTGTGGGCATAGAGTGGCAGGAGATATTCAAGCCGGCATTTCTCAATATACTGGAAAACGGATCGGATTTTGACTCCAATGAAATAATCAATAATGAGATAGATGCATTTGTCGATAGCATCAATGAAATGGTCACATCCTACTCTGCTTATGCAAAAAGTAAAGTCACAAGAGCTCTCACAATAAATGAAGGGTTGGTAATAGTTATTATTTTTGTCACGTTATATTCATTTGCCTTCACAAGTAAACGAATAGGAAGGCCGATGTACGTTCTTATGCAGGAACTGAAGGAGTTATCGCCTGTCGATGATGCGGATCCGGACAAACCAAGGGCTGTTACTAAAAATGAAATAGCTGAGATGTCACAATATTTCAATGAAATGATATTCGATCAACTGACAAAGGTATTCAACCGAAAAGCTGGGCTGGCCAAGCTGGATCATATGCTCCAGAGCGACAGCGTGGGCTATTATAAGCTGAGTCTTTGCTTTGTCGATATAAACGGACTCAAGGATGTCAATGATCAGCTTGGCCATAAATTCGGTGATGAGTTGATTTCCAGTGTCGTTGATTGCATAAGGAAGGAGATCCGGGAAAAAGACTTTATTATCAGGATGGGCGGGGATGAATTCCTTATCGTCCTGATTGGAGCAGACCGGCAAGCTGCTGAAAAAGTGTGGGACCGGGTAAAACAGAGCTATGATAAGATCAACGAAATTGGGCAAAGACGCTATATTATCAGTGTCAGTCACGGCATTGCCGACTTTGAAGGTCCGGATATGCCTGATGTAGAGTTGTTGATAAAAACCGCAGATGATAGAATGTATACAGAAAAGAAGCATATCAAGGATGAGCTGAAGGTAAAGATCATAAAGAGCAAAATGTAATTGCGGATAGACGGTCACGCATGAAGGAATCTGAACGCAAAGGAAGGAGTACGTGAGCGGAGGACGGTTGCGAAGAGAACTTGCCTGCGAACGAGCTTGAGAGAGCGTGAGCGAGTTGTATTGCAAATAACTGTCTAACTGACGTGACAGGCACCATGAGGATAAAATCCGGGATAACGAGTTTGGATGCGCTGCTGGATAATATTCGCACCGGGGACAATGTAGTGATACAGGTCACAGACCTGGATGAGTTCAGGAGATTGTCCGGCGCTTTTGTCAGGCAGGCCATTCTCGACAAGAGAAACATCAGCTATATACGGTTTGCGGAGCATGAGCCGATACTGGAGCCGCATGATGGCCTCAAGGTCCATGTGCTGGATCCTTCAGCCGGCTTTGAGCTTTTCACGGCTCAGGTCCATGAGATCATCGAGCGGGAAGGCTATGACGCCTTCTATGTCTTTGACTGCCTTTCCGACTTGCAGGCTTCGTGGTCGACGGATCTGATGATGGGCAACTTTTTCTGCGTGACCTGCCCTTATCTGTTTGAACTAAATACAGTGGCATATTTTCCGATCCTGAGAGGCTATCACGACTATGCCGCCATTGCCAGGATACAGGAAACGACGCAAATACTTCTTGACATCTACTCCAACGGAAAAGAGACATATCTGCACCCGATAAAGGTTTGGAACAGGTACTCTCCTGAAATGTATCTCCCCTATAAGCTTAACGATCGGAGCGAGTTTGAGGTTCTGATCAACAGCGTCGAGCTTGCCGGTTATTACAGATCGATCCATCTGGAACACACAAATTATGCAGAGCAGAATACGGACAGCTACGAGCGGTTTTTCAGGAGGGCAAAGGAAGCCTATTACAGCGGGAACATCAGCGAATGGATGATAGACAAGATGATCCGGACCATGATGACCAATGATGCAAAAATGGCTCGATTGATAAAGAGGGAGTTCACACCGGAGGACTTTTTCTTCATCAAGACTAGAGTTATAGGGACCGGAGCTATTGGCGGCAAAGCTTGTGGAATGCTGCTGGCAAGGAAAATCATCGAGAACTCGCTTCCCGCAGTCTATGCCCATATGGAACCACATGATTCATTCTATATAGGGACCGATGTGTATTACTCATATATTGTTGAGAACAAGTTATGGAGCCTGTTTGCACGCCAACGCAAGGAAGAAAATTACTTCGCGCTGGGCGAAGAACTCTCGGAAGCGCTGCTGAAGGGAAAGTTTCCGCGGGCTGTCCGCGACCAGTTCAGAAGGATGCTCGAATACTTCGGGCAGATCCCCATCATAGTGCGTTCGAGCAGCTTGCTTGAGGACAGCTTTGGAAATGCATTTGCAGGGAAGTATGAATCGGTATTCTGCCCGAATGGAGGCAGCCCTGAGGAGAGGCTCGAAGCCTTTGAAGATGCGGTCCGGCAGGTGTATGCCAGTACCATGGCCCGTCCTGCTCTGGAATACAGAAGGAAGCGGGGGAGTGACAAATCCTCGGAGCAGATGGCCGTTCTGGTACAGCGTGTCAGTGCAACTAAATTCGGGACATATTATATGCCCTGTGCGGCCGGAGTGGGTTTCTCCTACAGTATCTACCGCTGGAGCGACAGCCTTGATGCGGATGCTGGGTTTCTGCGGCTTGTAGCTGGTCTTGGTACAAGGGCGGTCAACCGGACCGACAACGACTATCCGAGGCTCGTCAATCTTGATAAGCCTGAAAGCACCGCACTTGTAAGTGAAGCGGACAGACATCGTTTTTCACAGCGCAATTTTGATGTGATCAATACAAGTACAAATAAGCTGGAGGAGGTGCCTGCTTCCCAGTTGATCCCACAGCTTCCGGGTTGGTATACCAATATCATCTGCGAACACGATACTGCTGCAGAGACCTTTTTGAGGGAAAGAGGCAGACCCGGCTCCGTCATGTTCGTGTCCTGCCAGGGATTAGCGGCGAATAATGAAATCATGTCGATGCTCAGACAAATGCTGTCTGCCCTGCAGGAGCATTACGGAACGCCTGTCGATATTGAATACACGATTAATTTCGACCAGGGAAACAGGTTTACGTTCAATCTTGTCCAATGCAGACCGCTGTATGTGTGGCAGGCCGACGTCAGTCAAAGTATACCTGAGACAGAAGAAGACAATATACTGTTTAAGGTCAAAAATACCTTTATGGGAAACAAAGCCAGGATCAGCCTGGATGCTGTCGTATATATCGATTCCAGGCAATATGGCATAATGCCCTATAATCAGAAAAGCACAGTCGCAGCTACGATCCGTAAGATCAACCAATACTACGGCAACAGCGGAAAGAAGCTGATGCTTATCACTCCCGGGCGTATAGGGACTTCATCTCCCGAGTTGGGAGTTGCGGCATCTTTTTCGGATATATCCAACTTCAGCGTCATATGCGAGTATGAGGACAGGGAAATCGGATTCGAACCGGAATTGTCATTCGGAAGCCATATGTTTCAGGATCTTGTGGAGTCGGAGATGTTCTATGCCGCAATCATGGGAAGCCCTGACAATATCTTCAGCAGAGACCGTCTTACATTGAAAAAGTCGTCTCTTGATACGCTTCTGCCCGATGATGCAGCCGCTCAGGATGTTATAAAGCTGTACGAGATCGATCCAAAAGAACCGCTGGACCTATATGCCGATTTCAAAAACAGGACCGTTATTTGCGTGATCGGAGGGCAGGATTCTTGACAAAAGAGACTGACTTCCAGGCAAAATGAGTTTGATTCAGGACAGTTTGAGCGGTCTTCAGGTAAAGCTGGTAAAGCTGACAGATTTCTATACAAAGTGTATGAGCTTTTACCAAATCAGGTCAGCTTATCATAAACAGTGCTTCCGAAAAAACTGACAGGCTCCTTTGATACATGCAGTATAAAATATAAAAAAACTATTGACATTAACGTTGCGTAATGGTTTATGATCTTTCCTGCAGGGAGATGAGAAACATGGAGTACACCATAAGCAAGCTTGCGAAACTGGCGGGAGTCAGCACACGTACATTGAGATATTACGATGAGTTTGGACTTCTTTCACCTGTGCGGATCAGCTCAAATGGCTACCGTATCTATGGACAGAAGGAAGTCGACCGGCTGCAGCAGATCCTTTTTTATCGTGAACTTGGAGTACCGCTGGAGGAAGTCAAACTGATACTATCGTCGAAGGATTTTGACGAACTGACTGCGCTGGAAGGCCACTTATCTGCCCTGCTTGCCAAACGGAAGCATCTGGATCAAATGATCGCCAATGTGGAAAAGACCATAAAGGCAGCGAAGGGAGAGATTAAAATGAGCGATAAGGAAAAATTTGAATGCTTCAAGCAAAAAATGATCGATGACAACGAACAGCGTTATGGAAAGGAAGTTCGTGCAAAGTACGGTGATGAAGCCGTTGATCGCTCCAATGCAAAGATCATGGGAATGACAAAGGAACAGCATGAGGAGTTTGAGAAACTTACGGCCGAACTGAATGAAACCCTGAAGGCAGCAGTTGAGCAGGGTGATCCGGCTGGCGAGACAGCACGGAAGGCATGTGAGCTCCACAAAAAATGGCTGTGCTTCTTCTGGGACAAGTACAGTAAAGAAGCCCATATCGGAGTGACGCAGATGTATGTCGACGATCCGCGCTTTACCGAGTATTATGAAAAAATTGCAGCTGGCGCTGCGAAATTCCTGCGGGATGCGGTGCTGATATATTATGGTGCCTGGCACGTCAGTTAGACAGTTATTATCTACTTTCCTCTGTCTAGCGTCGCCGCAGATAAGTTTTACTGCAGAGGTTGACATAATCATTGTCAAACCGGGACTGACATATGAATAAAAAATGTGCATGGAAAATCGTTCTATGCACATTTTTTATGTCCATACCATTTGCAAACTTCACCATATTCTCACTTCAGATTATTCAACTAAGAGCGGGTTTTTTTATGCTTCTGTGGTATAATTCATGATGGATAATATTTGATGACAGAATATTTTCATTGATCTATCTGCGGAATTGGGAGGAAAAATATGTCTTTTAATGATCGCACGAACCAGCAGAAGTATGCATTATGGTACAAGAAACCCGCAGGAAACTGGAACGAAGCGCTTCCGATCGGAAACGGGAGATTGGGCGGCATGTTGTTCGGAGGTGCCGGCACGGAACATATCCAATTGAATGAGGACAGCATCTGGTATGGAGAACCTGTCGACAGGAATAATCCTGATGCTTTGAAGTATCTGCCTGAAATCAGGAAGCTGCTGTCGGAGGGGAAAATAAAAGAGGCCGAACAGATGGCTGTCATGGCTCTTTCAGGGGTACCGGAGAGCCAGCGCCCTTATCAGACCATGGGAGATCTGTTCCTTGATTTTGATCTTGACGAAAGCAGGACGGAAAACTACTTACGAAAGCTTGATCTGAATAAAGCGGTTGCTTCAGTTGAATTCAGTTATGAAGGCGTCAGGCATACCAGGCATTATTTTGCCAGTGCTGCCGATCAGATAGAAGTTATCAGGCTTACGGCGGACAAACCCGGTTCCGTCAGCTTTAGAGCCTGCCTGAGAAGGGGAAGATATCTTGACTCTGTCGTCGCCTCGGGCGGCAATACGCTCACAATGTATGCAAGCTGCGGCTCACAGAAGGCTGTGAGGTTCTGCACCATGGTCAGAGCTGTGCCTGAGGGCGGAGAAGTATGCACCATAGGTGAAAACATAGTCGTTAAGGATGCCGACTCAGTGACGATACTGTTGTCGGCGGCTACGAGTTATTATCATGATGATTATGAGGCCGCATGCGCTGCTTGCCTGAGCAATGCTGAAGAAAAAGGCTATGACCGGCTGCTTGCCGATCATATTACAGATTATTCCGAACTGTTTGACAGGGTCAGTTTCCATATCGAAGGTAAAGAGTATGAAGCTGCAGAGAAAGAAAATGCAGCCAGGCTGGGCGATCTCGATATCTCCGAAAGGCTGGAAAGGTTCAGACAAGGTGAGAAGGACCATGACCTTATCGGTCTGTATTTTCAGTACGGACGCTATCTGCTGATCTCATGCAGCAGGCCCGGGACCCTGCCGGCGAATCTTCAGGGGATATGGAACAAGGATATGCTCCCGCCGTGGGACAGCAAATTCACCATTAATATAAACACTGAAATGAATTATTGGCCTGCAGAATCATGCAACCTATCGGAATGCCACATGCCTCTGTTCGACCACATCGAAAGGATGAGGGAACCCGGAAGGAGGACAGCACGGGTAATGTACGGCTGCCGGGGATTTACTGCACACCATAATACGGACATATGGGCAGACACAGCACCTCAGGATATATGGCTTCCGGCTACTTACTGGCCTATGGGCGCAGCCTGGCTCTGCCTCCATCTCTGGGAGCATTACGAATACTGCCTGGATATAGGATTCCTTCGAAGAGCATACCCGATCATGAAGGAAGCGGCGGAGTTCTTTCTCGATTACCTTATTGAGGATGATAAAGGCAGACTGGTTACCAGTCCCTCTGTTTCACCTGAAAATACTTATATTCTGGAAAATGGTGAAAGAGGCTGCCTGTGTATCGGACCATCCATGGACAGCCAGATCATATATACGCTTTTTTCAGACTGCATAGCTGCAGCAGGCATATTGGGCATTGACTCTGAATTTGCCGGCGAACTGAAAGCAACGGCTGACAGACTGCCAAAGCCGCAAATAGGGAAGTACGGCCAAATACAGGAGTGGGCCGAAGACTATGAAGAAGAGGAGATCGGTCACAGGCACATATCGCACCTTTTTGGACTGCATCCCGGAAGCATGTTCACAGTCAGGAGAACACCGGAGCTTGCCGTGGCTGCGAGAAAAACCCTCGAGAGGAGGCTGGCGTACGGCGGAGGACATACCGGATGGAGCAGGGCATGGATAATCAATATGTGGGCCAGGCTCAAGGACGGAGAGAAGGCATATGAGAATCTGACGGAATTGCTGAAAAATTCTACGCAGGAGAACCTGTTCGATTCTCACCCTCCTTTCCAGATAGACGGCAACTTCGGGGGCACGGCAGGTATTGCGGAAATGATTCTGCAGAGCCATGAAGGCGGATTGGAATTTCTTCCTGCGGTCCCTCAGGACTGGTGGAACGGGAATGTGAAGGGCCTCAGGGCAAAGGGAGGATTTACGGTCGATGTGGAATGGCAGGGGGGAAGCCTGACCAGAGCCGTTATATACTCAAATAAAGGGAAAGACTGTACTGTGTTTTCAAAAAGCAGGATATCTGTATCGTGCGGCGGGGAAACCATTGCCGTCAGGCAAAAAGGCGAGGAATTCACATTCAGTACCGAAGCCGGCAGGGAGTATGTATTGACTTGCTCCGAATAACCTGTATATGAGGGATAACAAGCATATACCAACCAATCTGCAAGCAGCCGATAGCAATCATGACAGAGGAGAACGTATGAGAGACGGATGTTATGGATGTGATACGAACGTACACGTATCGGAAAGCGAAATAGCAGAATGTATAAGAAAGGTAAAAGAGTCAGGTGTGCCTTTGACAAACAGCGAGCAGTATGAAAATAGACTGAGGATCTGCAGAAGCTGCGACCAATTGCTCTACGGGACGACCTGTATGGCCTGCGGCTGTTTTGTCAAGGTGAGGGCACTGAATGCCCTGCGCATCTGCCCCCATGCATCCGGGAGCAGATGGTAACAGC
>CAZQUQ010000053.1:8326-16421 GCA_964596445.1 uncultured Oscillospiraceae bacterium
ACAGATCGAGGAGAGGATATCGATGAAAGTGACAAATCCCATCATATGGGCGGATTTCCCGGATCCTGATGTGATCCGTGTCGATGATGTGTACTACATGGTATCGACGACCATGTTCGTTATGCCGGGCGGCCCGATCCTGAAATCCAGGGACCTGTGCCACTGGGAAACGGTGTCGTATATATTCGGCACCATCGAAGACAACGACATTTATCAGCTTAGGAACGGGAAACATGCGTACGGAAAGGGTCAGTGGGCAACGAGCCTCAAATACCATAACGGAATGTTCTATGCCTGCTTCGTATGCCATGATATGAAGAAGACATATATCTATTATACGGATGATATCGAAAAAAGCGGCTGGGACCGGTATGTGCTCGATGGCGTTTTTCATGACATGTCCTTCCTGTTCGATGGAGACAGATCCTATCTCATTTATGGGAACGGGGAAATCCGGATAGTGGAACTGACGCGGGACTTATCCGCTCTGAAGGAAGACGGAGTGAACAGGCTTTTGTTCGAAACTCCCTCCGAAAATATACGGCTTCGGTGTGAAGGCTGCCGGGCGTACAAGCTCAACGGCTATTACTACCTGCTGTTTATAGAATGGCCGGCAGGGGACGGAAGAAGGCGTGTCGTTTGTTACCGGTCGAAAGAACTGCTCGGTGAGTATGAGAGAAAGATATTGCTGGATGATGATATGGGTTACCGTAATATGGGCGTAGCGCAGGGAGCGCTGATCGATACTCCGGACGGCAAATGGTATGCCATACTGTTCCAGGATCACGGAGCTGTAGGCAGGATACCGTATCTGCTTCCTGTATCATGGAACGACGGCTGGCCGGAGATCGGCATTGACGGCAAAGTTCCCAGGACCTTCGAGATCCCGTTTGAAAAATATGATGCGAGACCGCTTATCATAAGTGATACATTCGACCACTCCCAAAATAAGCTGGATATCAACTGGGAATGGAACCACAATCCCATTGACGGATATTGGTCCTTTACCGAACGTCCTGGTTATCTCCGGCTGCGTACGCGGGACATATCCGCAGACCTTTTGACAGCAAGGAATACATTGACTCAGCGGACAAGCGGCCCTGAATGCCAGTTTACCGTAGAACTTGATACGGAAGGCATGAAGCCCGGCGACTATGCCGGACTTGCCGCGCTGCAGTGGGATTACGGCACCGTAGGCATAAAGGTGGACTCAGATCACGGCAGAAGGGTCGTCGTTTCACGAAACCGCGGTGATGGAGTCAAGATAGAAGACGATTCTGTTCCGTTCAGCGGGCGGAAGATTTTCCTCAAGATCGCTTTTGACTTTGAAAATGGAGATATCGCTTCTTTTTATTACTCACCGGATGGCATGAGATGGGTCAGGATCGGTTCTGATCTTCAGATGCGCTACTCATTGCGGTTGTTTATCGGATACCGGATCGGGATCTATTGTTATTCTGAAAAAGAAGCCGGAGGCTTTGCCGATTTCCGCAATTTCTGCTACAAAGACACGATTCTGAAATAACCTTTAAGCAGCAAGGCTGAAAAATATTCTGCCTTGTTGTTTTAATAACTATCCGATTTTGGTGCCTGTCACCATAATCGGATAGTTATTACAGTTGGGGTACTGCATCATCCTTTCCTGTTGTATATCGACGATTAAAATTTCGCTGTGAACATGATAATAAGTAATGCGAAACGGACGGATCACGACCGGACATAATACGACCGGACGAAAAAGCTCAGGAAAGGATGATGCAATTGAAAAAGTGTTTTCTCAACTCATATCGAAAACCAATTTATATACATCAAAAAACAGTCAGGCTGCTTTTATTTATATTGCTTATCACAATAACCTTCATGGTAATGCCCGTGACCGTATCTGCGGCACAGGCCTTGTCGAAGGCAGGACAATATATTGTAAAGAGCGGCGACAGCCTTTATAGAATCGGGAAGGAATATGGCATCGGTGCAGAAGCATTAAAAGATTTGAACAAGCTGAAGTCTGATATTATTTTTCCCGGACAGATCCTGTTGGTCAGTCCCGAATTTTTCGACCACAGAGTAAATAAAGGAGATACCTTGTACGAAATAGGCCGGAAGTACGGCGTCACAGTGAATGAGCTGAAAGGCTTCAATAAAATCACATCAGATATGATATTTCCGGGACAGGTAATAAAGGTTCCGTCAAGAACACCCAGGAAACTGAAAAAAATAATGGATGAAATGGGTATTTACTATGGCGGATCCAGGATGAGCATCGTGACCGACAAGTATGATCATACGCTTTCGCTGTACATTGACGGCATCTGGCTCAAATCATATCATATCGAACTGGGAGAAGGGGGGCTTGGAGATAAGGCCGTGGCAGGCGACCGCAGAACTCCGGAGGGGACCTTCTATATCTGCCAGAAGGCAGTACTGGATCCTCCGCAGGAGTATTTCGGGACACGCTGGCTCAGGCTCAGCTACCCCAATTACGAAGATGCCGAAAGGGGATTGAAGCAGGGACTGATAGACAAACAGCAATACAACAGCATTACAGCGTCATTGGACAAAAGGTGGATACCGCTCCAGAACACAAAGCTTGGCGGCGGAGTCGGCATACATGGCGGGAACACGCCGAAGCTGGGCAGGGATTGGACCTGGGGCTGTATAGGAATGAATGATGGGGATCTGGAGGAGTTTTATGACTATGTGGATTCTTCAACCAAAGTGATGATCCGCAAATAGATCCGTCAGCTATGCCGGTGACCGATTTCCAGCCGGTAGGCTTTGCTATATGGCCGACTTGCTGGTATTATAGACATATAGACATAAAAAGGATCCATATACTATATGAAGAAACAGGTTATCGGTATACTGGCGCATGTATGCACCGGAAGAGGTGCACAACAATGAAAAGGAAAATTGTTATAGGTGTTTTAGCGCATGTTGATGCCGGAAAGACAACATTATCGGAGAGCCTGCTCTATCTGAGCGGCAGGATACGTAAATTGGGGCGGGTGGACAACAAGGACGCCTATCTTGATAATTATGATCTTGAAAGGGCAAGAGGGATCACCATATTTTCCAAACAGGCTGTTTTTGATTTGGAGGATACACAGATCACTTTGCTGGATACTCCGGGCCATATCGATTTTTCAACTGAGATGGAGAGAACGCTCCAGGTGCTGGACTATGCCATACTCGTGGTTAGCGGAGCTGACGGCGTGCAGGGACATACCAGGACCTTGTGGCGTCTGCTTGAAATATATGATATCCCTGTTTTCCTTTTTATCAATAAAATGGACCAGAACGGAACCGATAAGGGAAAGGTCCTTGATGAACTGACGAGACAGCTCGACGACCGGTGCATCGATTTTGGACAAGCCGGTACGGAGTTTTTTTTCGATCAACTGGCTATGTGTGATGAAGAATTGATGGAGGCCTATCTCAAAACAGGTCAGATCGATGACCGGCAGATCAGAGCCTCTATTATTGAGCGCAATGTCTTTCCGTGCTTTTTTGGCTCAGCACTGAGACTGGAAGGCATTGAAGCATTTATTGACGGGATCGTGAGATATTCGGACACTCCGCTTTATCCTGAGGAATTCGGTGCTAAAACATTCAAAATTGGCAGAGATGAACAGGGAAACCGTCTGACTTATATGAAGATAACCGGCGGAGTACTGAAGACAAGGGATATTTTGAGCGGCGGCGGCTGGGAAGAGAAAGTCAATCAGATCAGGATCTATTCCGGGCAGAAGTTCGAGGTGGTTAATGAGGCTGAGGCAGGCACTGTGTGTGCGGTGACCGGACTCAGCCGTACAAAGCCGGGAGAAGGCCTCGGTATCGAAGAATCATCCGGTGCGCCCATACTTGAACCTGTTTTATCCTATCGGATCATACTGCCTGAGGGCAATGACCCGAGAGTGGTCCTGCCGAAGCTGCGGCAGCTCGAAGAAGAGGATCCTGCGCTTCGCTTCGCCTGGGATGAGCAGTTGAGGGAGATCCGGGTACAGGTAATGGGAGAGGTACAGCTTGAAATACTGCAGAGTATTGTAAAAACCCGGTTTGATTTGGATGTTTCATTCGATTCGGGCAGTATAGTATATAAAGAAACCATCGCCGATACAGCAGAAGGAGTGGGACACTTCGAACCGCTGAGGCACTATGCCGAGGTCCATCTGCTGCTGGAGCCGGCGGAGCGGGGCAGCGGGCTGCAGTTCACAGAAAATTGCAGCGATGACATTTTGGCTAAAAGCTGGAAGAACCTTGTCTTGACCCATCTCACAGAGAAAGCCCATAAGGGAGTGCTTACCGGTTCTGAAATAACGGATATGAAAATAACACTGGTGTCGGGACGCGCTCATAACAAGCATACGGAGGGCGGCGATTTCAGAGAAGCCACTTACCGCGCTGTGCGGCAGGGGCTGAAAGAAGCCGGGACAATACTTCTTGAACCATATTACTCATTTAGTCTGGAGCTGCCCGATAAACTGGTTGGACGAGCTATGGCCGATATTGAAAAAATGTACGGGACGTGCAGGCTCACGCGGATGGAAGGAGATATGGCGGTACTTGAAGGTTATGCTCCTGTTGTGACGATGCGGAATTACCAGAAGGAAGTGACGGCCTATACAAAAGGCAGCGGCAGGCTGTTTTGCAGTCTGATGGGTTATGAGCGCTGTCACAATACGGAAGAAGTTGTGGCCATGACAGGGTATGATTCCGAAAGGGATGCGGATAATCCGACAGGATCGATATTCTGCGCAAACGGAGCAGGCTTTTTTGTCAGTTGGGATCAGGTAAAGAGCTATATGCATGTGGAAGGAATACTGAGAAGGAACGAGGAAGCCGATGATGCTGCGGCCAAAAAGGCTCCGCAAAAAAAGGAGAAGTGGATGTCTCCCGAAGAGGTCGACCGCATATTCAAACTGGCGCATTTGGCCAATCAGGGCAAAAAGAATACATGGAAAAGAAAATGGAAGACCGTCGACGGAAGAAAGAGGAAAACTGCGGCAAACAGGACTGCCGCCAGCAGACAGGAAGCGGCAGACAGACCGGACACTGAGGGTAAACGAGCCGAGGCAGGCAGACCTGCGGCTGAAGCCAGAGAAGAGTATCTTCTGGTGGACGGATATAATATCATATTTTCATGGCCCGAACTGAAGAAACTGGCAGAGGACAATATGGACAGCGCCAGATCAAAACTTATCGATCAGCTCAGCAGGTATCAGAACTATCGCAAATGCCGAATAATCGCGGTGTTTGATGCATATCGCGTCGAGAGGCACAGTGAGAGTGTCATCGATATCGATAATATCCATGTCGTTTTCACAAGAGAGGCGCAGACAGCAGATCAGTTTATTGAGAAATTTGCACATGATAATCAGAAAAAATATAAAATACTGGTGGCAACATCGGACGGACTGCAGCAGATAATCATCAGAGGAGCAGGCTGTACAGTACTCTCTGCCGGAGATCTTAAGAAAGAGATCGATCATGCCGGCAGGAGAGTACTTCAGGCATATCAGGATAAACAGACCCTGTCGCGCAACTACCTCAGGGATTCGCTGCCCGAAGGCGAGAAACGGAAAATTGCGGAACTTTTCAACAATGAATCAAATGATACGCCAGACTGCTGATCAGATTATGTTAAGCATAGCCATCCATAAGCTGAACAGTATGCCCACGATGCATGAGCATGCCGGCAATAGCCTGATGGGCGAATGCCTGTGCCATAAGCTGGCGGTATGCATCACCTCTGCACCGCAAGCAGCAGCGATCAGCCACCCGCATATTTTCATCGGGATCACGAATGCAAGCAGTCTGTAAGCTGCTATTCCCTCAAGCATAATGAATATCAGAGCAAGGATGCTTATGAGCTGTACAAGTGAGCCGACCATGTATACGGTGCTGTATCTTTCTCGTTTTTTTCTGATACGGAGTATCAGCTCCCTTATCAGGTTGATGACAGCAAAAGCGATGAACAGCAGAGGTATCGTGAACTGGATGATGCGGTGTTCCAGGAATGGAACCATTGTATATGTTAAAGACGATCCGGCTGCAATTACTTTGTTCCCTTCCTGCTTCATGAATTTCATGACTCCAATGGGCGTTCTGTAGAGGTTTTCTCCGATCAGTGACATTTCCGCGCCGTCAAGCATGAAGCCGCCGTCCGGCGATCTGGTTATGCTGATCATTTTTCCCGGGACTATGTACCTGAATATTTTCTCAGGTGTGCTTGCGCTCGACCAATAGTTTGCGTACGAGCCGCTGATATCCATAGATGCTTCGGCCGGATCATGCTCTGATATGACCTCTTTCCCATACATTGCATCCGTAGCTTTTTCCATGATCTCATTTATTTCGTGTTCCGGCAAAAATGTGTTGAATGACAGAAAGATACCTGTATTTTGCCGGGGGTACAATGCAATGCGGGTATAAAAGTTCAGTGTCTCGCCTTTTTTATCATAATACAGTTCGCCGTTCCTTTCTTTTCTGTTCCAGACCAGGCCTATGCCCTCCAGTTCGTCTGCCATGGCGAACTGCCTGGCAAAGAGTTCATTTTTGGCCTGCGGCGTCAAAATGCGGGTATCTTCTGTGTCGAGCAGCCACCGCATATACTTTGCCATATCTTCTGCGGTCGATACTGCCGAGCCTTCAGGATACAGGTTCATGTATGGCTCGGGTGTTTCTGCTCCGTTTGGCAGGTAAGCCTTTGAGACATAAGCCGTATCATGCATATGCTCGAAGGTCGTCCGTTTCATGCCAAGAGGCAGGAAGATGCGTTCGCGGCAAAACTGCGCGAAATCCTGTCCGGCTATGGATTCTGCCACATATGCTGCAAGAGCTATGCCATAATTTGAATAGGATACTGTCGTTCCCGGCTCATGTATCTGTGCCGGTACATATTTCATCACGCTTTCAGAAAGCGGCTCTGTATCGCTCACATTGAATACCGCCATGCCTGTTATTATCTCTTCGAATCCTGCCGTGTGCGTCAGCAGCTGGCGCATCGTCACAGGATATTTGAGCCGGGGCAGATCTGTACCCAGATATTCTGCTATATCGCGGTCCATATCCAGACGGCCTTCCTGCACAAGGATCTGAACTGCGGCAGCCACAAATGTCTTTGAAACGGAGCCTATGCGGAAAGCGGTTTTGTCCCCGGCCGCGGGAATATCGTGATATTCGTCGGCATATCCAAATCCCTTGCAATAAATGATCTGTCCGTCCTGTACAACAGACATGACAGCACCTTTGACCCTGCCCGATCCGATGATGCCGCTGATCATGTCATCCAGCTCTTCGACGGTATTTTCAGCCTGGGCTGCGAAGGCAGGCACTGCTGTCAGTGTGATCAGCAGAAAAACTATTATGAGTACACTTGTTAATCTTGACATAAATATCCCTCCTGTAATTTTTCAGGACCCATTATATAACGGCAGTCTGAAACAGACCTATTGGCTGCCTTAAATTTTCCTTAAATCAGTCACTTGGGAATTATCATGAAATTGCATATGTGATATACTGTTTTTGTCACATTTTGTCTAGTTGCAGATTTTGTGTAAATGCAGTGAAGCGGGGTGTTGGATTGAATATATTGATCGCAGAGGACGAGGCTGATATCCGCAATCTGTTGAGAATCAATCTGGAGGACGAGGGATACAGGGTTATACCTGCAGCGGATGGGAAGGAAGCGCTGAAAGCATTTGAAAATGAGGAGATCCACCTGGCGATCCTGGATGTCATGATGCCTCAGATCGACGGTTTCAACCTGCTCAGAAGGATCCGTGAAACCAGTACCGTCCCGGTCATCATGCTGACTGCAAGAGGCGATGATATGGACAAGGGTTTGGGGCGTGGTCTGGGTGCCGATGATTATATGGCAAAGCCGTTTTCCATGAGTGAGCTGCTGGCACGGGTAAAGGCTCACCTGAGGAGGAATCACGAATACCTGAATGTGAAGCAAAAGGAAGATACGATGCTCCGATATGGCGCACTGCGTATAGATAAGGACAGCTGCAGCGTTTATGTCAATGATGAGCCTGTGGAGCTCAATGCCAAGGAATATAAGATCATGCTGCTTCTGATGTAGAATGCGGAG
>CAZQUQ010000054.1:0-16243 GCA_964596445.1 uncultured Oscillospiraceae bacterium
TTATTATACCAGATGCCTGGCAGGTGAAACATTATACAGATCCGTCCGTCTAAAAAAATATTAGGGAGGTTCATATGAAAAAACTGTTATGCCTGCTTCTGGTAATTCCATTTATGGCTGCTTTTGCAGGTTGCTCCACAGGCAGCTATTTTGATCGCACAAATAGCGACACACAGAATACACCGGGTCAAAACGGCCGAAATGTGTCAGACAGCATATCACAGGATTTAGGTAAAGCTAACATGCAGTTTGCATTCGATATCTTCAGGCAGCTGAATAAAGAAGATGAAGGTAAAAATATTTTCATATCTCCGCTGAGTATATCCACCGCACTAACGATGGCTTACCAGGGCGCAGAAGCCTCAACGAAGACTGCAATGGCAGAAACGCTCGGATACAGCGGTATAGGCATGGATGAACTGAACAGATCGTATCGCCGTCTGCTGGATCATCTCAGCAAGACAGATAAAGAAGTTGAACTCAATATAAGCAACTCCATATGGATAAAGGACGGAGTACCGGTCAATGAAGCGTTTCTGAAAACAAACAAGGATATTTTCGGTGCTAAAGCTGCTGTACTGGATTTCGCCGGCGAGAAGGCAGCGGATACTATAAACGGATGGATATCCAGGTCAACAAAGGGGAAAATAGAAAAAATGATAGATCCCCCGATAGATCCGTATGTCTTCATGTATCTTATCAATGCCATCTACTTCAAAGGGCAGTGGACTGAGAAGTTCAACACAAAAAATACGTTTGATGCAGTATTCCATAATGAAGACGGAACAAAAAGCGACATCATGATGATGAGCAGAAATGGCAAGGCTGAATATGCGTCCGGTGATAATTACAAGGCGGTCAGGCTTCCGTATGGAAAAGGAAAGACCGCAATGTATATCATACTGCCGGATGAAGGCATGGACACTGATGAGTTTATCGAGAGTATGCAGCCTGATTTTTGGGACACTTTGAAAGTCAATCTCGATGAGACTGATAATGTGATCCTCCAAATCCCGCGGTTCAAGCTCGAGTATGGTGTTAAGGAACTTAAAGAAAGCCTTTCGGCACTCGGAATGGGTGAGGCCTTCAGTGATAGTGCTGATTTTTCGGGAATCCGTAAAGACACTTTCATCAGCAGAGTCCTTCACAAAGCCGTTATAGAAGTGAACGAAGAAGGAAGCACGGCTGCAGGCGTAACAGCAGTGGAAATGAGAACGACTTCAGCGGCAATACCTGTAAGTTTCATTGCCGACAGGCCTTTTATATTCATAATTGCCGACGACATCACAAATACGATCCTGTTCATCGGAAAACTGGCCGCAGCATGAAAGCTCCGGAATCAGCCAGCCGACTATTAATTTGCAGGAAATATGAATAATTCACCCATGTAAGCTATTTTTTGCATGTTTTGCATTACATATAAGTCTGCATGCATTATAATATAGAGTATACTATGCAATTCCAACTGCTATAGTAAATCGAATATCAGGGAGGAGTCCGGATGTTGTGTCCAAATTGCAGGGCTGATTGCGCACCGGGGCAGAAATTCTGCAAATCATGCGGTACGAGGCTCGAAGGCGGAACTGTCCCAAGTGCTGTGAGTTCCGCATCGATGCCGTCGGCGGGCTATAATCCGCAGCCGCAGCAAACCGCTCCATCAGGAAGCGTGATGCGAAGAGCGCATGAAGTCGAATTCAAGATCCACGGAGAAGATATCCAGTTCGTCGAGATAATGCTCGATCCAGGAGAAACTATTATTGCTGAGGCCGGCGCCATGATGTACATGGACAGTTCCATAAGGATGGAAACTATTTTTGGCGACGGTTCAGGCAAGGAAGGAAAAGACCTGATGGGCAAACTTCTCTCAGCAGGCAAGCGCCTTATTACAGGAGAAAGTCTTTTCATGACGTCCTTTACGAACACCGGCAATGCTAAACGCTGTGTATCGTTTGCAGCTCCGTATCCCGGCACTGTCGTTGCATTTGATCTCGGGGATTACGGCGGCACACTGATTTGTCAGAAGGACTCGTTCCTTTGCGCGGCAATGGGCATATCCGTAGGCATTGCATTCCAGCGCAAGATCGGTGTCGGTCTCTTCGGCGGCGAGGGATTCATAATGCAGAAGCTGGAGGGCGACGGACTTGCTTTCATGCATGCGGGAGGCACCATCGTCAAAAAAGACCTGCAGCCGGGTGAGACACTGATGCTCGATACAGGCTGCCTTGTTGCCATGACGGCAAACATCGATTATGATATAAAATTTGCAGGAAACATAAAAACGGCTCTGTTCGGCGGCGAAGGCCTCGCGCTTGCAACATTGACCGGACCCGGAACCGTATGGCTCCAGTCACTCCCCTTCTCAAGGCTTGCCGACAGGATATTCGCAGCCGGAAGAGGCAAGAACCGCGAGGAAGGCAGTATCATAGGCAAAGCAGGCATAGGAACCTTCTTCGGCGGAAACAGCTGATACATAGATAGTACGGAATTCAAATCCGGCTAATGGATGGCGGGGCATGCAGCGGGATATTGACAGCCCCTTATCCCGCCGCTGTCCCACATCAAAACGATATCATCGTTATCTTGCTGCAAAGGATTCGGCAAAAGGAATGAAAAAGCCCTGCGGGTGCTTACATACACTGCAGATCTCAGGCGCTTCCCTGCCTACATGGAGATGGCCGCAATTTGTACAGATCCAGACGATCTCATCCTTCTTTTTGAACAGTGTTCCGTTCTCCAGCTCATCTGCGAACCTCTGGAACCTTTCGGCATGTGTCCTTTCGACCTTGGCTATATTCTCGAATATATAGGATATTTTTGAATACCCCTCCTCCTTGGCAATAATGCCAAAGTTCCTGTATACATCCTCCCACTCTTCATTTTCGTTGTGCTGCGCCGCTCTGAGCGCCTTCAGTGTGCTGTCATAGAAATCGACCGGGTAAGAACCTTCAATGGCTATGCTCTCGCCGGAATTATCCTTAAGAAGCTCATAAAACACTTTGGCATGAGCTCTTTCCTGGTCTGCCGTATAATTGAACACCGCTTCCACGATCTGCAGACCTTCCTTCCTTGCTGCGGACGCCGCGATATTATACCTGTTCCTCGCCTGGCTTTCGCCTGCAAACGCTCTCATCAGATTCACATGGGTCCTGCTTTGCTTAAAATCCACATTCATTACTCCCTTTTATCGATATGATTTATACAATATTATCCGTATAACAAAAAAAAATATTCCGGCCGGCTAAGCGTCTGCCGGCTGGAATATCTGCCATCATCAATAACCTGCGGAGCGGTCGACCAGGTTCATAAGCTCCCGGCCGCCGATATAGGCCTCCAAATTTGCGGCGCATATATCGATGATCTTTTCATAAGTCTCCTGCAGGCTGAAGCCTCCCGAAACATGCGGCGTGATCACGGCATTCTTCATCCTCCATAGTCTGTGATCCTTCGGCAGCGGCTCGGGATCCGTTACATCCAGTGCCGCACCCAAAAGTCTGCCGCTTTCCAGCGCATCGCACAAAGCATCGGTATCGACAGCACTGCCGCGTCCGACATTGATCAGCACTGCATCCTGCTTCATCAGCTTTATAGTGTCGGCGTTTATGATTTTTCTTGTCTGAGGAGTGTCGGGCAGGCTAAGCGCTATTATATCAGCCCGCGGCAGCAATGACCGGAGCTCGTCCATAAGATATATCTCATCCACATATGCGGGTTTATCGGCATTTTTTCTCCTGATGCCGATCGTATAGGCTCCCATTGCCTTCAGCCGTTCGGCAAACCCGCCTCCGATGTCGCCAAGACCTACTATCAGTGCTGTTGCGTTCAATATGGTCCTGACCTTTCCCGCATACGACCAATCACCGTTATTCTGCTGATCCCTGTATATATGCAGCTTTTTATACAGCATCAGCAAAACTCCGAGCATATACTCCGATATCGCATGGCCATAAGCTCCTGACGCATTCGTGAGCAGCACATTGCCGGGAAGTATTCTCTCGTCGGCATACTCTCCGACTCCGGCGCTCTGCAGCTGTACCCATTTCAGATTACCGGTATTTTTCAGGAATTTGACCGGCGGGTTACCCAGAATGATATCCGCATCCATGATCTGCCCGGCATCCATCGTCCCGGGATCAAGATACAGGAATTCAGCCGCAGGCGCTTTTTCTTCAAGAAGCTTTTTGTGTCTTTCACCGACCGGCAGCAAAACAACGATTTTCATATATGTACATCCTCCTGTTATAATTGGTGGTACGTCCTCTGCTGGATTAAATCAATTATAACACGTCGGTCCAATGGCAGAAAGGGCAATATCTCAGTCCATGAACATCTGCAGGATCAGCGTACCACTCTTATCCTCCTGGACAAAAAGAACCTTTTTAAGGCACTCAGAGTGCCTGTATCAGCTTTTTCCGGTTCCGGCTCGTCAGGCTCTGCCAACGCAAGCTCTGCCAGCTTCATAATACCATTCAGTGAACCCGCGCCTGCAATGAATCTGTCAGAATGGCAAATAACAGCATCTTCCACTCCTGTCACAGCACAAAGATCACCATCTCGTTTTCCGGCCCAGGAGAGCGGCAGAGGCTTTACATCTCCATATCCTCCGTCCCTCCTCCTCACGGTTTGGACAATATACTGGCCATGGTCCGGGCAGATCACATAGACTATTTTTCGTTCCTCATCTATCTGATACAGTATTTCATTCCAAGGATACGGCCTGTCAAGCACAAGCAATTCAGGGACAGTCCTCTCCTCATAGGCTTTCCTGACATGCTCCTCCGCATATACTACCGAAAACTTATGCTTCAATGTTTTTTGAAATATAACCGACGCAATGCTAACGGCCTGCCAGAAGGCTTCGTTTTCATCTGTTTCGTCGTCCCACGCAGGATTAAGCTTCGAAATGACAGCAGTTATACTGAATGTAGGTATGATCGTCCTGCACGTGCGCATGCCGTTGTCGGCGGCATCTATTCCTTCTATCAGCATCGCATCTGTCTCATGGAATATATAGTCCGTGTTCTCATCGGAAAGCGAGTCGTCATAAGCCCTTATCACGTCCCTTCCGAAGCGCTCCCATATCAGACCGCACGCTGCATAAGGCGTTCCATTGTCCCTGTATCTTTTATCCATCTGGTGATGATCGAATTCACCTTCTCCGATATCATATATCAGATCAAGATCCTTCAGCTCTTCCGGGTCCCTGCTCCTTACCACCTCAAGGTCGAACAGCTCCATCAGTATCGCAGTTGCCATCACTTCATCCGCATGAAACTTGCCGCTGTGTGTTCCGACCCTTTTAAACGGCTTATCCACATACATCACCCTTATCCGCACAATGCCGCCGATGTTCATTGCTAAAATACATTATCTTGTTTGTCAAAAATATTATGTCCTCATGCCGGTGTTATGACACAGGTGATATTTTGAAAACCTGCATGTGATATTATGCTTCGCTGTATTGATTTACATTGATTTTGCGGTATTGTGTAGTATAATAAGCTTTAGGTTGTTTTTCAGCCAAGCTTATACGATACGAGGTTTATATGGGCAGCTCGGGTGCGGTTATCAATCAGGTACTGATACTGTTTTTCATAATGCTGATAGGCTTTATAGCCAGAAAAAGCAATATTTTGAACAGCTCCGTAAATAAGAAACTTTCTGAGCTGCTGTTGAAAATAACAAGCCCTTTGATGGTTATTTCCTCTTTTCAGATCGACTTTACACGCGAGATATTGGAAAATGTTCTGATAGTGTTTATATTTTCTATCACAGCCCACATTGCATCTATACTGCTTGGACATTTACTGTTCCGGCGAAGCACAGCCGAAAAGAAAAAAGTTATGAAGTTTTCTGCTATTTATCCAAATTGCGGCTATATGGGCTTTCCGCTGCTGGAGAGCATATTCGGCGGGACTGGTGTTTTGTATGGCTCAGTATATGTGGCTGTATTCAATGTTTTTCTTTGGACAAACGGTGTCATGATTTTCACCGGCAGTGAAAAGCTCAATGGAAAGGCTATAAAGAAAGCAATGCTTAATCCGGGAATCGTATCGGTGATAATTGGTATATTACTTTTCATTTTCTCTATAAAGCTGCCGGGACCCGCCGCAAAGGCCATCGACCTCGTCGGCTCCATGACCGTCCCCCTGTCGATGCTGATCATCGGCGCAACTATCGCAGACTGCGAATTCAGAAAGCTGCTCAGCGGCTGGGAGCTATATTATACCGCAGTAATAAGGCTGATACTGCTGCCGGTTCTTGCATTCGCAGCATTAAAGCTGCTGGGACTGCCGGATATGCTTCTGAAGGTGTGTACGCTGCTGGTCGCAATGCCGGTCGCAGCAACGACAGCGATATTCGCGGAATTATACGACGGAGATACCATTTTTGCATCCAGGGTCGTAGTATTGACAACCCTTGCATCGATAGTGACGATCCCTCTTCTTATGATGATAATATAAATAAAAGAGGCGGTTGATACTGCCTCTCAGGTTTCGTGCTCCTATTCATACCGCTCTGCTGTGACCTCATCGCCGATTATCGTCATGCGCCTTACCATCGTATAGCCTTCCGACATGCTGTCCGGTGTTGCCGATGCGTCTCCGACAATGGATCTATATGTAAAGTTCACATCAGGTTCAAACTTTGCCGTAACTATTTCAAACTTTTCTGTGTTGAAACGCAGGAAGTATGCTTTCCCCTCATTTGCCACTCTGTCGTCTTCCGGAGGTATCGGCTTTCTCAAAACCTGCGCTATTATTGTATTGTCCGGCAGAACAACGGTTTCGCATATCGATCTCTCGATCACTTCACCATCTCGTTCTATTTTTGCTTCTATAGTTACAGTATTCGAAGACATATCCAGCGTCCCCGTTTCAACGGACACATCTCCTTTTTTGGATACGCGGTCAAAGCCGTCCTCTTCACGGACTCTCTTCATGCTGAAAGTTATCTTGTCTCCGTTTCGCTCCCTGACGGCATCCGCACCATTGAGCCTGCCTTCTTCCCTCATATTGTCGCCGGACTCAATGTAATCAAGCATACTCAGGCTCAAAAGAGCTGTTGTTAGCACCATGGGGTCAGCCGTAACAAAGCTCAGATAAAAATCATCCGTTTCATAAGAGTTCATTGCTCGCTCATGCACCCCGACAGTATCGTCTACAAACGAGTAAAAATCTCCAAGTTCACTGCCAGGTTCCTTATATATGCCGCCTTTTGGACCCTCGGACCGATCTCCTCCGTCGGCAGCCTTGCCTGTATCGGACTGATTTTGACTTTGTCCCTTATTATCACCACTCGTTTTTGATGAACCTGCGTCCGGATTATACGCACTCTCGGGGATTTTCAAACATCCGGCTGTCAGCGCTGACAATAGAAGCATAGCCATAATGAAGCATAAAACTCTTTTCATATTCAACCTCCTCCAATGTAGGGACAAATTTCAATTTAAACAATATATATAATTCTGCGTTTATTGAAGAAACCCTCTAAACCTCTGAAAAATAATTCAGGGATGACCATCAGGTCATCCCCGTTCTGCTTCTCAGTGCTGTTGCTTGCGCCTATCGCTTCTTTGCGCTGCTCTTATAGCTGGCACATAGGGTCTCATCATAGGGTGCGCCGCTGTCTGACTTAGCGGCGGCGCTTACCTGGACAGCGTCCAGTGTGCAGTGGTTTTCCTTGTGTGCATTATAAATGCAGCTTTGTACCGAGCACAATATGCTTTGGCATTTATCCATCGCATGACCTCCCTGTCAATGACAATGAAACCTGCTATACAGCACTGCATTTATATGATGTACCATTAATCGATATATATTCTCAGAGAACTTTTGACAAAAATTCCTTTGCCCGCGGATGCTGCGGATCAGAGAAAAATTTTTCAGGCGCGTTTTCTTCAAGGATCTGACCCCCGTCCATAAACAGCACCCTGGTGGCAACCTCTCTTGCAAAACCCATTTCATGCGTCACTATCACCATGGTCATGCCTTCGTCTGCCAGCTGCTTTATCAGATCCAGCACCTCTCCGACCATTTCCGGATCCAGAGCGGACGTAGGCTCATCAAAAAGCATAACCTTGGGATTCATCGCCAGAGAACGGATTATCGCGATTCTCTGCTTCTGTCCGCCGGACAGCGTTGATGGATATACATTGGCCTTATCCTCAAGGCCTATCCTTTTAAGCAGACGGATCGCATTGTCCCTTACCTCAGCTTTTATCTGCTGCTTGGTTTTGCTTATTTCAAAAAGAGGCTTTTTGCTTTTCAGAAACAGATTGCAGACTTTGATGAAAAAGTTCCTGACCTTCCTGGAACGAAGCTCCTGGAGTTTAATATGCAGCGGAGCCAGCATGATGTTTCCAAGCACTGTTTTATTGTTGAAAAGGTTGAACTGCTGGAAGACCATGCCCATGTGCCGTCTGTGTATATTTATGTCAACTTTCATATCGGCAATGTCTACGCCTTCAAAAATGATGGAACCGCCCGTGGGATCCTCAAGACAATTAAGACAGCGCAGGAACGTGCTTTTGCCGCTTCCGGAAGGGCCTACGACGGCAACTTTCTCTCCTTCCCTGATCGTGGTCGTTATGCCTTTGAGTACTTCCAGCGTACCAAAGCTCTTTCTCAGATCAATTATGTCTATCACTTTTTCTCAGGCTCCTTTCCATCGTTTTAACAAGCAATGCTATAAGCATAACAAGAACGATATAGATCAGTGCCATTACCAGGTAAGGAACCATGAATTCATAGCTGTTTGTTCCGATATAGCTGAATGCGACATACAAGTCGGCGGCTCCGACAAAGCTTACGACAGAAGTCTCCTTTACCAGTGCGATCAGTTCGTTCCCCAGAGTCGGGAGAATATTTTTGACTGCCTGGGGTACAACGATCTTCATCATCGTTACTCCATAGCTTAGCCCTACTGCACGTCCGGCTTCCATCTGTCCGGGATCCACCGACAATATGCCGCTTCTCATTATTTCAGATACATATGCGCCGCTGTTCAGGCCAAACACAAGTATGCAGACATTTATGGAAGGCAAGTTCATACCCAGCAGCGGAAGCACGACATAATATGCCACGAGCAACTGGACAACGATCGGAGTTCCTCTGAACAGGCCTACATAAAATGTACATACGCTGTCCAGAATCCTGGGAAGCCTCTTGTACTTCGGCAGTACTTTAATACTGGCGATCAGCGTACCTATAACGATACCGATCGCTAAACCGACGACAGCTATGATCAAAGTATTCTGAAGACCTGTCAGAACCTTTGTGTAGCCATTTTTCTCAATGAAAATTTCCCAAAACCTGGACAGCTTTTTACTAAAATTCCCCATCACAATACCCGGATCAGTTCATTTCGTTAAATGCTTCTGCAATAAACTTAGCAGGAGCTTCATCTATTATAACATAATTGAGATTGCCGTTAAGCATATCCTGTACTGCAAGTGAGCCTGATTTGTATCCTACACATTCGACAGGATAACCGGGGAATCCCCAGTCTTCATCACCCTGTACATAAAATTGCCCTGTCGTTCCGTTCTGTACACCTATCTTTGTCTTGTTGTCAAGCTTGTTGAGTATGGCCTCGACATCGGCAGCTGTCTTGCAGTTGTCAAATGTTTTATCGGAAGCTTTTACTATCAGCTTCTGTGCCGCGTCATAATATTTATCCGAAAATGTGACATATTCCTTTCTGTCTTCCTTTATCGTAAGGCCTGCCATGGCGATATCGGCTTTGCCCTGCCCCACGGAAAGACATACGGCGTCAAAATCCATATTGCTGATGACCAGTTCCTTGCCAAGATACTTTGCAAGCAGGTCTGCGATCTCCATGTCTATGCCGAGATACTTGTTGTTTTCGCCGGCTGTATACTCAAAAGGTTCAAAGCCTGCATTCGTAGCCACGACCAGCTGATCCTTCGAAGGATCGAGCTGTGCGGATATCACCTCATTAGGCGTCCCGTCTCCGAAGTAGTTGTTTATTATGGCATCAAAGGTGCCGTCGGCTTTGATCTGAGCAATGAATTTGTTCACTTCTTCGAGAAGCTCCGGCTGATTTTTGTCTACTCCGAAAGCATACTCCTCCTGTGTGAGCTGTATGTCTATAACCTTAACCGCGCCGTCATCGGATGAATTGCTCCCGCCTGTCCCCCCGCTGCCGGAAGCGCCGCAGCCTGTCAGCATCAATGTGCCGGTAATAAGCATTGTCAACATAATCAAAATAGCGGTCAGTTTTTTCATGGCATTCTCTCCTTTTACTGTAACTAAATATGAATATTTATGCATTATATGCACATATTTTGTATAAATATAAGTTACTCCAATAATATATATTTGTCAATATGGAAAACTATACTTAGTTCAAAAAATCCGAAGGCCTGATGTCATCCGTCACTGCCCGGCCGGTTCCAGCCCGATGCCGCTGCTGTCGGCGGTGATGTTTTGCGCCCAGCGGCCCCTCCTGACGATGTATATCCCGATTATACACTTTATTGCGTCTAGAAAATAGCATAGGGGATAGGCTGCATAAATATTTAAGTTTGTAAATTCCGTTACCAAAAATGCAAAGGGTACGAATATACACCAGGTATATACACTGTCAAACAGGAAGGTAAGGACCGTTTTCCCGCCTGAACGCATGGTAAAATAGCAACAGTGCGATATAGCGAAAAATGGCATATAAATAGCTCCGACCCTCATGAAATGGGCGGCAAGATCCCGCACCTCGCCGGTCGTGTTATAGATCAGCGGTATGACAGGTGCCGCAAATATAAGCAGCGTTCCTATCACGATGCAGGTACAGACGCTGAAAAATATCAGTTTCCAGGAGTATGCCTTTGCCCTGGATATATCTCCTGCGCCAAGTGCCTGTCCTACCATGACAGCGACCGCTGAGCCCATGGAGATAAACACGACGTTGAATAGATTGGCTATGGTATTTGATATGTTGAGTCCCGCTATTACATTCAACCCGTATGTCGAAAATATCTGTGTCAGCGTTGACATGCCTACAGACCACAGCATCTCATTCACAAGCAGCGGCATACCCTTCTTGAAAATCGTCAATGCAAGACTGCGGGGAATCTTCAATGAACGGTAAAGGCCGACGATGAATCTGAATCTTGCAGTATGCCTGTGGGCATATACCACGATGATAGCCACTTCCACATAACGGGATATGACTGTTGCTATTGCGGCGCCCTCGACTCCCATCGCCGGGAATCCAAGCTTTCCGAAGATAAGTACATAATTGAGGCACAAATTTGTGAAGACCGCAGCTATACTGGCCTTCATCGGGAGCATTGTCTCGCCTGTCTCCCGCAGAGTGCCTGCATAAACCACAGAAAAAACGAATGGTATCAGTCCCCACAGCATTATTCTGAGGTAAGAAGTCCCGTACCCAAGCATTGCAGCAGCATCCTCCGGTGCTCCTTCTCCTTTGAGAAAAAGCGAGATCAGAGAATCTCCTCCTGCTGTAAATACCGCTGCAGCGGCCGCCAGTATCACAACCCCGCTTATAAGCTTATATCTGAACGTATAGCGTAGACCTTCATCATCTCCGGCTCCGAAAAACTGCGCACCAAAAATACCAGCTCCGGAAATCCCGCCGAACAATGTCAGGTTGAACACGAACATAAGCTGGTTCACGATTGCCACACCGGACATCTGCGCCGTTCCTGCCTGGCCGATCATCACATTGTCCAAAAGATTGACAAAGTTGGAAATGGAGTTTTGTATAATTATCGGAATGACCAGTGAAAGCACTGTTTTATAAAATGCCCTGTCACCAATGAAGGTTCTTCTGAATCTTGTAAAAATATTGGCTGCGATGGGTAAATCATCCATATGCCTGACCTCTCTTTTTCTCTGTATCTGTACATTTTAGCATAAAAATAAATAGAGTGCCAGGCACGACACATAGACACTTTATACCCTGTCAATTAGTGGACGGATAGACAGGGACGGTTCTGTGTCCTAAGTGACACAAAACCGTCCCTGTCTATCCGTCCACTATCTACCCACCGGATCAAACCACCATAACTATCGTATATACAGTCCCTTCCGGCAGTTTGTTTATGTAAATGTCTATTTCAACATTATCCATAATACCTGTTATAGTGCATGTAAAGTGAGATTCAGTTTCCTGCAGCGAGTCGGCGTTGAGCATTATTTCTCTGTAGTACTCAACCACATCCTGATAATCCTGTGTGGTCGTAAAGGTAAGGCTGTAACTCTTTCTCCCGTCACTTTCGTCATATATGCTGCCATCCTTCGGCTTACTCCCTTCCATGACAGGCACCAGGTCAGATCTGTATCCTTCCGGAAGCTCGCTGCTTTTCTTCTTGTACATTATATTCATGGAAGTTTTTGCACCTTCCGGCACTTCTTCATCGCTGTAAGATTCCTGGGACAGATCAATAACGCAGACGTCTACATCTTCCACATCGCTTATGCTTGCCGAAGCATAGTAATATGCGGAATCAGACTGTTCGCCTATTATCTGGTGCCTGGACATGATATCCTTATAATACTGCACTACATCCTCATATGGTTTATCAGTCCAGCAAACCACATAGTACATGGAAAATAAAGGGTTACTGTTATCTTCCCCTGATTCGACCACCGTACTGCCCTTATAGACCGGAACGGCATCGGTATGGTAACCTTTGGACAGTCCGGCTTTCACTGCGTCTGATGCATCACCGGTACCGGCAGGGCTGCCTGCCGTGTCTGCCGCATCATCCGTACCGGCGGGATCACCGGCTTCACCTGGCCCGTCTGACCCGGACGTTTCAGCAATTTCATCAGTCGCTTTGTCTTTTGAACTGTTGCTGCATGCAGCAATTGACAATACTAATAGAAGTACTAACAGGACAGCAGTCAGCTTTCTTATCATGATTTTCATCCCCATTCTTTATTCTTCCTCCCCATAATTGCATCGCCTGGATCATCCCATGCCGGATTCGCTTTCGTATTCATCAAATTCACCGTCAAAATCCAGATCCATATGAAAAACACCATTTTCATCAGTATATACATCGATCTTTTCATCACCGTTAATGTCAAATCCGGTTATCCCATTCTCGTCGGTGATGATAGTTCCCATACCGTCATATTGCGGTATTTGCGGCATTTCAAAAATATCTGATGTTTGTCCTTCACCTGTCCTGCCCTGATCCGCGTTCCCGGTATCAGGCATTTCAAGCCTTTCACGTTTTGCTGTACCCAGGGTCTCTTTTTTGAGCGTGCCTCTGAAATACCCGCAGTTCCAGGTCAATCTGTATGTAGGTATATCCACCGTCACCTTATCTTTGCTGATAAGCAGTAAAAGCCCCATATTATCGGAGGTGCCTTCATCAAATACACCTTCGAAATCGGAAAGGATACCACCGGTATTCCCTGACCTGACTGTCTGGTCCATCTGAAGCACGGTGGACCAGGACGATATGAATGAAGCCATGGCATTGAAGCTGCCGAGGGGAGCAACCGGAGGTGCAACATTCATACTGTCAGGTATCGGTATCGTTTGCCGGTTTAGTTCTTCCTGATCATATGCCTCCACTTCGAACTCCAGCCTTTCACACCTTCTGTCGAAGGCGCCGCCGCCCATATACAGCAAATCATTCCCCGAAAGGCCGGACTCGTCAAAGTTGAATACTATGTACGCCTCCCCTTCATACGTTCCATAGACATCCTTGCCTCCCGATTTCCATGCAACAAGCCTGAGAGTGATATCATACCTGAGGGATTTTCCGCCTGCAGGCAATTTATACGTACCGGAAACGGTATCATCAACGCTTATGCTCCAGTCAAACCCTTCGTATTCGGGATCTGATTCGGGATCTGATTCCGAATCCGACTCTGTGTCTGATCCTGTTCCTCCGCTTAATATCCCACCGGAGCCGCTGTCTCCAGAAGCTTCATTATTCCGGGGTCCGGAGGAATCCTCCCGGTTCTCCGGGACCGGCAAGGCTACACACCCGGCAACACCGATCAATAAGATTACGGCAGCAATAAGGCAACATAATATTTTCATATGACACCCTCTATTCCACCGGTATCGGCTGCTCTATCTGCACGCCCGCCGGCAGTTCAAAAATACTGTCGGGGATCGTTTCGGTCTTTATGTTTTTGCATTCCATCACCACGACCAGTCCTGCAAACATTCCTTCCGTATCCTTGGTCTCGCTTTTGACCGGGAAGCCGTATTCCTCCGAAAGCCATAGCTTTGATTCCATGTTTCCGTCAACTACGGTTACTACCGTGCACGAAAGGCCATTGTAAGTCTCCGTTCCGACAATGCTGAACTTTTTTGCATCGATACCGGCATAATAGCCATGGAGGTCATAAAGATAGAAAGTGTGCTCGCTGCTGAAATCCATTTCATATGCTATATTATTTGCGGGGTAATACTGGTAACCGCGCTTTGTGTTGGTATCGTTGAAAACAATAGTGGTGCTGCCGAATACCGTCGTTTCTTCCCTTATTTTGCCGTTTTTCCTCCATACCTTTCCCAACGTGCTGTCGGATCCGTATTTTCTTTCATATTCATAATACAAATTATCCGGCCCCTCTATCCTGGAAAGCAATTGAGAAATATTGTCCGTCCCGGCTGAAGACGCCGGTCCCGTCACTGCCTTCGGCGCATCTCCCCGCGGTTCCTGCAATTTTTCCGCAGTCCTCACGGCATACAGAATAGCCGCCTCTTTGGTAGCCATACCGTAGCCTGCCGCTTCCTGCGCGGTGGTAACGGCCTTCGGCATAAAGTTGCCTTTGGAATCGCCCTTGATTATTCCAAGCTTGGACAGGTATTTGGTAGCTTCCACCGCAAATTTTGAAATATGCTTCTGGTCGGGAAAATCCTTAACGTCCGCTACACTGTAATCCCCTTCAGGATTGATGACCTTTATTGCCCTGAAGAGCATAGTCGCGCATTGTTCCCTGGTTAAAACAACATTTGGTGAAAAGGCGGTAGCTGATGTTCCTGTGGTTATGCCCAGGTTAAATGCCTTCAATACCTGCGGATTATTCGTATCAGTAAATGGGTTGGGGGAGACCGGAACACTTTTGAGACCTGTAACATTTTCATACAGGACTACCGAAAGCTCGGCGAACTCCTCGCGAGTTATAGGTTTGGTCATATCGGCGCCCTTTAATATGTCAGGAATAAGACCCATGTCGTATGCCTTCTGGAGCTCAGCCTTCGCCCAGTTGGAAGCGCCGCTGTAGAAAGCTGCCGTACCTATTTCCACTATATTTGAAAAGGGTGATCTCACAATGGAGCCGTCCAGCTTTTGCAGTTCGAAAAATGCGCGGAAATAATAGGTGTTTTCCTTGATGTCTATCTCTCCCCAGCCGCCTTCATCAATGGGATCCACTTCCATATCATCCGAAAGCATATTGCCTGCTTTTTCAAAAGGCACCCCTCCGGCAAGCTCAGTCGCCCATTTGCCGCCGCCGATTTTCCAGTCCAGTTTGGTCCACACGGAAGTCACCTTGTTTGCATCCTCTACGCTTTTCGGTACATCAAAGGTAAAGCTGAAATAGGGCTGACCATCCTCCCGGTTTCTCAGTTCTCCCGCCAGTCCGGACGGAGCCTCCAGGCTGCCGGGGATCGCACTGCCCTGGGCTTTGCCGATAATTGCCGTGTCGGAATAAGGCGAAGCAATAACCTTGTACCCCCATTCTCCGCTGACGGGATCCTGGGCTTCGTACTCATAGAGGTAACGATAGCGGAATGAATATGTATTGTTTTGCAGGTCAAAGGAAGCCAGTTCAAGATTCCAGGAAAATACCGGAATATCTATGGCGTTCCTTTCATCATGGCCGATATTATTCAAAATGCCCGCGACATTCATTTTGTCATATGTATTCTCATAGTAGCCAATGACGCCATCCTCGACGACACCATCCCATTTTTCGTCAAATTTCCAGGGACCGTCGTTGATCTTGAAATCAAGCTCATAAAGTATCCAGTAATCATCCGAATTTATGTATTCCATCATGCTGTCGGGCTGAGTCAAACGCAGCAACAATCCGCCTGCTCCGTCGGAACGAACCGACAAACCAGCCGGCTTTTCCAATACAGGCAGGTCACCCTCCTCCGCAAGGACCACCGTCGGAATTGCCAGCATCAGACATAACAACAAAATAACCAACTTCTTTAACATAGTATTATCCTCCCTTGTACAATTATTTTGTATTAAATCAGTGACCAAAGCCACTGTTCGACCCAT
>CAZQUQ010000055.1:0-16017 GCA_964596445.1 uncultured Oscillospiraceae bacterium
TCGATGCTTCCTGACCGCTGTTCATGTATTTTTTCAGCGGAAATTGCCGGGAAAAGTATAATCATACAAGCAACAATAAAATAATAACGGCATTGACAAGGAGTTGTCCAAACTACTATAATTAAAACATGCTGATACATTTTTAAATGTTAGATTCCAATATATAGTGTACTGCAGTGCATGAATATTTCCTATTTATGTATATAAATGTCGCTATATAGAGGCAAATGCGCATCAGGAGAGTGAACACAATGAAGGATATGCTAATCGATGATTTTCAGTACACGGTGCAGGAGCTTTTGTTCAGAAACAAGAGCATCATTGATTCGATCACAAAGTATCAGGACTCCAATGCAAGAGTCAACCGTTCGATAGTCAAGGCAGTCACACAATGCGGATGTATCAGGATAAATGCCAAAAAGCAGGAAATGCCTGAGGACAGCAGCCTTGAAGAAGTACGCAAAGCAATGGACACACACATCGAGGGCAAGTTGTGTGACAACTGCAGCGATCAGATCGAGAAGGAACTGGGAAAAAACCTTTACTACATCGCATCAATCTGCAACACTCTGGATTTGAACCTGTACGACATCATAATGAAGGAACAGGAAAGGGTCAAACTGCTTGGACAGTTCAATCTGGAATGATACCGGCATACAATAACGCTATTGCTGAGCACCAGTAAGCATACAATGATATGATCCCCCGGAAAGCATGCTATGGAAGTAATGCTTCTGCAGTGAGGGGATCATTTTTATGCAGCAAGCAATAACAGGCTAATGTTCAGTCTCCCTGAATTATGTAATGTGCGAAAGGATGCCATTTGGTTTCCTTTCTGTATACGCTATTTTATTGTCTATACATCATTCAGGCGCCTAATATTCTATACTTCAAACATTATATCAAGAGCATCCTGAATGCTTGCTGCAGGAATGATCCTGAAACCGCTGCCGGACTTTACCTGAGAAGCCGCCTTCATATTGTCTTCGGGGATGATGATGCTCCTGAAACCTAGCCGCATGGCCTCGGAGATCCTTTTTTCTATCTGGCCGACGGCACGCACCTCGCCTGTCAGCCCTATTTCTCCCGTCAGAACACATCCGGGATCCACCGGTATATTTTTAAAGCTTGAGGCAACAGCACCGGCGATCCCAAGATCACATGCAGGCTCATCGAGCCTGATCCCTCCCACGACATTCACATAAGCGTCATAATTATACAGCTGAAGACCTACTCGCTTTTCGAGCACCGCCATCAACATCGTAAGCCTGTTGTAGTCAAGACCTGTCGCCATCCTTCTCGGAACACCGAAATTGGTTGCACAGACAAGCGACTGGATCTCGATGAGCATAGGCCTTGTGCCCTCAAGGCTCGAAACGACAACAGAACCAGGCACATTCCCGGGTCTGCCGGACAGCAGCATTTCAGACGGGTTGGATATTTCGGCCAGGCCCGTGTCTCTCATCTCAAACACGCCTATTTCATTGGTGGACCCGAACCTGTTCTTCACAGTGCGCAGTATCCTGTAGCTCAGGTGTCTGTCGCCCTCGAAATACAATACTGTGTCGACCATATGCTCAAGTACCCTTGGTCCCGCTATAGCGCCTTCTTTTGTAACATGTCCGACGATAATGACAGTGATGCCGCTGCTTTTTGCAAGCTTCATCAGAGCGGCAGTTACCTCCCTCACCTGGCTGACGCTGCCTGGTGCGGAGGTTATTGCATCAGTATACATGGTCTGTATGGAGTCGATTATGATCACACCCGGCTTTTCCGCTGCTGCCATTGCTGCTATAGTTTCATAATTCGAGGCCGAAACGATGAAGAGATCCGGTCGTTTTACCTTGAGCCTGTCAGCTCTTAACTTGATCTGTCCGACGGATTCCTCACCCGATATGTAAATGATTTTTGATCCGTTTTTCAATGTATTGCATATCTGCAGCAGAAGCGTGGATTTGCCTATCCCCGGATCCCCTCCCACCAGTATCAGCGAACCTCTTACAACACCTCCGCCCAGGACACGGTCCAGTTCCTTCATACCGGTGCTGCTGCGATCCTCGTTGTCAGCCTTGATCTCATCAAGACTGACTGGTTTCACCTGTGCAGCTGCGCCTGCTGCTGCAGCCGCATTCGTTTCCTGGCGCTCTTCGACAAAAGTGTTCCACTGCATACATGCAGGACATTTACCAAGCCACCCCGATGACTCGTAACCACATTCCTGACATATAAAAACGGTCCTGCTCTTTGCCATAACTGCATCGACCTCCCGATACCATCTTATTTCATCTGTTCGACCCGTCACAGGATTTCATATGCCTGATCCGTCACGGCACTCACTAGCCGGACTCTTTCATTAAGCCTATCTGTCGTATACATCATTAAACTTCAACTGCTGAGCCTCATGATATCTTATCTGTCGGATCAATCACATCACAACTCTTCGGTTCCGCTAATCGCTTGCCGCATCTCGCCTTAGCTCTCCCGCTTCCAGCAGCTTGTCAAGCACGAGCACGAACATCGCATGGGACCATGTAAGCGGGAACACCCATGCCGGCTTGCCTGTCAGCTTATCCACCTGCTCCGGCAGCAGCTCCTGTTCCGTAGCTCCTTTGACTGCCCACCACAGATACTCTCTGGCCTTTTCAAAATCCTTTATCTCAATGTTGAACAATGCTGCCCACAAAGTCGTAAGTATCCATGGATTCCCTCCGATATAATTATCGTACTCATACCGCATCAGTCCCCCTGTGCCGCTGACGGACAAATAGCTTTGCAGGATCTCAGCAGTAGATATCATCCGTTCATCATCGGCGGATATAACCCCAAACGGTATGCTTAATCCCAGCAGGCTTGTATCCAGTGTCCCGTCCGACAGTGTATAATCCCTTGCTGTGCTCAGTCTGTTTACCTTCAGCCAGATCTTGCCGTCTGACGGCTCTTCTCCCCAGCTGTTCATTTTGACCCTTATGCTTCTGATAAATCTGTTCCATTCAGGCTTCCAAAAGCTTCTGATGATCGCTTCACGAAGTTTTTCCGCATGATCGCGCCACTTCCTGCAAAGCTTCTGTGGCTTACCTGTTATTTCTGCGATCTCAGCCCCGGCCTTGATGCCGGCATATACTGCGGCACTGGAATAAGCATGTTCGCCGAGGCGCTCCTCCCAAAGATCGAAGCTGAGCCAGGGAAGGCCTGTTTCCATATCGGTGTATCTGATAAGGAATTCTACGCCTTTTTGCACGCATGGCCAGAGGTTTATAAGAAAGTCCTTGTTTTTTACAGCCTTATAGTGCTCAAGGATACCCCATATGACCGAACCGCCCTCGTCGATCTGCAAACCCCATGAGGGGGCAAGATTACCATCCATATAGAAGCGCTGCTGCCAGCTGCCGTCATCCTCCTGCACACGGGCAGCCCAATAGAAAAAGGCTTCTGCAGCATCCGACAGACCGCATTTGTCAAGAGCCGATGTGATAAAGGCGGCATCACGTCCCCAGCAATATGCATACCGGCCGCATCTGGTGAATTGCTCATCCACCTCGGGTGCAGCCAGCAGCGCACCTGTCCTCCTGTTCATCATAAGGGCAAATACAAGAACTGAACGTCTATAAAGACGGTCGATCTCCGGATATCCCGTTTCGACACGTCGTGCTTTGTCCAGGTAACCGTGCCAGAATTCAGACGCATTATCCAGCGCTTTCCACGGGTCATTGAGTCTGACTTCTTCGAGCAGCCTTTTCAGTGATTTCAGATCATTTGCAAAACATATATTCAGCGTAAACCTGAGCACATCTCCGCTTCCTGCTGAGACACATTCCCACAGAAGGCTTCCGTCATTCATCATCCCGATCATATCATTGCCATACAGCCGGCCTCGTTCCGCATTCTCCTGAGCGCCGGAACCCAGCTGGTACTGAGCTGCCGGTACGACAGACACGATACCGTAGTAATAGCCGTGTCTGTAATGGATCAGCGCCGACAGATCAATGTCAAACACAGTGCCGGCCATATCAAATGAAGATGATACTGCTGATGAATATATCACGAATCCCAGATCAAGCTGGTAGTCACAATTGTTTTCAACCTCATAACATCTGCTGAGAACATCATTGTCAGGATGGGCAAAATCATACTGCCGTACTTTTAGTGAATATTTCCCGTGTGAAAATTCTGTTACCGCGATATTGGTATCTTCAACATAGTACTGTCTAACATGCCAGTCAGCCGAATGCAGCCAGGAAGCCCCGTGCCAAAGACCAGGACATATGATGCCGGTTATCAGCCTGTCTATATGCTGTGGATAGTCGATATCAGGCCAGCAGATCCTGACCGCTTCGCCCCTGTTGTCTATGCACGCCAGCATGCCTGAGTTCCCCGTTACCAAACTGTTGAAATACGATTTTACCATAATTATATATCTCCCCGCATTCAAAATCATTTTATCATAGCAGTCCGATCAGCGGCAAATAGTATCGTTTTGATGCGAGAAATAAATATTTTCATCTGAAAGGTACAAAATAATATAACGAGTTAAACCACCGCAATGATGGAGGTTCTTCATGAATAATGTGCTTCAGAGCCTGATAATGATAATTACGCAAATCATACAGGTATTTGTTTTTGTAGCGGGATGCTATTTTTTCGGTGTATCTATATACGGCTGGAGAAAAAAGAAAGACAAGTCGGGAGAAGTGTCCCCGTGCAAAAGGTTTGCAGCCGTGATCGCAGCTCATAACGAGGAGCTGGTCATAGCGCATATCATTGACAGCCTGCTGGAGCAGAATTATCCGCGAGAATTGTTCGATATCTTTGTGATAGCTGATAATTGTACCGACGCCACTGCTGCTGTTGCCAGAAAACACGGCGCACTGGTATATGAACGTCACGATACAGAAAACACCGGCAAAGGCCATGCTCTTGAATGGATGTTCCGAAAAATATATGACATGGACGACCGGTACGACGTTATATGTGTATTCGACGCCGATAACCTTGTATCCTCGAATTTTCTGTACGAAATGAACAAACAGCTGTGCAAAGGCCATAAAGTCGTTCAGGGGTATATCGACAGCAAAAATCCGTTTGACTCATGGATAACATGTTCATATTCGATTGCTTTCTGGCTATCAAACCGTACATTCCAACTTCCGCGGTATTACCTCGGCCTGAGCTGCGGCTTATGCGGCACGGGCTTCTGTGTTGAAATATCGGTTTTGAAAAGAATAGGCTGGGGCGCTACCTGCCTTACAGAGGACCTTGAGTTTACGATGAAGCTTGCACTCAACGGCATGAAGGTGGCATGGGCACACGATGCCGTTGTATATGACGAAAAACCGATCACTCTGAAACAGTCGTGGCGGCAGAGGAAAAGGTGGATGCAGGGCCACGCAGATTGTGCATCAAAGTACCTCGCTCCCCTGCTCCGGAAAGCTTTCAGACAATGCGACCTGGCGGCATTCGACTGCGCAGTGTATCTATTCCAGCCAATAAGGTTCATTTTTATGGGCCTGATGTCGGTAATGCTGTGGATACAGTCATTTTATCCGGAAGCGCCTTTTTACACACTGCAATATGTCTTTCCCACCACAGTATGGTATGTTTTTGTCGTGCTGCAGTTTTTATACGGCCCTCTGGTGATCCTTTCAGAGAACAAATTCGACCTAAGGGTCCTGCTGGCATTCCTCATCTATCCGTTCTATTGCCTTACCTGGGTGCCGATAACGATCCAGGGCTTCCTCACCAGAAACAACAAGTCCTGGAACCATACAAAACACACCCGCGTGATTACGATACAGGAACTCGAAAAACCCCAAAGCACACTCAAACCAACCTCGGAAGCCTCCCGCTACCAATAGGGGACAGTTCTTCATTTGAGGGACAGTTCTCCAAATTAGGCTGCTTTGCAATGTTTCGGGGGACGGTTCTCCAAATTACTACAAAGCAAAGGGACTGTCCTCAAAATTAAGGGAGAGTTCTCTCAATGCAAAAAATTCATGTACAGCCTTATCGGATACGAAGAAGTACAACTGGCAAGGGAGAAAAGAGGAGAAGATGTCATTTCGAGAAGGTGCTGAAATCATAACATAGGAAAAATATATGGAGGGTTCATTCTTGATGAACCCTCCTGTTTAATATGCATGGGGTAATATTAATGATACTTTCGAGAACTGTCCCCTTTAGAGAACCGTCCCCTAAAGTAAAAACTTAAGCCTGACCCCAATCAATTGACAGGCTGCGCCATGCCTTTCCTGCCGGTTTTTGCTTTAGCCGTCTCAAATACCAGTTGGTCACCGTCGAGACTTACTCTCACGGTATCACCGGCTTTCACAGTACCGTCCAGCATCTGCTCGGCCAGCTTGTCTTCCACCATGGTCTGGATCGACCTTCTGAGCGGACGTGCCCCAAAGACGGGATCAAAACCCTTTTTCGCCAGATGGGCTTTTGCCTCATCGCTTACCTCCAGCGTGATGCCGTTCTGTGCAAGGCGCTTTACCAGAACATCCAGCATGATGCCTACAATGCTCCTGATATTATCTTCACTGAGCGGATGGAATACTATGATGTCATCGACTCTGTTCAGGAACTCAGGCCGGAATGTTTTCTTCAGCTCGCTCATTACATTGTTCTTCATATCCTCATAGTTTTTCGCCGCATCGTCGGTTACAACGAATCCAAGTCTCTTCGGCTCGGTTATCATCCTTCCGCCGACATTCGACGTCATGATTATGACAGTATTCCTGAAATCCACCGTCCTGCCCTGCGAGTCGGTGAGTCGGCCGTCCTCAAGGATCTGCAGCAGGATATTGAACACATCCGGATGGGCCTTCTCTATCTCATCGAAAAGCAATACGGAATACGGCTTCCTTCTGACCTTCTCCGTAAGCTGTCCGCCCTCGTCATATCCGACATAGCCGGGAGGCGATCCGACAAGCCTGGATACGGTAAACTTCTCCATATACTCCGACATGTCTATCCTGATCATTGCGTTTTCATTCCCGAATAATGCCTCAGCCAGCGCCTTGCTCAATTCCGTCTTGCCAACTCCGGTCGGCCCGAGGAATATGAATGAGCCTATGGGCCTCTTCGGATCCTTGAGTCCTACCCTGCCTCTTCTTATTGCCTTTGACACAGCTTTGACAGCTTCGTCCTGGCCGATAACCCTTTCATGGAGCACATCCTCCATCTTCATCAGCCGCTCCGATTCCTCCTCGGCCAGCCGCTTCACAGGGATGCCGGTCCAGCTTGCCACTATGTCGGCTATCTCATCTTCAGTGACAGTATCGGTCCTTGTCTGATTTTTCTGATACCAGTCGTCTTTTATCTTCTCATGCTGTGCTTTCAGTTTCTGTTCCTGATCCCTTATCGCCGCTGCCTTTTCAAACTCCTGGAGCCTTATGGCATCTTCCTTTTCCTTTGCCAACTTTTCAAGCTGCTCTTCAAGCATCTTTACATCTACAGGAGCCGTGAATGCCTTCAGCCTCACCTTGGAGGCAGCTTCATCTATCAGGTCTATCGCCTTGTCAGGAAGATATCTGTCGGTTATATACCTGCTGGACAGCCTTGCCGCCGCCTCCAGCGCTCCGTCGGTGATTTTAACCCGATGATGCGCCTCGTACTTGTCCCGTATACCCTTAAGTATCTCGATGGTCTCCTCCTGCGAGGGCTCACCGACGGTGATGGGCTGGAATCTGCGTTCCAGTGCGGAATCCTTCTCCACATGCTTTCTGTATTCGTTTAATGTCGTCGCACCGATTACCTGTATTTCACCACGCGCCAGAGCGGGCTTAAGGATGTTCGACGCATCGATGGCGCCTTCTGCCGCTCCTGCGCCGATGATCGTATGCATCTCATCTATGAAAAGTATCACATTGCCTGCCTTTCTTACTTCATCCATGGCCTTTTTCAGCCGTTCCTCGAATTCTCCCCTGTACTTTGCGCCTGCAACCATCGAAGACAGATCAAGTGTGAACACTCTCTTATCCTTGAGCAGTTCAGGTATGTTCCCCTCGACGATTTTCTGCGCAAGTCCTTCTGCTATTGCTGTTTTTCCGACCCCAGGCTCGCCTATGAGGCAGGGATTGTTTTTCGTCCTTCTGCTGAGGATCTGTATGACCCTTTCTATTTCCTTATCTCTGCCTATGATCGGGTCGAACTTGCCCTCCCTTGCCAGTTCGGTCAGATCCCTTCCGAACTGGTTCAGAGTAGGTGTATTGGTATGACTGGAAGTACTTCTTGGTTCTCCGTTTGCAGCAGGTGTATCCTCATTGAGCATCTTCACAATGTCGTTGAGCAATTTCTGAGGATCGATGCCCAGATCCATAAGTATCCGAACAGCAACGCTTTCACCTTCCCTCATAATGCCAAGAAGCAGATGCTCTGTGCCAACATAGTTGTGTCCTAGCCGTCTTGCTTCCATCAGTCCCAGTTCAAGCACTCTTTTGGTCCTGGGTGTGAAATCAAGAGGGTTCTTGCCTGCATTGTCCCCTCTCCCGATCAATTCTTCAATTTCCTTCGTGACTTTATCTTCCGTTACACCCTGGCTCTGCAGGACTCTCGCAGCGATCCCTGTACCCTCCTTTATCAGACCGAGCAGCAGGTGTTCGGTTCCGACATAGCTGTGTCCGAGCTTCACTGCGCTTTCCTGAGATAAATTTATAGCTTTTTCAGCTTTTTCAGTAAATCTCCCATACATTCAGCATCACTCCTTACGTATACAATCCTTCAGCCTCTTCCGCAGCAGTTCGGCCCGCTTTTGATCCCTGTCATCAGGTCTCAGCTGCCCTCCCGACATTTTTTGCAGATAAGCCGGTTGTATCATGATCATCAGTTCATTTATTTTATCGATCTCAATTCCCTTCACCAAACCCATCGCAGCCCCAAGCCTGACATCGGAAAGCAGCTTCAGGCTTTCTTCAGATGATATTATCCTTGCACTCTGAAGCAGTCCAAGCGATCTGAAGACCTTATCCTCGAAGCGCAGCGGATTTTGCTTATAAAGCTCGTTTCTCAGCATGATTTCCTGTTCCGATATCTGTGAAGTTATGCTGCATATGCTTTTAATGATCTCTTCCTCTGTCTGCCCAAGCGTAACCTGGTTCGATATCTGGAACATGTTCCCGGAAGCCTCGCTGTTTTCCCCGTATGCGCCTCTGACAGCCACACCGATCTTGCTGCAGGTTTCAAGGATGCTCTTTATATATCCTGTCATCGACAGTGCGGGCAGGTGGAGCATCACTGATGCTCTGATCCCTGTCCCGGTATTTGTGGGACAACAGGTCAGGTAACCGCTGGTCTTGTCAAAAGCGAATCCGAGCTTCTCATCAAGCCTGGTATCAAGCTTGTCGCAAATCTTCCATGCCTCTTCTAGCTGCATACCGGGGAAGATACACTGTACACGCAGGTGATCCTCCTCGTTCACCATTATGCTTATTCTCTCATCCTTGCTGATAATAGCGGCTCTGCTGAATTCACCCTCGGTAAATTCCGGGCTGATCAGGTGCTTCTCCACGAGCAGCTGTCTGTCCAGAGGCTTTACAGTACTCATCTCCAGATACATGTATTCGCCGGGAACAGCTCCGTTACTTCCAAAAACCGCATCCCTTACCTTCTCCAGCACCTCGGCGCTCTGATTCCTGGTCATCCTTGTTGTGAACGGATAACCATCAAGATTCCTCGCCAGTCTCACCCTGCTGCTGATGGCAACATTATGGCCGGGGTTCACATTTGCTCCGCTCTTGTTCATATCATTCACCCCCGCCCATCTTTCCGGTGTTCTCCAGACTCTTGATCCTATCTCTCAGTTCAGCCGCTTTTTCGTATTGCTCACTTTCAATCGCAGCCGACAGTTCAGTCTTCAGCCTTTCGATCTCGTTGGTGTTCTTCACCAGGTCGGATAGCTTCGCCGGTACTTTTCCCGTATGTTCTGTATTTCCATGAAGCCTTCTGAGTATCGGGCTCAAATTTTCTCTGAAAATGTTGTAGCAGTTGGCACATCCCAACTTACCGCTCTTTCTGAAATCATCAAAGCTCATCCCGCAGACGCTGCACCGTATTACCTGAGGCTGGCTGAATTCCGAATAACCTTCGCTTCCTCCGAATACCGGGAACCCCCATAAAAGGTTCCCCAGACTGAGCTGTGGGCTGAACGTTATTTTGCTGTTCTCATCCGCACATTGGCTGCAGAGATACAACTCCGCTTTGTTTCCATTTATGATCTGTGTGTAATGCACGTTTGCTTCTCTTTTATGACACCTCTGGCAAATCATTTGCCTCACTCCCTGCAATTATGGACTAATAAATTATTACCCAAAAAACATACTGAATACCACTGACAAATAAGTTAAACAAGGAGGCTTGTAAGCATGTTTTTCAATATTGCCGCCCTTATTATGTCCCTGTCAGGCATACCTATACCACCTAGCACCTTGTCGCTCGTTGCCGCCTTAAGTATCAGTCCTTCTCTGCTGCTGACCACTTCGTAATCCACAAAATTATTTATGAATACCTCCGCAGACTGCTGCGATATGCTGTCACCCATAGAACTTATTATATGCATCAGATAGTTGCCCGGTCTGTTGACGTTTACCCTCTTTATCCTGATGTGCCCTCCTCCTCCGCGCCTGCTTTCCACATAGTAGCCTCTCTCTGTGGTGAATCTCGTATCTATCACGTAATTTATCTGCGAGGGCACGCACTTGAAGTAATTCGCCAGTTCATTGCGCTGTATTTCGATCGCACCGTCGGTCTCATTAATAAGCTGCTTCAGAAAGGCCTCGATAATATCGCTCATCCTGGCCATATGCGCTCACTCCCTTCGTAAAATATTATCATTGATTTTGACTTTCTTTGACTTTCATATATATTATAATTCACCTATAATCTATATTCAAGAGTTTTTTGCTTTAGTTCATTGCCTCCTGCATTGTCTGGACAACCGCGGATAAAAACACCCCGGCAGGAATACCTGTCGGGGCTGATTCGATCTTTTACACTACCTCTTATATATTTCCGTACTATATACAGCATGTTCCAATATTATCACTGGTATGATCCGCCTATATTGCTTCCGGATCTGTTCGCGCTAATCCTGCTGATCAGGCATATCCGATTGGTCAGGATCCTGATGATCTGCGGGCCTCGCTGCCGGCGCCTGAACCGGCGCTGCTACATTCTGTCCGAACCTGGTATTGGACTTGTGCTTTTTGATTATCCTCTTATATATCCACACTCCGAGCAGTATCAAAAGGCCGATAAACGCCAGCACAGGAAACGCAGCTACTATGAACAGCAGCAAGTCCCCAAGGAACTCAACGACCTGCAGCAGACTGTCCTTCAAGCTGTTCAGCAGTTTATCACCGTATGTCAATGGCTGCGGATCGTATCCCGGCCTCTTTTCATTCATGTTGACCGTAATGGTAGACAGATCCACAAGGCTGCTCAGTTTGTTGAGCTTGCCTGTGAGGCTCTCGATCTGGTAGCGCAGCTCGGTAAGCCTGCTTTCTGCTTTGAATATCTCATCCAGATCATCAAGCTTAGCCACATAGGCTTCCAGCTTTTGCTGTTCCAGCTCCAGCAGCCTGAGTCTGGATTCCACATCGAAATATTGCTCCGTCACGTCCTCGCCATTTGTCGTGTAGTTGAATACGTCGCCGATTCCTCTCAGCTTGTTTATGACCGAGTCAAACTTTGCCTTATCTACCCTGATCACGATCGATCCGCTTTTTATCAGCTTAATTTCGTTATCGACGTAATAACGCTCTGTATTGATGTTGGTTTCCTGTATGAAGCCGATGCCAAGTATGATGTTTTCTATACTGCTGAAGGCAGTATCAAAATTTTCGACCTCGATCGTCAGATTAGCGCTGCGGATTATCTTGCGTTCAGCCAGGATGACATTTGTGACATCTACAGATGCGCCCCCCAACCCTGCAAGTGAATCGGCTGACATTTCTCTATCGGCCATATCCGACTCCGTATATGCAGGCTTCTCTGCCGGAGCTGCCGAATCATAATCATCTGCCCAGCCTTTGCTTTCGTTGAATTCGGCCTGCGCTGTGGCACGCGGTGATTGTGCACTGCCGGCACTTTCAGACTTATTCGCACTGCTGCATCCTGCCATTACAGACGCCAAAAGAGCCACAACAAGTAGTATGACATACAGCTTTCTTCTCATTCTCTATTCCTCCCTTATTATTTTGATATCTCTGTTCTGAACAATGGCCATCCTGGTCTCAAGAATATATTCTCTCTTTAGTATATAGCTTCGGTCTGAAAAACTTATCGCTCCTTATCCTTTCGGAGTTTAATTAATAGACGCATATACTTCCGCTATAGTTCCTGAGTTGTGCATATCCGTTTAACATTGTGGATGTTTTTGTTATAATTGTTAATGGCAGCTTGTCAAACTACCATGAAGGGAGCACGAATAATGGAGATAAGACCGATAAGGCCGGATGAAAAAACAGCATTCGACAAGATCCAATCCGTCGCGTTCATGTTCAAAAGGGATTTCAGCAAGGTTGATGCAGCTGCAGGCGATGAAGGCTGCAAGACAGGCCGCGCAGCTTTTGATGAAAACGGCAAAATGTGTTCATGCTTCGATCTGATCCCATATAGCGTCAGATTCGACGGCAGTACTGTTCCAATGGGCGGTATAGGCGGTGTTGCCTCACTCCCGGAAGAACGGGACAAAAAATTCATCAGGCATATTTTCGAATATGCTATGAATGAAATGTATGAGAAGGGGTATGTGTTCTCCTACTTATATCCTTTTTCTCATGCGTATTACAGGAAATTCGGCTATGAGCTCAACATGACAAGCATAAATCACATGGTACCGGTCACCTCATTCAGGCATTTCGTCCAGACGGGCAGACTTAAAATGCTGGCAGATGATGCCGACAGGCAGGTCGTCAGAACGGTATATGAAGAGTACATAAGGGACAAGAACCTTGCTGTAGTCCGTACGGACGAGCATTGGAAGAAACGCTTTGATAATGATCCATACAAGGATAACGTTTATCTCTATATCTGGTACAATGACAGGGATGAAGCAAGAGGATACATACAGTACCATATTGAAAAATCCGGTGAAGTCAAGTCGAATATCGTCGTACGTGAGCTGATATGGCTCGACCCGGAAGCGCTGAAGGGGATATTCGCCTTTGTCAGCAAGCTGAGCGCTCAGATAGGAAAAATGATCTGGAAGGCACCTTCCTTTGTCGACCTGCTTACACTGTTTCCCGAACCCTATGATGTAAGCCAGGAGATCTATAAATCAGGAATGAACCGCATCGTCAATGTGCAAAAGGCCTTTGAGCTCATGTCATTGCCTGACGGAAAGGGTGAGTTGGTGATCGGCGCTGAAGATCAATTTTTCCCGACAAACACGGGCAGCTACAGGATCTCATGGGATAACGGCAGCCGACTGGTGGAAAGATGTCAGGCCGAACCGGATCTGAACTGTGATATACAGGCCCTGTCCCAGCTGCTTACCGGATTTGCTTCTGTAGAAGCTCTGAGCCTTGCCGGTACGATCTCGGTAAATAAAAAGAGAGATCTCCTTTGCAGTGTCTTCAGGCAAAAGAGGTTATTCATCAACGATTACTTCTAAACATCATATAAGTAACATTATTTACGACAGTATCCCACAAACAACAGCATATCCAGCCGCATCGCACAGAATATCCACATAAAACACAAGAGCTGCCCGTCCGGGCAGCTCTTATTTCTTATTCCATATAATTATCTGTTAATGCATTTGGAGTGATCCGATTATTCATCGTCATCCTCGTCAACCATATCCTTCTTGGCTTCCTCAATGATCTTCTGAGCTACGTTGGCCGGCGCTTCCTCATATCTTTCAAAGTACTGTCTGAACGAGCCTCTTCCCTGCGTCATGCTCCTGAGGTCGTTTGCATACTTGAACATCTCGGCTGCCGGGACCTCAGCAACCACCTGCTGCAGGCCGCCTTCATAAGGATTCATGCCAAGGATCCTTCCGCGCCTCTTGTTGAGGTCTCCTATTATATCACCCATGTAGGAGTCGGGAACATATACTTCGACATGGTTGATGGGCTCGAGCAGAACCGGGCTCGCCTGCGGCAGACCCTTTTTGTATGCAAGGCGCGCTGCGATCTTGAACGCCATTTCCGAAGAGTCGACGTCGTGATACGATCCGTCGACCAGTGTTGCCTTAAGATTCACTACCGGATATCCTGCCAGGACTCCATGGACTATTGCTTCACGCAGACCCTTTTCAACAGCGGGATGGTACTGCTTCGGCACCGCGCCTCCGAATATCTTCTCTTCGAAGGTCAGATCCTCGGTTTCGCCATGCTCGAACTCTATCCATACATGACCATACTGGCCGTGGCCGCCGGATTGCTTCTTGTGCTTTCCTTCCACCTTGACCTTCTTCTTGATGGTCTCTCTGTAAGGCACCTTCGGATCGACAAGGTTCACCGAAACTCCGAATTTTGCCTTGAGCTTACTGACGATAACATCGAGATGCTGCTCTCCGATACCGGAGATAACGGTCTGTTTGGTTTCCGTATTTATTTCGACTTTGAATGTAGGATCTTCATCCTGCAGTCTGTTGAGTCCTGAACTTATCTTTTCTTCATCGCCCTTTGCCTTCGGCTCGACTGCAAGAGACAATGTGGGTTCCGGGAATTCTATCTTCTCGAGCATGACCGGTTTTGACTGGTCGCACAGAGTATCATTGGTATTTGTATACTGGAGCTTGGCGACAGCACCGATATCTCCGGCTATCAGCTTATCGACAGGCAGCTGCTTCTTACCCCTGAGCATGAATACCTGTGCGGTTTTCTCAGTTTTTTCAGCAGTTGAGTTATAAACTGTAGAATCAGATTTGAAGGTACCGGAATATACTCTGAAAATAGAGATCTTTCCGACAAACGGGTCTGCTATCGTTTTGAAAACGATGGCTGAAAGCGCTTCATCCGGGGAATTCTTCAATTCAACTATCGTGTCAGTACCCGGTTTAACTGCCTTGATCACCGGCTTGTTGGCAGGTGAAGGCAGATAATCGATGATCATGTCCAACAGCGTCGTAATGCCCTGATTCTGCAATGCCGCTCCGCAGAGCACAGGTACGATCGAGCCGTCGGCTATTCCCGCGCTCAGACCTTTCCGTATATCTTCTTTGGTGAACTCCTCACCGCCGAAGTACTTCTCCATCAGCTCTTCACTGGTTTCAGCAACTGCTTCGTTAAGAGCTTCCTTCACTTCTTCGATCTTATTGTTTAAACCGGCAGGGATGGCTGTGTCAACCAGTTTATCCTTGTCGAATTTTTTCGCTTTCATATCGATAATATCAACAAAGCCAGTGAACTTTTCATTCTCGATTATAGGAAGCTGGAATGGTATTACTCCCTTGCCGAACGTATTCGTCAGCTGATCGAGGACTTCGTTGAAATTCGCATTTTCCTCATCCATTTTGCTTACGAAAAACATTTTGGGTATGCCCTGTTCTTTTGCATATGCCCAGGATTTTTCAGTTCCAACGGCTACACCGCCTTTGGCCGGCACAAGTATGATCGCCGCCTCGGATACCCTGATGCCCTGCTTTACTTCTCCCACAAAGTCGAAATAGCCGGGAGTGTCGATAACATTGATTTTGTAGTCCTTCCATTCACAAGGAGCAATAGCGGTATTGATCGATATTTTTCTTTTGGTCTCCTCCGGGTCGTAATCCGTAGTTGTATTCCCGTCGTTTACCTTGCCAAATCTGTCAAGTACTCCGGTATTGAACAGCATAGCCTCTGCAAGAGTTGTTTTGCCTGCCCCGCCGTGCGACATGAGACACACGTTGCGGAGCTTTTCCACAGTATAATCCTTCATATGAACTCCCCCTTGTATTATTACGCTCTTTTATATTTTCCTAAATACAGGAAAACAATTCAAGAATTACGGGTATTATGACACAATGTATATTATAACACACATAAAGACCAGTTCAAGGTTTTTCTTAAGATGCCGCCCCGGCATGGGACATAT
>CAZQUQ010000056.1:0-9074 GCA_964596445.1 uncultured Oscillospiraceae bacterium
TTTAAGTCTAAATAATAAAAATTTTTAAATATACATAAAAAATTTAGTTTTGAAATTGAAATCTGCAAACAATGCTGTTATACTTGAATATATGACTTTTGACATATTAGAGAATATATTTCCGATGGACTCCTCAGCCAAACGGCATATATGAATTTGTAGTCGCAGTACCAGGAGCAATTGAATGTGAAGAAGCGTATAAGGTGTTTGTAACCGACAGGTAACAGGCATTTTATGCAATATAGAAATAAAAGTAAATGAATGGAGGAGAATCATGAAGAACAAGGCATTAATCAGAACATTGGTGCTGTTGCTGGCATTTGCAATGGTTTTGTCTGTAACAGGCTGCCAGAGTAAGCCCGAAGACAAATCAGCAGACAGCACAACACCTTCGCAGTCAACAGATGCAAAAGATCCTGTTGACGCAACACCTGTCACCAAGGAAGTACTTCCGGATGTACCTGCAAACAGGTATGATGCGACAGTTACTCCCAGGACAGGAAGCAATGAGACGAAACCGCTTGTTGTAAGTACCGGCACATTGGATGGGAAATTCAGCCCATTCTTCTACACATCGGCTTACGATGGAGACGTGCAGGGCATGACGCAGCTTGGTCTGCTTTTCTACGACAAGACAGGAGCACCGCAAGCAGGCATTGAATACCCCTGTTATGCATATGATTTCAAACAGGAAGTCAGTGCGGATAATTCCACATCTACATATACTTTTATCCTTAAAAACGGACTCGTATTCAGTGATGGCAAGCCCATTACCGCAAAAGACGTTCTTTTCTCGATCTATGTACTTTGCGATCCTCTGTACGACGGTTCGAGCACCTATTATACGATAAATGTTCAGGGAATGAAGGAATATCGTCTGCAGACAAGTTCCGACGTACTTGAATTGGTCGACAAGATCCTTTCAGCCGGCATAAAGACTGGCGATAACGGCGAGATGGTCATTAATCCTGCAGACGGTGTCACTGCCGAGCAGCAGGAGAAGTTCTGGAGCTATCTCGATAAAGCCGGAGCGAAATTTGCTCAGGAAATAATCGATTATGTCAACACAAAATATGTCAGCTATATCGAGAGTTATTTTGCACCTTATACCCCTGATCAGGTTGCTGCCGATCCCAGCCTTCAGGCCGCATTCGGTATGGTACTGTGGGGCTTCGGTGAAGTCGGCGAGGATGGCAAGTTTACCGACAGAAGCGGAAAGACTTACGACCTGACAACAGATAAAATCGATGCAAACATTTATTGGGAAAACATCAAGGCCGCTTATGGCTATGATCTTACCGATGCAGGCATCAACGCAGAAAAAGCCGGCGATCTGACTATGCAGGATTATATCCGTCAGGAATATATCTCCAGTGAAGGCCAGGTTGAAGGCGGAGTCAAGTCTATCAGCGGTATAACGACCGGCAAGATGACATGTGACGACGGCGTTGAAAGAGAATATGTCAAGGTAGTCGTCAACGGCGTGGATCCGGTTGCCATATTCAGACTTGGCGTATCTGTAGCACCTATGCATTATTACACTGAAGGTTATACAGGCCAGCTCAATGAGTTTGGCGTTGCTACCGGAAACAAGGAATTTATGGATTTCCTGAAGACCAAGAACTCAAAGCCTGTGGGCGCAGGACCATACATTTTCCAGGAATATAAAGACAATGTTGTTACCTATACGGCTAATGACAACTTCTTGCTTGGTTCACCCAAAATTAAGACATTCCGTTATCAGGAACTCACACTTGGCGCCGAGCTTGACGCACTTCTGACTGAAACGGTCCACTTCTCAGATCCTTCCGCATCGATGACAATAGTCAACGATGTTACGGGAAAACAGGGAGATTATGCGAAGTTGGATTACATACTGGTCGACAATGACGGATACGGCTACATCGGCATCCAGAGCCAGGCAATTCCTGAATACGATGTGAGAAAGGCTCTGGCTCATGCCTTTAACGTTCAGCTGGCCGTTGACAACTACTATGGCGAGCTGGCAAGCGTCAACTACCGTACGATGACAAAGGTACAATGGGCATATCCGGAAAATCCGGAGAATCTGTTCCCGTATGACGGTACCGGAGAAACATCCAAGGCTCTGTTCCTCAAGGCCGGATATATCTATGATGAAGCAAAGAACATAATGACATATCCCAAGGGCCATGAAAAGGAAGGACAGCAGGTTACATTCAAGTTCACTCTCCCGTCCGATGTCAAGGACCATCCTGCCGGCTCGATATTTGTTGATGCTCAGGAAGTACTTGGGAAGATCGGCGTTAAAGTCAACATTGAAAATGACCAGAATATTCTCGGTAAGCTGAACACTGCTTATGAATCAGGAGTTCAGGTTTGGGCAGCAGCATGGGGCAGCGGCGGAGCAGATCCCGATATGTTCCAGATCTGGTATTCAGACCCTGCTGAAAACAAAGGTAATTCACCTAACGCTACCGGCCTTTACTACAAGTACCAGAACGGTTCGGATGAAGAAAAGGCAATGCTGACCGAACTCAATCAGCTTATCAAGGCAGGTCGTGCGACTCTCGACACAGAAGAGCGCAAAGCTATCTACAAGAGGGCATTGGAGCTTTCGACAGGACTTGCTGTCGAGATCCCGACATATCAGAGAAAGAATATGTTTGTTTACAACTCTAATGTAATAAAAGGTTCGACGCTCTTCAGCGGCAGTGATGTAACACCGTTCCAGAGTCCGATATCGTATATTTGGAATGTTGAACTGAACTGATTTTAATGATATAATAGGCAGGCAGTTTATGCCTGGTGCAGGGCTTGAACAGCAGTTCAAGCCCTGTACCGTGTTTATGAGCGATTGTATAATACTAGGATTAGAGGATTATTATGTGGAGATATATTACTAAAAGGTTGCTCCTTGCAGTATTGATCCTTGTGGGGGTTTCTGTATTGATATACATGCTGGCCATGCTGATGCCGGCAGACTACATAGACAATCAGACAGCAGCCGCTCTTGCCAACGGATCGATGACTATTGAAGATGTTTACCGTTTAAAGGAGCTTTATGGGTTAGCGGATAAAAGCTTCGGCGGTATTATAAAGAGTTACAGTTCATGGCTCGCCAGCACACTATCCGGAGATCTGGGTTTTTCCTTCCTTTATGGCAAACCTGTTACCAAAGTTATCGGGGACTATGTATGGCTGTCGTTTATAATTGCTTTTATTTCTTATATTCTGCAGATAATCATAGGCATCCCGATGGGAATCAAAGCAGCAGTCAGGCAATATGGAGCATACGACTATACTGTGTCGGTGTTTGCCATGCTGGGTACAGCGCTGCCATCATTCTTTCTATCAGCGCTCCTGATGAATGTATTTGCAATAAAACTTGGCATAATGCCGCTGCAGGGCCTTACGACCGCAACGATAGTTTTTGCGGAGGATGCCCAATTTGCGGAATTTCTGGACAAGGCATGGCATCTTATTCTTCCGATCACAGTATTGACTGTTCTTGGAGTCGGAGGCACCATGAAATTTACAAGAACAAATATGCTGGAAGTAATGAATTCGGATTATATCAGAACAGCAAGAGCAAAGGGTTTATCAGAAACAACCGTTGTTTACAAGCATGCTTTCCGGAATACCATGATCCCGCTTATAACATCCCTTTCAGGCATGCTTCCGGGTCTGTTCGGAGGAGCGATGATCACCGAATCTGTTTTTGCTCTGCCCGGTATAGGATATGCGGCTCTCAGAGCTACAAGTCAGGGCGATATTCCATTCATCATGGGCTACAATATGTTTCTGGCGATACTGACTGTTTCCGGCATGCTCATTTCGGATCTGATGTACATGGTCGTAGATCCGAGAGTTAAGCTTTCGTAGAGGTGGTGACAGAGATATGAATACTATTGTAATCGAGAAAGAGCACAAAAATCTCAATAATGAAATCGAAACATCTCCGGAACAGAATTTCAGAGTCATTTCTCCGGGTCGTATGGTGGCCAAGCGATTTTTCAAAAGCAAGCTTTCGATCGCAGGTCTGGTGATGATCGTTTTCGTATTCCTGTTTTCTTTTGTGGGGCCTCTTATTGTGGATATGACATGGGGCTATACGGATACGCAGGTTTTCAAGATCGAAAGAATGTCCGAAATGGTAACGAGCGGCGATTTTACTGCGGCTGACGGAAAGACATATACATATTATGACAAATCTCAGACAACAGTTGTTTTCAAAGCTCCGCTTTCATCGGAGCACTGGCTGGGCACCGACACATCCGGGTTCGATATATTTACGCGCCTTATGTACGGTGGTCGTATTTCGCTTATTATATCGTTTATAGTTATCATACTTGAGACAACAATAGGCATTATCCTTGGCGGTCTTGCAGGCTATTTCGGCAAATGGGTGGATCAGCTGGTCATGAGGATAGTTGATATATTCGCATGCCTGCCGGGTCTTCCGATCCTGCTCGTGCTGTCTGCGGCGATCAGCTCGATAGAAGCCATACCTGCAGAGCACAGGATCTATTACATGATGGGATTCCTGACACTTATGGGCTGGACCGGAGTTGCACGAATAGTAAGAGGACAGATACTGATGCTCAGAGAGCAGGAATACATGATGGCTGCCGAGACCACAGGCATCAGTCCCATGCATAAGATATTCAGACATCTGGTGCCGAATACAATGCCTCAGCTGATAGTCAATGCTACGCTGGGTCTTGGTGGAGTTATCATTTACGAATCGACACTTTCGTATCTTGGACTGGGAGTACCTTTCCCAAGAGCTGCGTGGGGTTCCATGATAGCACTGGCAGATCCGTCGAAGGGTCAGGAGATACTTGCCAATTATCCTAATATGTGGGTGCCTGCAGGCATACTGATCGTGATAACGGTGTTGGGCTTCAGCTTTATCGGAGACGGTTTGCGGGATGCATTTGATCCAAGAATGAAGAGGTAGGAATATAATGGGCATAAAAAATTTATTCAAACGAGAGAAAATTCAAGGTATTGATGATACGCAATATCTTACTCTGCGGGAAGAGATCCGCATCAGCAAGGAAAATAACAGGATCATCAGGCAGTACGAGAGAAACAAGGACAGAAGGCATGTTGATGAATCGGAATATCTGACACAGATGAAGGATCCATCAAATGTTGTAGAGTTTGATGAACTGCATACATACTTCTTTACTGAGGTCGGTACGGTCAAAGCTGTCAACGGCGTGTCTTTCGACATACCTGAAGGCAAAACCATCGGTGTCGTCGGCGAATCCGGATGCGGCAAATCGGTCACTAGTCTTTCACTGATGCAGCTTGTTCAGGCTCCGCAGGGGCAGATAGTAAGCGGCAGCATACGTTATAAGGCAAGCGACGGCAAATGCTACGATATAACAAAGATGCCGAAAAACGAAATGCTGAAGATCCGTGGAAAAGATATAGCAATGATATTTCAGGAGCCAATGACAAGCCTGAATCCTGTTTTCAAGATCGGCGAGCAGATGGATGAAGTCGTGCTGCTTCATGAGAAAAATGCTACACCGGAATCTGCAAAGAAAAGATCGATGGAAATGCTTAATCTGGTTGGGATAGCAATGGCAGAAAAGGTGTACTCAAGCTACCCCCACGAACTTTCCGGCGGCATGCGGCAGCGCGTGATGATCGCAATGGCGCTTTCCTGCGACCCGAGACTGATCATTGCCGATGAGCCGACGACTGCGCTGGATGTGACGATCCAGGCACAGATACTTGATCTTCTCAGAAGCGTCAAGAACAAGATAAACGGAAGCATTATGCTGATTACCCATGACCTTGGAGTAATCGCTGAGATGGCGGACTTTGTGGTGGTCATGTATGCCGGAAGGATCATTGAAAAGGGTACTGTCAGGGAGATTTTCCATGATCCGAAGCATCCATATACTATAGGCCTCATGAAATCGAAACCCGGTAAAGTCGCTCCGGGAGAACGGTTATACAGCATAAGGGGACAGGTGCCCAACCCGATAAATATGCCTGATCACTGTTATTTTTATAACAGATGTGATCATGCAATGGATGTATGCAAACAGGCGTACCCCAAGATGCTGCAGTTCTCGCCGACTCACTTTGCATCCTGCTACCTGTATGATGAAAGCAAATAGTTACATTTATGATACGGAGAATTCAAAGGAGACCAACTATGGCTGTTATTGATATTGAAAAAAAGGATACTGGCGATAATATCCTGGTCGTAAAAAACCTGAAAAAGTATTATCCCGTATCAAAGCTTACACTCGGAAAAAGCAAGGTATTTGTCAAAGCTGTCGACGATGTTTCCTTCAGCATCAAGAGGGGAACAACAATGGGACTTGTTGGGGAGTCCGGCTGCGGCAAGACTACCATCGGACGTACGATACTGCGGCTTCATGAAGTGACTTCGGGCCAGGTACTGTTCGATGGCATGGACCTTGCAAAAATACCGCCGCGTCAGCTGAGAAAACTGCGTCCGCAGATGCAGATGATCTTTCAGGATCCTTACTCAAGTCTTTCACCGCGTCTTCCCATAGGAGAGATCATCGGTGAGGCCGTCAAGGAGCATAAGCTTGTGCCCAAATCCCAATACAGGCCATATATACTTAAGGTTATGAAGGACTGCGGGCTTCAGCCTCAATACTTCTACAGATATCCCCATGAGTTTTCCGGCGGTCAGAGGCAGAGGATAAGCATAGCGCGTGCGGTCGCGCTCAACCCAAGGTTCATCATATGCGATGAGCCGCTGAGTGCTCTTGATGTTTCCATCCAATCGCAGATAATCAATCTGATGAAAGACCTGCAGGAACAGTTCGGCTATACATACCTGTTCATATCGCATGACCTTTCCGTAGTTGAACATATTTCGGATACCATCGGTGTTATGTATCTCGGAAGCATGGTGGAATCGGGAGATAAAAAGCTTGTATTCTCAAATCCGATGCACCCGTATACGAAGGCTCTGCTTTCGGCGGTACCGGTTTCCGATCCCGATGTCAGGATGAACAGGATCATACTTACGGGAGATATCCCAAGTCCCATAAATCCTCCTTCCGGCTGTAAGTTCCGCACAAGGTGCCAGTACTGCATGAAGGTCTGTTCTGAAAAGATACCGGAACTGAAGGAATATGAAAACGGACATATGGTGGCATGTCATCTGTATGAAAAGAACTGACCCATGGCCGACAGGTCCGTACGGCGGTTAGGATCAGGGAGGACGGTCATGACAGGAGGATCGTCGTGAAAAAAGATAAAGAAAGCAAAGATGATTTTTTTGATGACGGCAGAGTTATCGCCGATATGAGTATTGACGGAATGCCCGGCTCACTGTTCAGAAAGAAGCTTCCGAAGGGAACGGCTTCACAAGACAGTGAGACGGAGGACGTCAGGATCTCAAAGAGTGAGAGAAAGGCTTTAATGCGGGGTGTTGCCGCTTCATATATATTATTCGGTTTGATTTTTTTCAGCGTTTTGGCGCTGTTCATACTGTTTTGCACCAAGGTATGGTTTAAATGAAGGAGGAAATATATCAGTCATGTCTAAATTAAAATACTCGCTTCGATTTATCATAATATGCGTTTTACTTGCAGCAGCACTGCTTACGTCCGGATGTACGAAAAGGGGAGTGGCTGTTGATCCGAGTGAATGGGGTTATGACTGTGTTGTAATATACGATGCCCTTGGCGGCACCGTAAATTCTCGGGGAGTCCGTGAAACATATTATATGAAGAACTCATATCTGTTTGAGCCGTCCGGATCGACAAATCTGCTCATACAGCCTGTCAGGGACGGTTATATCCTGGCCGGATGGTACACTGCTAAAGAAGATATACTTGACAAGGACGGCAATATAACCGGGTATACCTTCAAGGCTGAGGACAGGTGGGACTTTGACGAGGACAGGGTGCAGGGGGATATGACGCTCTATGCCAGATGGATACCCCAGGGCAGGCTCGATTATGTCGATGCATCCACCGGAAAGGTCATGTTCTCAAAGAACATTACCGCAGAGTCTCCGGTGCAAAAGCTGACAAGCGCGACCGAGAGCCTTATTGCAAAACAAGGTTATACGTTCTATGACTATTTCTCCGATGAAGCGTGTACCGAACCGTATGTCTTCTCAGAGTATACCCATTTTGAGCTTATCCCTTCGGATGAAGATATATACGCACAGCTGTATCAGGAATTTCCGCAGTACTTCAGAAAGATAGAATATGTCGAACCTGCTGATGATGAGGAAGTTCTGAACAAGGATACAACGGATCTTTATATTAATAAGCTGGGCTATGAGATCGTTACCAATGATGTGGAAGCCAGACGTCAGATCCGTGCAAGGAAGGATGAGATAATCGAGAATTCTATTAAAAATTATGAAGTAAACACGTCCCACAAGGTTGTTTACCTCAAATACATAGAAGGGAAATATATCAGAGCCGATAATGCGGATGATTTCAAAAGCGGAGGCAAATACGGCTTCACCGGGCTCGATGCGTCAGGCAGTCAGGCAGACGGATATATACTGATAAATGACATCGACTTCAGCGGTGTTTCTGTTGAAATGACCGAAAGCTTCAGCGGAAAGATATACGGAAACGGATACAGCATAAAGAATATCAAGATCAATGTCGCCAGCAAGAAAATCGATGAGGATCCAAGCAAGGAAGCCGGTCTGTTCAAGAATCTTGATGGTGCTTATATAGAAAATGTCGTCTTCGAAAACATGTCCATAGCTTTGAACGTGAAATCAGGCACTCCTGTAACAGTTGGCGCTCTTGCTGTCAATGGCAGCAATAACACATTGAAGAATGTAACCTTCGACTCACTGAAAATAAATACCGGCAAGGGTGATGACGGCGCTGCAAGATACAGGATATATGACCTGTTTGCAGGAGGAAGGGGCAACAAGCTGGAGAATGTCACGGGCAAGAATGTTGAAATAACAGCTTCCGATTCTGCAAGCGTGAATTCGTTATTCATGCCTGCAAAGCAGGAAACATCGGAGGATGCGGGCTGATCGACCGATGGTTTTTGACAGGATAATTACATGCCTTTTACATTTTGATTACAAGTAAAAATAACCTCAG
>CAZQUQ010000056.1:9084-11331 GCA_964596445.1 uncultured Oscillospiraceae bacterium
TTACGGGCAAAAATGTTGAAATAACAGCTTCGGAGTCTGCAAGCGTGAATTCCTAATTCGTGCCTGCAGAGCCGTAAACATCAGAGGATGCCGGTTGATAGACAGATGTTTTTAACAGGATAATTACGTGCCTTTTACATTTTGATTACAAGTAAAATTAACCTCAGAAAATTCTCCCTTGGCAGCGAATGTATATTACATAAAACTACGAAGGGAGAAATTTTTTATGAAGAAAAGTGTGAAAAGGCTGATATCGATCATAGTATGTGCAGTATTGATGCTTTCCATATCGGCTCCGACGTTTGCCAAGCATGATAACGGTCCTGCAAAGCAAAAAGAATTCAAGGATGTCAAACAAGGCCACTGGGCTTATGACGCCATAATGTGGATGCTTGACAGGAAGATAATCGACGGCATGGGAGGCAACAGGTTCGAACCCGATACGACAGTCACACGTGCACAGTTTGCCAAAATGATGGTCAATACGCTCAAACTCAGTACATACAAGCCAGAAACCCCATCATTCCTGGATGTAAAGAAGAGCGCATGGGAATATCCTTATGTGGAAGGCGCAAAAACGTATCTTACAGGTTATAAAACCGACTCGGGCGATTACTATAAACCTACACAGCCTGCGGTAAGAGAAGATATGGCGGTTGCGCTTGTCAAGGCTCTGAAATACAATAATGAGACAGTTGACGAAGGCATTCTCAGCCAATTTGCAGACGCGGACCAGATATCTCCCAATCTCAGAAAGTATGTGGCATTGTCTGTCAAATATGGCTTGATGCAGGGGTATACCGAAAACGGCCGGTTAGTTTATAAGCCGCAGGGAAACCTTACACGTGCACAGGCTTCTGTACTTCTGCACAGAGCATTTATCAAAAATGAAGAGAAAGTGACCTATGATGAAGATAAGGTCACATATGACGATGAAACATACGTTAGACCGATCATATCGCTCTCAATGGAAAATAACATACATGTGCTGAGATGGAACAAGATCACTTCGGATAAGTTCAGAGAGTACAGAGTAGTTATCTCCAGGACCGACGATACGCCCGAATATCCTGCGAACGGTTATCTTTACAGCTTTACAGACAGCAACAGGACATATGCCGTCATAAACAATACGGATAAGTACAACGGCGGGGACTTCGGAAACTATCTCACAAAAGGTCAGACCTATTATGTAAGTGTAACTGCTGTATATTCCGACAGAATGGTGGCAGGCAATACCATCAGCTTTAAATACGAAGGAGCAGAGAATCCTGAGCTATATGTAATGCCTATTGTCAATTCTTCAGTGGAGAACGGCAAGCTGGTATTGAGGTGGAACAGGATAGAGTCCTCCGAGCTTGTCGGATACAGGGTAACAGCTTCTAAAAACGATTCAACGCCGACATACCCTGAAAATGGATTTCTGTATGCGATCAATGATCCGGCTGTCACCTATGCGGTGATCGACAATTCAACGGCATACAGCAATGGTGATTTCGGCAGTTATTTTATCAAGGGAGAGCAGTATTATTTCAGCATAACAGCTGTATATAAAGACAGGACCGTGGCAGGCAATACCATCAGCGTCCAATACAATGGCGAGGATAGTCCGCTTCTGTTTCCGGCGCCGGAAGTAAGCGCAGCCTATGAAGAGGGCAAACTGATGGTCAAATGGAAAAAGATAGACTCATCCAGACTTACCGAATACCGTGTGGTGATCTCGCAGAACAGCTCAGCGCCTGTATATCCCCAGAACGGGTATTATGACAAGGCATATGATGCAAGTACCACTTCGGCAGCAATAGATGTTACAAAATCATATACAGGCGGGGACTTCACGAAGCTGACATATGCGACCGAGTATTATATAAGTGTTACGGCAGTATACGGGGACAAGTACGTAGCCGGGAATGCAGTGAAGATACTTTACCTGATCGATGAAAATGATTGACAGGTTGACAGAAAAAAGTCAGGGACGTGTAACACGTCCCTTTTTTATGTGGTATAATGATATGGGACACACCTCTGCGGGGAGCAGAGTACTGTGGCTGAGGTATGTCCCATTTTGAACCAGGGAATGGGACACACCTCTGCGGGGAGCAGAGTACTGTGGCTGAGGTATGTCCCATTTTGAACCAGGGAATGGGACACACCTTGAAAGCGGTGAGGGGACACACCTCGAAAACAGTAAGGGGACACACCTTGAAAGCGGTGAGGGGACACACCTCTGCAAGGCGCAGGGTGATA
>CAZQUQ010000056.1:11431-15976 GCA_964596445.1 uncultured Oscillospiraceae bacterium
GGGACACACCTTGAAAGCGGTGAGGGGACACACCTCTGCAAGGCGCAGGGTGATATGGTTGAGGTATGTCCCCAATGTATGTCCCACTATTATCAAATCTTTTGGGGGTTTATACTAATGAATATTGATGTGATAGGTGTACCTGTAGATCTTGGCTCCAACAGAAGAGGCGTTGATATGGGCCCCAGCGTGATCCGGTATACAGGACTTATCGATTCTATCAGAAAACTGGGCTATAGCTGCACCGACCTCGGGAATATTCCTGTTCCGGTGCCTGAGAGCAGGTACTATTCCAATGGGACAGCATCAAATCCGGTTAAGCTGAGATTCCTGGAAGAAATTACGAAAGTTAATGAAGAACTTTATAAAATAGTGGGAGAGAGTCTTCGCAAGGGCAATATGCCGCTGGTCATCGGAGGCGACCACAGCATAGCGGCAGGTTCTCTTCTCGGCGCTCAGAGCTGCCTTAAGAATATCGGCGTTATCTGGATAGATGCCCATGGCGATTTCAATACGGAGCACACAACGTTGTCCGGCAACCTGCACGGCATGTCATTGGCTGCTGCGACCGGCAAGGGTATATTTGAGATGACCAGGTTCAAAGATCCTGACGTCAGCTTTATAGATGAAAGCAAGGTCGTCATAATCGGAGCCAGGGATCTTGATCCGCAGGAAGCCGAACTGCTGAAAGAGTCCAAAGTCACTGTTTTTACCATGGAAGACGTTGACATGTACGGATTGAGGGATATAATGCAGGAGGCGATAGACATCGTGGAGGACGGTACGGAAGGCTTTCATCTGAGCTTTGATCTCGACGCGGTGACTCCGTCGGACGCACCTGGAGTCGGAACTCCAATCAAGGGAGGACTCACATACAGAGAATCACATCTGGCTGTCGAGATGCTGGCCGGAAGGGAAAAACTGCGGTCTCTTGAGCTTGTCGAACTGAATCCGATACTCGATAATGCCAATATTACCGGAGAACTGGCAGTATCACTTATTTGCTCGGTGCTCGGCAAGAGGATCATCAAGGGCAACTGGCATGATTTGAGAGGGATTTCCCATTTTTAGCATGTAAAAATTGCAAAAAGATATTGACACTTCGCCAATAAAAAATAAAATGGAAGTATGTTTTTTCTTTCACAGCAATTTTATAAAACGATAAAGAGATAAACGAAACGAGGTTGCCATGGGAGGATTATTCGGCGTAGCATCAAAAAATGACTGCGTAATGGATCTGTACTTCGGCACGGATTATCATTCGCATCTTGGCACAAGCCGCGGCGGAATGGCTGTGTGCTCAGGGAAGGGCTTTTCAAGGTATATCCATAATATCGAGAATGTGCAGTTCAGAGCAAAATTTGAAAACGATCTTGCTGAAATGTCAGGGAACATGGGGATCGGCTGCATCAGTGACACGGAAGCACAGCCGCTTACTGTATGTTCCCATCATGGTCATTACGCGCTGACGACGGTCGGCAGGATAAATAATATCGATAAACTGGTCAGGGAAGCTTTTGACAGAAATTATATACATTTCTTAGAGATGAGCCGGGGAGAGATCAATAAGACAGAAATGCGCGCAGCTGTCAGCGATCAGGAAGACACTATAAAAGACGGCATACTTCGAGCCCAGGAGTCGATAGAAGGTTCGTGCACGATGCTCGTGCTTACCCAGGAAGGCATATATGCGTCCAGAGACCGCATGGGCAGGACGCCGCTTTTGGTCGGTGAGAAAGAGGGAGCCTACTGCGTCTCATTTGAATCAACTGCATTGCCGAACCTTGGATATAATCTGAAATATGAGCTTGGACCCGGAGAAATAGTGCTGCTGACTCCCGATGGGATCGAAATAGTATCACCTGCAAGAAACGAAATGAAAATATGTGCGTTCCTTTGGGTGTATTATGGCTATCCCGCATCATCCTATGAGGGCAAAAACGTAGAAATCATGCGGTATAGGAGCGGACAAGCACTGGCACGGAACGACGATACTAAGACCGATGTCGTCGCAGGGATACCGGATTCCGGCGTGGCACATGCTTTGGGATACTCCAGCGAGTCAGGGATCCCGTTTGTCAGACCGTTTGTCAAATATACGCCGACCTGGTCAAGAAGCTTTATACCTCAGGACCAGAATATTCGAAACCTTGTTGCAAAAATGAAGCTGATCCCGATACCTGAACTGATCAGGGGCAAGCGCCTATTGTTCTGCGATGATTCAATAGTACGCGGGACACAGATGGGAGAGACAGTGGAACTGCTGTATAATTTCCATGCAAAGGAAGTGCATGTGAGGCCTGCCTGTCCTCCCCTGCTCTATGGATGCAAATACCTCAATTTCTCGAGGTCGCGCTCAGACCTTGACCTGATCACACGACGCACTATAAGGGAGCTTGAAGGCTCTGATACGATCCCGCTGGACGAATACTGTGATTCCAGAACGGAAAAGTACAAATGCATGGTGGATTGCATCTGTAAGAAACTGAAGTTTACCAGCCTTAAATTCCAGAGGCTTGAAGATATGATCGATGCAATAGATCTGCCGGCCTGCAAGGTATGCACCTATTGCTGGAACGGCAGGGAATAGAGCCACTTTCTCTGAAGGCTCAGTCAACATCGGGAGTCAGCTTGCCCGGATGTGATTCGAGTCTTTCGGGATTCTGTATCAACGTTTTGTACAGCTTGAATGCCGAAGCATAATAATGGCCATCCACGATCCTTTCATCGGTAACTATCTTCATTGTTATGAATCGTTTGGTCTGAATATTGTTGTTTATGTCGATGACCTTTTCGCTTCTTTTTGTTCCGAAGGCAATGAAAATCGATGTGGTGCCGAAATCATACAGATGATGGTATACCGGTGAGATCCCCAGCGATCCGAGGTCTGTTATAAAACAGCTCGTATGGAAAGGACTTACCTTGTGTAATACTTTTGGCATCAATCCAAAATAATCCAAAAACCTGATGACGAAAACGAGGAACTTCACCAAAAGGCCCGGACACAGCATAAACAGGCGCGCAACCTTATCTGTATCATTGCTTTGATCGATCACCTTATTTTCATCTATTTGCTTGTTAATTTTCTCAGCTATCTCAGACAACGTATCCGTCGGCTCGAACTTTAATTTAATCGTTGTTTCAGGGCTTTCCATTTTCAGTTCCTTTTTTATGGCAAGTGATACAAGGATCTCATTGCGTGCGTATATATGCTGACCGGCTATGAACCTGTTTAGTGCGGGTCTTAGTGCGATCGTCCGTACTATGGCCGCAATAAAGACATGCAGCATGTTTATCTTCACACCGGAGTCTCTTTTTCTTTTCCTTAAATATGCTTCTGCATGACTGATATCGATAGTTTCTTCAAAAAAGTTTTGTGAGTCGACGCGGTATCTCATGATGAACGGTATTATTTTGAAAAACGCATCCAAAGATCTGAGACGCCTTCCATCGTATCTGTCTCCAAAACGTCTTTTATACTCTGCCATCAGTTGCATCCTCCCGTAATATGTTGAAGTACGTGGATTAATGCTGCACGTAGTCTTAGTTTATCATCTGTATTGCTTAATTGCAATGCATTATTGCTTTTATGCCGCTAAACGTTGTTTTATACGAGTGGACAGGCATTATTACGTGATGTCGGCATTTGTCATGTATTGCGGGTGATTGTCCCAATACTATATAATGTGATTTAGTTATTGGTATCAGTGGTAAAAGGGGTGAACAGCTTGTTGGATAAATCTCATCCGATACCTCTGTATTATCAGGTAAAGGAGAAACTGCTGGAGAAAATAAGAAGCAGGCAGTTCAATGTTGGTGATCTTATCCCTTCAGAGTCGGAACTGCAGGAAAGATACAAGGTTAGCCGCATAACCGTTCGCCGTGCCATTCAGGAACTGGTTCAGGAAGGGTATTTGCACACGCAGCAGGGCAGGGGGACATTTGTCAGCAAGCCTAAGGTCAGTGAGGAACTAAACCTTATATCAGGTTGGGCCGAGACAATTTCAGCATTAGGTATGCACCCGGAAACAAAAGTAATCATACTCTGAGGAAACAGCTCCTGTAAATATTGCCAGACTGCTTGGCCTGTCCTTCGGAGATAAAGTGTACAAGCTCTACAGGGTTCGGTATGCAGATAACGAGCCGACCTGCATTATGACCAACTATCTGTCGCCGGCAGCAGTGCCGGGTTTTATTGAGGAAGGCCTGAAATGCGAATCACTTTATGAAATGCTTGAGAAGTATTACAGCATAGTTCTTGGCAGAGCGGAGGAAACGGTGGAGGCAAAGGGGGCAAAAGCCTCGGAAGCGTCATTGCTGAATATAGAAAGAGGAGATCCTCTGCTGTATGCAACTCGGGTGACATATGATATAGCTGATCGTCCTGTGGAGGTCGTCATATCTATTACCCGGGCGGACCGTTATTCCTATAAAATAAAGCTTGCCGGCAGAAGAATCGCAAATTGATACAGCAGAACATGTGGTTTTTGTTTTAAAATGTTGTTTTTGGTCTACCAATGGAGTTTTTTATAGAGTATAATGATA
>CAZQUQ010000057.1:0-15912 GCA_964596445.1 uncultured Oscillospiraceae bacterium
TGCCCTGTATTGCCGGCATCATTATCATAAGCATCATCATTGCCGTTCCATTCCGTGATGTTATCATGATCCGGCGGTTCTGTATCCGCATTCCCGGGATCATCATTTACTGGAGAACCGTCCCTGTCGTTTACTCCTCCTGAAGAACCGTCCCTGTAGTATGTGGTCCCACAGCCTGCAAATAGCAGCGAGATCACAAGCAGCAATATAAGTGCTTTAGCCGTTATCATTTTCATCCACCTGAACTGTAATTAAGTAATGCTTATTTTTCAACGATTTTTACCACTTTCCCTGTTTTAGCATAATGCTACTGGTATATCTTTTTTTCTATGCAAAGCTGTGCCCGTTCTCTCGTCCTCCCGTCGGCTTTCAGCGCATCCTGCAGGAATCCGGGGTTTTTTTCGAGAAATGCTTTCATGGATCCGTGAGGATCATTAGTATAATTGATCAGCATATTGTATTGACCTTTATCAATACGTCCGAGTTTCAGCGCTTTATCAAATAATCTCTTTTCTATAGATATCATTGCAAAGGAGCAAACACCGTTCTTTTCGAGCAGTTCCGCACCTCCCTGCAGTCTGTCCACGACCACGACGCTTGATGTCATTTGCCCGCATATGTTTTTAATCGCCGGTATCCAGGCTCTGTCATAGCTGGAGGCTTCAGTGATCAGATCTGCTATATGAAGTACATTTGCTCCGTTTATTGACTCGATCAGAGTTGTTTCTCCGTTTTGGGTGACGACTGAAGACAGATCCTTATATATAGTTATGTGCGGCTTTTCAAGGTATTTGGCTGTAAGCAGCGAGAAAAACCAGTCCCGCCTTTCGCCGCCTGACACATAGTCAATGCTGTCAACATCCAGATTATCCTTTATAAACTCCAGCATGCTGTCGATAACGCCTCGATATATCTCATCTGATGCATAATTGGCTTCAAGCACCGGAAGAAGTCTTCCCGGACAATTAAGCTTGTCTGCCTTGACAGCATCGATCAGCTCCAGTAATTCAATCGCTTTTTTCTCACTTCCATATAGAAAATGTGTGTTTATGTAATAAGGGCCGATAGTGCCTGATGTATACCAGAATGGATTTCCTTCCGGACAAACCTTTACAGCATTGGTCTCAAACAGCCAATTGACGAGATTTTCTTCAGACATCCCAATATCCTCCTTTTAATCGATAAATTTATTTATTGCTTTTTCTATCCCTGTTCTTTTTCAGATAATCTTCCCACCAATCCTGGTTCACTATCGTTCCAAGATCAGGTCCAAGATGAGAAGAATCACCCTCCGTCACTATACTGAAAACTCCGTCTTCGCAGTCGATGATCGTAAGAGCTGTATTATCACACCACTGCACATTGATCATTTCTTCAAGAGTACATGCCCTGAAGTGACATATCATTGCACGAATAGCAGTCCCATGGGTTACAATGCATATATTTTTACCCTCATGACGACTGATGATCGAAATTACCTCTTCAAGCAGCCTTTCCTGGAATTCTTCCATTGACTCACCGTTAGGCATTCGATGCAAGTGGGGTTGGTCTTCCCACATCCTGTATTCGGCAGGCCACCTTTGCTCAAGCTCGGCCCAGGTTAGATCTTCCCAGTCCCCTCCATTTATTTCTCTTAGATTTTCGGATGTCAAAACAGGCAGTCCTTTTACTTTTGCGATATAATCCGCTGTCTGTCTGGTTCTTTTCAAACTGCTGGAGTATATGACGTCGATATCCATGTCTTTCAGTCTTTCGGCAGCTTTCTCTGCCTGAAGATGGCCTTTATCGGTCAGTCCGGAATCGGTCCACCCGTGAAAGCGTCTTATTTTATTGCCTTCTGCTTCGCCATGCCTTACGAATATCAACCTGGTCTTCAACATATCACCCCGCTGTTCATGTATTCAATATCAGCTTGCCCGTTACATCGGCAGTACATTTAAGACCGTGCTTTCTCATATATTGTTCTATTCCGTCACATACTTTTATGCAGGCATCGGGATAAATCAGTCCAGCAGTGCCTACCATAACCGCAGCAGCGCCGGCAAGCATGAACTCTATTGCGTCGTTCCCTGTAGAAATGCCGCCCATGCCTATAACCGGTATTTTTACAGTCCGATAAACCTCATGTACCATTCTGACTGCAACAGGCTTGACTGCCGGACCAGACAGACCGCCGGTGTTGTTAGCAAGAACAGGCCTTCTTGTTTCGATGTCGATGACCATTCCAAGCAGCGTATTGATAAGCGAAAGTGCATCAGCTCCGGCATCCTCCGCAGCCGCTGCGATTTCCGAGATGTTGGTGACATTGGGTGTGAGCTTCACGATCAGAGGTTTTTTGCAGTATTTTTTCACATGGGATGTAATTTCCTCTATTCCTGAAGGAGTGTTGCCGAATGCGACGCATCCGGCCTTGACGTTAGGGCATGATACATTTAGCTCTATTGCATCGATATCGGCGTCCGACAATATCTCTGCCATTTCACAGTACTCATCGATCGTATTTCCTGCAATATTGGCTATAACAGCCAACGAATACTGTCTTAAAAAAGGTATCTCGTTTTCTACAAAGCTATGTACACCCGGATTTTGAAGACCGACGCTGTTGAGCATTCCTGCCGGCGTTTCGGCGACTCTGGGCGGTTTGTTTCCCTGCCTCGGCTTCAGTGTGAGCCCCTTTACGCTTATTCCCCCGATTTTATTTAAATCGATATGTTCCGCATGTTCTTTCCCGAAACCGAAAGTTCCTGATGCCGCAATAACAGGATTCTTTAATTTAACTCCGCAAATGTCTACCGACAGATCGATATGTTCCATTTTGTCCTCCAAATATATTTGCCGCTTGTCGGCAGTATGCTTACTCAAATACTACATCTCTGATATTGAATACAGGCCCGTCCTTGCATACATGGCTGTACTGCCACCCTCCATCATCTGTGAGGGTTTTGCAGGCGCATACAAGGCAGGCTCCGAATCCGCAGCCCATCCTTTGCTCCAGTGATGCCTGGCAAGGAATATTATATTTTTGTGATATTTCTTTGATTTTTCTGAGCATTGGTTCAGGTCCGCATGCATATATCATATCAAAATTAACGGTTGATATGTCCCTTTCCAGCAGATCCGTCACATATCCCTTATGTCCTTTGCTTCCGTCGTCGGTAGCTATTTCGTAAGACACAGATTTCTGCAGGAACTCATTTTCCAGGACGATCAGGTTGCTTGTTCTGAAGCCGAGATATGACCGTTTTACTATAGCCATGCTCCTATCCAGCACGAACAACAGCGGGAATATACCAATGCCGCCTCCTACCACTGCTATCCTTCTATACTTTATATTCAGATCGAATCCATTGCCCAGAGGTCCCAGCACATCAAGAAAGTCTCCTGCTTTTTTTGCCGCAAGCAATTCGGTACCAGTCCCCTTCTTTTGGAAGAAAATATCATATGTATTGTTTGCATTATCAGCAAGGCATATGCTTATCGGACGTCTCAGCAGTGCATCATTGCCGCTGCAGCATTTTATGTTTACAAATTGTCCAGGCTTTGCATTCGAGGATATGTATGGCGAACTAACTGTCATTTTTACTATTCCGTCAGCTTTTTCCTCCACTGCTGAAATTACATCCATGAGCTGTTTTGACATGCTTTTACCTCCATTGGTCATATTTAGTTTCCGACTTCACTCAAATCTATGATACCAAGTCCCGTTCCGCTTTTTTTCATTTCGATACAGCTTAATACTGCTCTTGCCGTATCAAGTGATGTCAGGCATGGTATCGACATCTCGACCGATCTGCGCCTGATCTTGAAGCCATCCCGTTCCGGCTGGCGTCCTCTGGTCGGAGTATTGATCACAAGGTGAATTTTTCCTGAAGATATCAGATCCAGGATATTTGGCGATCCTTCTCCTATTTTTTTGACTGCGTTTGTTGCTATCCCATGCATGTTTAGCATGTTTGCAGTGTGTCCTGTAGCCCAAAGAGTGAATCCAAGCCTTTCAAACTGCTCTGCAATATCTATGAGCTCCGGCTTGTCCGAATCCCTGACGGTCATCAGTATTCCGCCGCCAGCTGCAGGCAGCTTCATGCCCGTAGCAGTGATCCCCTTTAACAGTGCTTCATGGAAGGTTTTGCCTATACCAAGAACTTCGCCGGTGGACTTCATTTCTGGACCAAGGCTCGTGTCCACATCATGAAGCTTTTCGAAGGAGAATACTGGTACCTTGACAGCCACATGATCTGAGTTCCTGTACAGGCCTGTTCCATAACCGAAATCGCTGAGCTTGCTGCCTGTCATCACCTTCGTTGCCACATCCACCATCGGGATGCCGGTGACCTTGCTTATATAGGGGACGGTTCTGCTCGACCTCGGATTCACTTCTATTACATATAGCTCCTCATTGTAAAGCACATACTGAATATTGATCATTCCTGTCACATTCAGAGCCTTAGCAAGTTTTTCGGTGTATTCCGTTATCTGTTTTACGACCGATGATTTCAGCGATATTGCGGGATAAACGGATATACTGTCGCCCGAATGGACTCCGGCCCGTTCGAGATGTTCCATTATTCCCGGGATAAGTATGCTTTCGCCGTCACAGATAGCATCCACTTCTATCTCCCTGCCCATCATATACTTGTCGATCAGTATCGGATGCTCCTGCTTGACCCTGTTGATTATTTCCATGAATTCTTCTATGTCTCTGTCGTTATAGGCGATTTCCATTCCCTGGCCGCCCAGTACATAGGATGGCCGCACCAGCACAGGGTAAATCAGTTCATTTGCTGCTTCCAAAGCCTGTTCCAGAGTATATACAGTTCTTCCCTTCGGCCTTGGTATTCCTGTCAACTCCAATATCCTGTCAAATCTCTCCCTGTCTTCTGCGGCATCGACATCCTCGGCCTGAGTTCCAAGAATTCTGATTCCGAGCTTGCTGAGCTGCCTTACCAGCTTTATTGCTGTCTGTCCTCCAAACTGGACTATTACCCCTTCGGGTTTTTCTGCTTCGATGATATTCTGAACGTCCTCGATGGTCAATGGTTCGAAATAAAGTTTGTCCGCAGTATCAAAATCAGTGCTGACGGTTTCAGGATTGTTATTTGCGATGATGGTCTCATATCCCTGTTCTTTCAAAGCCCATACCGAGTGTACCGAACAATAGTCAAATTCTATGCCCTGACCTATCCTGATCGGTCCGGAGCCTATGACCAGCACTTTTTTCCTGTCCGAACTCCTGACTTCATCGGTGTGGCCATATGTGGAGTAATAATACGGTGAAACCGCCTCATATTCGGCTGCACAGGTATCGACTGTTTTAAAGGTCACCCGTATTCCGTATTGATTCCTCAGGTTTTTGACATATGAGGCATCACATCCTGTATACCCAGCGATGACATTGTCTGTAAATCCCATTTTTTTCGCTTCAAGAAGCAATTCCGGAGTCAATGTATCTTTCGTTATTGTCTTTAGCTTTTCCTCCATCTTTACGATATTGAATATTTTATACAGGAAGAAATCATCGATTTTGGTGATTTCATTTATCCTTTTTACGGAGATGCCTCTTCTCAGTGCTTCTGCTATCACAAACAACCGTTCATCATCTATATTTGACAGTCTTTTCTCAACTTCAGCGGTATCTAGTGCCTTATATGAATCCTGTTCGAGTGTGTATATGCTAAGTTCCAGTGATCTGACAGCCTTCATAAACGCTCCCTCGAAGGAATCGCTTATCGACATTACTTCTCCCGTCGCTTTCATTTGCGTTCCCAGTGTTCTTTTTGCCTTTACGAACTTGTCAAAAGGCCACTTGGGTATTTTCAGTACAACATAGTCTATAGCAGGCTCAAAGCATGCGAATGTCTTGCCCGTCAAAGCATTTCTGATTTCATCGAGGGTATATCCGATAGCGATCTTTGTAGCTACTCTGGCAATCGGATAACCTGTAGCTTTCGATGCCAATGCGGAAGATCGGCTGACACGCGGATTTACCTCTATCACCGCATACTCATAGCTTGTAGGATGCAATGCAAATTGAACGTTGCACCCTCCTTCGATTCCCAGAGCGTTTATTATGTTGAGTGCCGCCGTACGAAGCATACCGAACTCCCTGTCTGTAAGTGTCTGACATGGTGCGGCCACTATGCTGTCGCCCGTATGGACTCCGACAGGATCTACATTTTCCATGCTGCATATCATGACAGAGTTCCCTTTTCCGTCCCGCATTACCTCAAACTCGATTTCCTTCCAGCCTGAGATACACTTCTCTATCAGGACTTGACCAACACGACTCAGCCTTAAGCCATTGGACGCTATTTCAGACAGCTGATCCGCGTTGTCTGCAATGCCTCCTCCGGTTCCGCCGAGGGTATAAGCCGGCCTAACGATGACAGGGTATCCTATTTCCAATGCAAATGAGAGGGCATCATCCAGCGACATTACGACCTTGCTGGCAATACAGGGCTCACCGATGCTCTCCATCGTATCCTTGAAAGCCTGACGGTCTTCAGCCATTTTTATCGCTTCAGTTGCCGTACCCAGCAGTTTAACGCCCATTTTATCCAAATAACCCGACTCTGCCAGTTCCATTGCCAGGTTGAGTCCGGTCTGTCCGCCAAGAGTCGGCAGCATACTGTCAGGCCTTTCCTTGTCAATTATTTTCTTAAGCGTTTCTGCATTCAGCGGCTCGATATAAACTTTATCAGCCATATTCGTATCAGTCATGATCGTAGCAGGGTTGCTGTTGACAAGAACGACCTGAAGGCCTTCCTCCTTCAGCGCCCGACAGGCCTGTGTTCCTGCATAATCGAACTCTGCCGCCTGGCCTATCACAATTGGCCCTGATCCAATTACCATAACTTTACTTACATCTTTGCGTCTTGGCATGTTTATCTCCTTTCAAATCGTCTGTATCATCCCCGAACCATATTATCATTTGGATAGAGCATTTGAGTCAGTGCCATGGAAACATAACCGGAGTAAATGGCGCTGGTGCTCCTTCCACACCGGAAACCAGATGTATAAAGTGGCCACGCAATAAATTCACCTGTCCTCCAACGCATTCCGGATATCTTCTCGCATCCTCAGAGCTTCATCACGTGCTGCCTGATCGAATCCGTCCTCTCCATACCTGCTGTTCCACTTCTCCGACTTCCAGGCACACATTATGCTTCTTGATGCATTTATAACAGCGCCGAGTCCGTCGTCATTAAATGCTGCGGCGGCATCCTTTGCTGTCCCGCCTTGCGCTCCATACCCAGGTACAAGAAAATATGCTTTCTTCATTATTTTCCTTAGTACAGCTGCCTGTTCAGGATAAGTCGCACCCACGACCGCCCCGACACTGCTGTATCCATTCTTGCCGACAACTGTGCTTCCCCATTCCTCCACGAGTTCGGCCACGATCTCATATATATGTCTTCCGTTCTGTGTCACGATGTCCTGAAGCTGCCCTGAGCTTTTATTTGACGTTTTTACGAGGACGAATATCCCTTTACCAGAAGCGGCACAGTCTTCAATAAACGGCTTTATTCCGTCATACCCCAGATATGGGTTTACAGTAAGGGCATCTGTATCGAATACCGGTACAAATTCATCTCCAATCGAAGTTTTTCCCAGATATGCAGCCGAATATGCTTCAGCGGTCGAACCAATATCATTCCGCTTTCCGTCAGCTATCACGAGCATTCCCTTTGAAGCGGCGTATCTGCAAGTCTCGTTGAAAGCACGGATTCCATTGATGCCGTACATTTCATAGTAGGCCAGCTGCGGCTTTACAGCCGGCACGATGTCGCAGACTGCGTCAATGAGCCTCCTGTTGAACATGATTATTGCTTCGGATGCTCCCTGCATGTTGGTTCCATACTGTCTGAAGGCCTTTTCTGTGATAGCTGTCGGGATATAGTCCAGCTTCGGGTCAAGACCTACTACAGTAGGATTTTCAAGCTTCCTTACTTTCGAAATCAGTCTGTCAATAAACATTTTTCAACCTCCAAGGTGTGGTGACACTCTTCTGCAGGAGGTATTCCTTTATGGCTGAGGAATGTCACGCATTTGATACAGTGTGGTGACACTCCTCGGCAAGCAGCATTCTCCATAGCTGAGGAATGTCAGCATACCTCTTACAATAGTATCTTTTCGCTTACTACAGGCTTACCGTTCACGATGGTCCCCCAGACTGTCCCGTATAATTTGAACCCGCCGAACGGTGTGTTTTTTGCTTTTGATTCGAATCTGGCAGGATCGACTGTGAACATCTCATCCATATCGACTATAGTTATGTCCGCCGGGCATCCCTTCTCGAGTGATCCCTTATTAATTCCCAGCAATCTGGCTGGATTGAGGCACATCTTTTCGACCAGCTTTGTCATCGAAATAATACCTGGCCTTACCAGATATGTGACCGCGAGAGGCAAAGCAGTTTCAAAGCCTATTATGCCGTTGGCGGCAAGGCTGAACTCCAGGTTTTTTTCATCAGCATGATGCGGTGCGTGATCAGTTGCGATAATATCTATCGTATCATCAGCTATTCCTTCGATTATTGCTTTAACGTCATCAGCCGTCCTTAGCGGAGGGTTTACCTTTGCGTTGGTATCATATCCAATACATGCTTCCTCTGTAAGCGAGAAATAGTGCGGGCAGGTTTCGCATGTCACCTTGACTCCGCGCTTTTTGGCATTTCTTATCAGATCGACTGACAGTGCTGTGCTGACGTGTGCTATATGAATCGGTATATTGAGATACTCCGACAGGATGATCTCCCTGGCGACCATTGTTTCCTCTGCGGCTGCGGGTATACCCTTCAGCCCCAATATCGTAGAAGTATATCCTTCGTTCATTACTCCTTCTTCTGCCAGTTCGATATCTTCACAGTGTGATATCACAGCTATGTCAAACATAGAAGCATATTGCATCGCTTTTTTCATCAATGCTGAGTTTCTAACAGGTTTGCCGTCATCAGATATCGCCACTGCACCTGCGAACTTGAGCTCACCGATTTCCGCAAGCTCTTCTCCCTTCTGACCCTTTGTGATTGCACCTATCGGATATACATTGATGCAGCCTTCCTGCTTCGCTTTATTCAGGATATACTTAACGACTGACTCATTATCCGTTACAGGATTTGTGTTCGGCATGCATGCAACTGAAGTGAAACCTCCCTTGGCTGCGCTTCTGGTACCGCTCTCGATATCTTCCTTGTACTCATATCCGGGATCCCTGAGATGGCAGTGCGCATCTACAAGACCAGGCAGTACGAATTTACCGGCTGCGTCTATTACTTCGCACCCGTCCTCTTCGATGTTCGCAGATATCTCAGTGATCCTTCCTTCTTCGGCAAGCAGGTCATATATGCCGTCGACGCCTGTTTTGGCATCTATGATATGTCCGTTCTTAATTAACAGCTTCATTTGTACCCCTCCTGGTCAATAGATAGAGTAATGCCATCCTTACGGCAACGCCGTTGGTTACCTGCTCATTTATGACTGAGCTGTCATGATCCGCAACTGCGCTTGTCAGTTCCACTCCTCGGTTCATCGGTCCGGGGTGCATTATCAGAGCATCCTTCCTGGCGAGCTTGAGCCTGTTGTCATCCAGTCCGAAAAACCTTGAATACTCTCTTACCGATGGGAACAGCGCCTTTTTCTGCCGCTCGAGCTGAAGTCTCAGCGACATGACGACATCTGCATCGATAAGCGCTTCATGTATCGTGCTGTATACCTTCGCACCGGTCCTTTCTATCCCCGGAGGAATAAGTGTTGCAGGGCCTGCTACAGATACCTCCGCACCCATTTTGGTTAATCCCCATATATTGCTCCTTGCCACCCTGCTGTGGTATATATCGCCTAGTATTGCCACCTTCAGGCCTTTAAGCGTACCCTTCTTTTCTCGCATTGTGAACATGTCCAGCAATGCCTGTGTCGGATGTTCATTCATCCCGTCTCCTGCGTTGATTACCGATGCCTTGACATATTTTGCCATAAGGTGAGGTGCACCGGACTGGGGATGCCTGATGACCAGAACGTCTGTCCCCATCATGTCTATGGTCCTGCCTGTGTCTATCAGCGACTCGCCTTTAGCCACACTGCTTGCTGATGCAGAAATGTTGGCGGAGCTTGAGCTCATGTACTTTGAGGCCAGTTCAAAAGAAAGTCTTGTCCTTGTGCTGTTTTCATAAAAAAGAGTCACAATGGACTTGCCCTGTAAATGAGGAGTTCTCTTATTGTTGGATGTTATTATATACTTCATCGTTTTTGCAGTATCAAGGATATATTCTATCTCCTCTGCCGATAGCTCCTTAAGTCCCAGTACATCCTTCGATTTCAGATTCATACTCCATACCGCCTTTATCGATATTGTTAATTCTTTATGTCGATGCTCTTTATCTGTCAATGGAGCTGCATGTTGCAGGTAAAAAATAAGAGTAAGGAAAAATCCTTACTCAATGCTTCATCCCCGGTTCAATGTCACTCAATGTAACAACATTTACACCGTCGTATTCGAAGAGCTTGACATTGACCACCTCTGTTCTTGATGTCGGAACATTTTTCCCGACATAATCAGCTCTGATAGGAAGCTCTCTGTGGCCTCTGTCGATAAGTATCGCAAGCTGTATCATCCTTGGTCTTCCGATATCCATTACTGCGTCAATGGCCGAACGGGCGGTCCTTCCTGTATAAAGGACATCGTCAACCAGTACTATGACCTTTTCTGTAACAGGGAAATTGATTTCAGTACCGTTAACAACCGGGTGTTCGGAAAGCAGGCTGAGATCGTCCCGGTAAAATGTAATGTCCAGGATACCTACCGGAACATCTTTTCCTTCCACATCACGGATCTTCGATGCTATCAGTTTTGCCAGCGGAACACCTCGCCTCTGAATACCGATCAGGCATAGATCTTCAATACCTTTGTTCTTTTCGATAATCTCGTGCGCGATTCTTGTAACAGCTCTCATTATGCCATTTTCATCCATAATTTCAGCCTTGTCTATCAAAGTACCACCTCCCTGTTATTTTATCCTTAATTTCATAGTTTGTTACCTGTCATCGCTGCCACTGTGTATTTGCCATATAACAAAAAATGCTTCCTGCCGATAGCAGGAAGCATGAATATTCGGGGTCTCAACCCTAATATCACTGAAATATGGAACCCTTCCAGCCTCTCGGGACTAATTAAAAGGTTATTGTTAATTTTTAGTTTATACTACCATAACTATTAGCGCTTGTCTACACATATTTTGCAAAAATTCTTTATAAAAAATCGACAATCTTTGTTCTTTTATTTACTTACTGCTAAGGATCGCCAGCGCTATTTACTCCGCTCTCAGCCTCTCCACAAGATCCTTGAACTCCTGCGGCGGTTCTGCCGTATACTCAACATACTTGCCTGTACTCGGATGCACAAATCCCAGAGTGCCTGCATGCAAAGCCTGTCCCTCAAATCCGAAAGATTTTCTCTTTCTCCCGTATATACTGTCCCCAACCAGCGGATGTCCGATATGTGACATATGTACTCTTATCTGGTGCGTCCGGCCGGTCTCCAGCTTTACTTCCAACAAGGTCGCCGATCTGAAGCGTTCAAGCACTCTGAAATGTGTAACGGCATGCCTGCCGTTCCTGGTATTGACTGCCATTTTCTTGCGGTCTACAGGGTGTCTTCCGATCGGAGCATCGATGGTTCCTCGCTCTTCAGTTATAATACCTTCAGCGATTGCAGTATAAATACGATTGATATCATGTTCCTTAAGAAGATCCGACAAAATTGAATGGGATCTGTTATTCTTCGCTATGACCAGGATACCGGAAGTATCCTTGTCGATCCTGTGTACTATACCCGGCCGAATTACACCGTTTATGTCGGAAAGAGAAGTACCGCAATGTTTGAGAAGAGCATTCACCAAAGTGCCTGTATGATTGCCTGCAGCCGGATGCACGACCATGCCTCTGGGTTTGTTGATTACTATAATATCATCATCTTCATGGACTATATCCAGTTTTATCTCTTCTGCCTTTACCTCCAGCAGCTTTGGTTTCGGGATGCGCACTTTCACGATGTCGCCGGCCTTAAGCTTGTGACCGGACTTGACGATTTTTCCTCCAACAGTAGCATTTCCTTCCTGTATAAGCTTTTCGACGTATGATCTCGAATATTCTGCCAATTCGCCGGTCAGCCATACATCAAGGCGTTTACCGGCTTCAGAAGCAGGTATGCAGTAATTTTCATTCCTCATTGCTTTTATCATCCTGTTTGGATTCTATTGGCTCTTTATATATAAACAGTATGTAAACAGCCAGTAATATCGTACCGCAGGTCACTGCGATGTCTGCTGCATTGAAAACGGGGAACGGATACGAACCGATATAGAACAGAAGAAAATCAGTCACGCTTCCTTCTGCGACCCTGTCTATATAGTTGCCTATTGCACCTCCAAGTATCAATGCAAGAACGGATCTTATGAATTTGTTGTCATTTTTTAGTATGAACACGATTATCGCGATCGATATGACAGGTGTCAGTATCAAAAACAACAGTCTGCTGTTCTGGAAGATGCCCCAGGCTCCTCCCTGATTCTTATGGAACGTCAGGTAGAAAAACTTGTCTATGACAGGTATCATATCAGATGGACCGATATTCCTGACTACGATATATTTTGTTATCTGATCGACTGCTGCTACAATCAACGTTATAATTATCCAGAGCATACTTTTCTCCATTTCATATTTACTTATTATATAAATTATAGCTTTACTTCCTCGTATGCAATGCTTTTGGCAAATCAGATGTCATGACCCAACAGGTTTATACCAGCTGGTCATATCATTGAACCGGTTCCAGGTATCAGGCATCATCCGGCCTTTTATTTCCTTGCTGTAAACCATGGCGTCCCTCATGAAATACAGCCCGACATAAGGGCAGTCATCCAGTACCTTTCTTTTAAGTTCATTGTAAACAACGACTCTCCTGCGCATATCATTTTCTGTGAACAGAGCAGTAATGAAGTCATCGACTTCAGGATCAGAGTACCCTGATATATTTTTTGCATTGGCAGATGTTTTGGAAGAGAGTGATTCCGGGAGGTAGCTGTTTGAATACAGGTACGAAACATCAGGGATCTGAGGGACCCTGCAGCCGATGAAGGCCATTTTATGCTTGCCTGCGTTGACATTGCTGACAAGTTCATTCCATCCCATCTGCACAAGCTTGACTTTTATGCCGGCTGCCTCCAATTGCTCACATATCATTTGTGCTGCACGAACACGGATGCTGTTGTTGCTGTTTACTGCAAGCTCTGTGCTAAGATATCTCCTGACACCCTTTATGACTTTATAATAACCCTGCTGGTTCTTTTTCCAGCCGCCTTTTATCAGTATATCTTCAGTAATACTTACAGCTTCGTTTTGTCCTGTAGTCAAAGTCTCATCAGATTCACCTGACGTCTCCTCTTCCGCCGGTGCTTGAGATGTGCTATATCCTTCGATCCAGCTTGACGGCAATACAGGCAGTTCAGCCAGCACAGCATCACCAGGGAGCAGCTCATTTATTATCTTTTCTCTGTCTATTGCCGATGATATTGCTTTCCTCGCATAAATGTCAGACAATACCGGATCGTCTAAATTGAAAGATATGAATTCAAAATCCCGTGATGTATATTTTTTGATGTTCAGATCTGTTCTGCCCTTGTACTTATGGTATTCATTAACTGTGATGGCCGCAACATCTGCTGCACCGGATTGAAAAGCTGCCATCATATCTTCTGCATTCTTGAAAATATTCGCCTGTATTGTTTCCAAATACATACTGCCGATTTTCAATGTTTCGTTTTCGTTAAAATTCCACCAGTCCTCATTCAGCTTCAGTACAACACTTTCTCCTTCCGTATGTGAATCGAACCTGTACGGCCCTGTTCCGACAGGTTTCATAAGTCCTGAAGAAGAGAGGATATCCATATCTATGAACAGATGTTTCGGAATAATGGGAAAATCCATCATTTCAGGCATGAATGAATTGGGCTTTTTAAGCGCTATCCTAATAGTTGAAGAATCAACAGCGGCACATGTAGATATATTAAGCAGCAGAGGCTTATATACAGAACTAATGCCGGGATTTAACAAGGTTTGGATGGTAAATTCCACATCATATGCTGTTAGCAGCTCACCATCATGCCACTTGACTCCGTCTCTTATATGGAACTCCCATATAAGGCCGTCATCAGAAACAGACCACCGGTCAGCCAATACAGCTTTTGCCTTCTGGTTTTCATCCAGTTTTGTCATCCCCTCATATACAAAACTGAGAATATCAGCTGTGAATGCATTCTTTGTCAGTATAGGATTCAATGTATCAGGCTCGGTTGTAAAAAGATTAAGTACTCCGCCCTTTTCCGGTCCTCTGTCCAGAACGTCGTCGTCATTGGTATATTCGCTTTCGTCTGTCTTGGCGTTATATTGATCATGAAGCCGCTGCAGCTGCTTAAGCTCACGTCCTGTCTGGCAGGCTGTCAGAAAAATACACTGTATCACTAAAATTATTAAAATACTGATCGATATAATGGTCCTTTTCATCAGAAACTCCTTACGGCCTTATCTGCATAAAAGCAGCCATGCTGCCGGTTTTCCCCATGTCTCCTCTATACGAGAAGAAAAGGTCTTTCCTGCATTTAGTACATAATCCGCTGTCGTATATACTAGAATCATCAAGTCCCTCTTCGGTCAATTCTCTTTTGATTATACCCTTCAAATCGATATTCCACTTCTTTTGCGGCATACTTCCGTAGAACCCACTGTCATCGTACTTTTCCCTGAAAAGAGCATATACATCTTCATCTACTTCAAAACAGCAGCGCCCAATAGATGGTCCTATAACTGCCACTAACCTTTTTGGATCGAATCCTGGAAGCTTTTTCAACTCAGTCAATGCACTCGAAACTATATTCAGAAGAGTTCCTTTCCAGCCTGAATGAAGAAGCGCTGCAGCCTTAATTCCGGGCTCGAACAAAAAAAAGGGTACGCAGTCTGCATGGAGAGTTGCCATCGTTATACCCGGAACAGTCGTCATTAATCCGTCTGTTTCATATATATCGCTTTTTCTCAGAAAGCCCTTGCCTTTATCCGCCGCATCAGCTTTATATACTCTTGTGCCATGTACCTGTTCTGCCAGGACCAAACTCTCAGTTTCAACCCCTGCTGATGCACACAGCAGCCTGTAATTATTCAGCACGTTTTCCCTGCTGTCGTTCCTGCTGAAGCTGAGATTAAGCGTGCTGCATTCCCCACTGCTGACGCCGCCGGCTCTGGTGCTCATAAAATGTATCAGTATATCGCTGTATTTGTTCAGACAGTCAAATTGGATATATTTTAATGCTCCGTCTGTTACAAGGATCGTCCCGCTGCCTATTTTTTCGTACGTTTTCAAGAACTGTCCCTCCATATTGATTCACAATCATATTATCATATCCATCGATCATACTCAATAACGCAACCGGCGGACAGTTCTTCAGAGCGTGCAATCATGGCATAAAAAAAGCCGTGGATCATAAAGATCTACGGCTCTGCTGCATTATCGGTCTATACGGAAAATTGGCATTTTCTTGGCTCTACGATAAGCTTTATGGCGGTTCTTTCCTCACCGTCGATGACAATATCGGTAAATGCGGGTATACAAATAAGTTCTATACCGGATGGAGCCACAAACCCTCGTGCTATTGCCACTGCCTTAACCGCCTGATTCAAAGCTCCGGCACCGATTGCCTGCATCTCTGCCACGCCTCTTTCTCTAATGACACCTGCCAGTGCACCTGCTATGGAGTTTGGATTCGATTTTGCTGAGATCATTAAAACATCCATAATAATAATAACCCCCTAATGCATTCTATATATATGATATTTAAAAAATTCTACATTAAAATCCAAATTCCTCTTT
>CAZQUQ010000058.1:0-8409 GCA_964596445.1 uncultured Oscillospiraceae bacterium
AAGGTGATCATAGCCGCCGGTTTCGCCGTCTGCGGCCGGCCAGACCTGCATTTGACTAATATGGGGATTTCCTAACGGCATATACCTCTTCTTTTCTCACTTGCTTAGCAAGTAGTTTTCTTGTTACACAAAAAAATAGCCGCCTTTTCAGGCGGCACATATCTTATGGAGCTTCCAGCCATAATACCTTTGATTGTCTTACTTTTGTCTGCTCTATCCTATATCATCAATCAAAGCTGAGCTTCATATCGACAGGCCCCGGAACTATGCCGGCAAAATTTAGTCTCCTCTTTGCTTCATTATATACCTCATCAGAAAGCTTGCCTTTTTCTGCGGTTTTAGCATTGTCGAGCAGATGATTGACGTTTCTAGTGCCAATAACAGCAGATGAAATCGCCGGATGCGTCAGTGCAAAACGTATAAGAAATTCATTTCGTGTTTCACCTTCTTCGAACAGTTCACTTATCCTTGAGGCTTCGAAACGGGCCTCATAGCGATCGTCATAGGATTTGATTATTCCGCGCGCGATAATGCCTGTCCCATAATCATCATGTGCCTTCTGGATGACATTCTCGCTAAGTCGTGTCAAACCGCCATAAACAAGCTGAACTACTTCGATTTCATCCCAGCCGGCAAATCTTAACAAAGAATTATAGCCAAAGGTTGCAGGGTAGCCATAGTGTTGAGGCTGTCCGTTCCTGATCGTCAAGCCAAGATGCAGAGCTTTACCCGACGCCTTTGCTTCGCGCATCGCTTCCATTGCCTCTCCGTATCTTCCTCCTTCAAGCATCTCAGGAATAACGCCATGCAGCTGGAATACATCGATATGATCTGTTTTCATCAAGCGAAGACTTTCATCCAAATTGCTGAGTATCGTTTTTTTGTCAAAAGTATACAGGGGGCCGATGCCCGACATATTGTCACCGCACTTGGTGGCAAGAATAAACTCGTCACGTCTGTGGGCAATAGACTTTCCTATATAATACTCACTCATCGCATATTCAGGTGATGTATCGATATAGTTGATTCCATTATCCAACGCGGTATTCAGCAGATTATATGCACTGTTCTCATCCAGATAATGCAACTCCATACCTCCGAAGCTTAAGCAGGAGATCTCATAACCGGTCTTTCCCAACTTACGTTTTTCCATTGTAAATACCCCTTTCTCAGTTTATTTATAGATTGCTGAAATTTTTCCAAGTATTAATTACCGACACGACATATCAAGTATTAATTACCGACAAGCCGTTTCAAGTATTAATTACCGACACAACATATCAAGTATTAATTACCAACAAGCCATTTCATGCATTAATTACCGACACGTTATTTCAAGCAACAACTGCCGATAACCTTTTCAAGCAATAATTACCGACACGCCATCTGGTATAACAGTGATCTTCGCTCCCTTTTTCCCCAAAATACTGTCCGCTTTTACTATGGCTTCCTCCACCGAATGTGCGGGAATCATACTGAAATTGGACACCATCTCATCCGGAGCATCCGATATATAAATGACCGCAGCTTTATTCAATATTCGCGCAAGAATCTGCGACTGCCACTGGTCGACTGCAGTCTCATCGCTCGGTGTTGCCAGAAAGCTGTCCATCAATTTATTCATATCCTTCTCATCTTTGAATGTTTTGTAAAAATGCTCACCTCCATGACCGTCATCGGACTTGGCTATCATGATGATCACACCGCCTGTGTTGACAGTCGCTTCCGCTGCCGATAAGCCTTTGACTGCCTGATAGATATTTTGATCCAGAGGATACCCGCCATTTGTCGAAATAACTATATCCGACGGAACACTATCTACCCTGCAGCTACTGTTGAGAAAATCACATCCTTTCATATGCGCGATATCGGGATCGCCTGCTGCTGCAAAAACGATTTCTTTGTCATGATTGAGCACCACATTCAGGATAAAAGCGAGCCCCGCCTTTTTTGCCGCATAGAGCATATCTTCATGTATCGGGTTGCCGTCAAGCGATCCTGCCCTTGATCTGTGATCGCTGATGAACTTCGAATTGTGATTGTATAAAACTGTAGCCCTGCCTGCAATGCCCGGCAGTACGCTCTTTCTTCCGCCGGAAAATCCGGCAAAGAAATGAGGCTCGATAAAGCCCTCGGATATAAGAAGATCAGCCTCTATCGCAAGCTTGTTAAGAACAAGCTTGCCTCCGGATGGCAGCGTACCGATATTGACAAGCATGCTTTCATCATCACAATCGTGAACTATTATTTTTTCATTATTTGCTATTTCAGAGCCAAACTTTTCTTCCAGCTCTTCCTTTGTCGTTTCCCTGTGGCACCCTGTGGCGATAAGTATGGTTACATCCGCGCTGCCGCTGCCCATTCTGATTTCTGAAAGCAGTAAGGGCATGGTGATTCTGCTCGGTACCGGTCTGGTATGGTCGCTTGTGATTATTACGATCCTGTTCTTATTTTTGACCAGATCTCTGAGTCTCGGAGTTGCGACAGGGTTTTCAATGGCCTGCCGGACCAATTCCGCTTGATCGATGTCAGGCCGGCAATCATGCAATTTAGAGGTCAGAACGGCATTTAGCCTTTCTTCCGGTATTTCGGCGATAATGCTGTCTTTGCCATAAGGCAGTTCGATATGCAATGATTTCAACTCCTTACAGTTAATCCTTTATACATCTGTCAGCCATGATCGACGTAGCGGCTCCTATAAGCGTTATGTCAATATCCTCTAATTCCTGGGCGTCAACACCGTTCCTGCCTATGATCGGTTTCAGCTCCATTTCCATATCAGGCAGATAAGGCTGCGGTACCTCAAGCTTTCTAAACAGTTCCGTATTTCTTATCCTTCGCTCCACTTCCTGTTTGACCCTCGGCAGGATTTCCTTGTTGACGGCAATACTCCCTTCGAAGAAAACATCATGCCCTTTGCCGTTTTGCGCAGGTCCCATCTTAACGATGGTAATCACTATAGAGCTTGCGATGCCTGCTATTAAACGCCCTACCATTTCAGAGGCGATTTGCTGCAGTTCGGAATACGCTTCTTTCCCCACCTCATTCAGGATCCTTAATGCATCGTCCTTCGCAGTCCCCTGCGGCAAACTGCTTTCCCATATTTGTATAACTGTCTTTGAGCCCTCCGAGTCCAGGAAATACCTTTGTAAATCATAGTTTCCAAGCAATGAGCCAGGTTCCTGAGCCTTTATTCTAATGCATCTGCTCATTAAGCCAAAAAGACCTTTGCCAGCAATTGCATAATGGTATTGGTAGTTCTCTGTTTCAGAGGCCGGGTAAAGCTCCTCATCGTCATCTATCATAGGGGCGATCCCCATTTGAATATAGTTTTCTTCGTCTCCTGTCGCCAGACCGGTTCCGCAGATCACCAGGGTAGTACTGTCATCGTGCCCCACGTCGCAAAGGCTGACGGCTCCATGATGAGCTATGATACCGTCTCCCTGATAAAACAGCTTGACAGGCGGCAATCCACGGCTCTCCAGATATTTTCCGAACTTTGCTTCAAAGTTCCATTCCTGACTGAGCTCGTTTATGTCGCGCAGGATCACATTATTGAGCATAGGGACCTTCGTCGGATGGTATGGTACTCCATCTATCACTGCCATAGGAAATGAAAAGCCCAGATATTTATCGCCTACTCTTTTAAAATAATCATATACTTGCTTATCCCTTATAATCAGATCATCAAAGAATTCAAAAAAATCGGTCGGTTTTGCCGGAATCTTCAGTGATCTTGCATACTCAACATACAATTTCCCGTCTTTCATCGAAGCTATCATCAGCTTGAGGTTCGTCCCTCCAAGGGAAATGGCCAGCACAGGTGGGTGGTTTATAAAATTCTGCGGCTTTTGCTTTGCCACTTCAAAGTGCTTTTTCATACCCGCTGAAAACACAGGTGCGGTACCTGCCTTAAAAAAGCCGGCCAGCTTTAAGAAATCATCGTCAGCACTAAACCTGAGTCTATCAATAAGTAATTTCTCCATTCCATAACACCTCACAGATATAATCGTCTGCATGTTCCGTTCCGGTCATCCCCGCTGCAGTGTCTTCTTCTCCCAGTCCAGCCTTGTGATGTGCGAAGAGTAATGCGCTTTTGCTGAAATAACTCCTGATCTGTGTTTTCCATATACTTTAACTGTCTTGACCATTCCGGGGAGCAGATCAAAATAGTTATCGTCAAAATACCATCCAAACTCGTCGCCATTATCCGATCCGCTCAACTCAACGCAGCGTGCATAACTGTCCGTGGCTATTTTAAGTTCATCTCCCTCATTGATAATGGAAAGCTTTGCCTCGGGGAAGATCATATTGCGTTCAATATCGAGATAATTGAAATTCTCTGCTTTTATTCCTGAAGCGTTATCGGTAAAGCATGCATATAAAATGTAATCTCTCGGAAACTCGCCCCAATAATCAAGGTTCCGGATCTCGCCTGAGCACCCTGCCTTCATATGGGCCTCGATTTTATCGAACCTCATAAAGCAATTCTGTGCAGGATTGAATATACCGAACTCCAATGTACCATACACATCAGACGCGCTGTCATTGACGATCCAAAGGTTTATCGAGTCGCGGATGTCAAAGCACACCAGTACCGGACTGTATCCTCTCTTCACCTCATAATATGGGATAAACGGTTCCAGGTAATAGTCTATAATGGCGCTGTATATCAATGGCCATGTATCGGACAGCTTCCATACCAGATGGCAGTTGCTGATGCGTTCACAGTTTGCTCCTGAAGGCCTGCCCATACGGCTGCGCTCGATCCCGTTTTTCAGAGCCTCCGCATGAGCCGCCGCATACTTGTAAATCAGCTCTTCCGGCGTTTCGGCATCATAGAAATGCTCGACATGCCCGGACTTTTTCGCCAACATTCCGCCGGCGCGATACATCCATGCATCAGGCAGGAGCTTTTGATTGCGCTTGCTGTATGTGGTGGAATCAACAAAATCAGCCGGCCAAAGCTTATCAGCCGGAATAAATCTCTTCAGGCTTTTCAGCGCCGGAGCGGATGCCCGCATTTGCTCCGTCATCGCAACAGGGTACTCGGATCCCGGAATATACCTCCACATCTCATATCCATGCATATCTCCGCAGCGCGGATCATTTGTGTACTCTCCTCCGCTGGGTGAGTTAACGTAATATAATCTGTCGGGATCCAATCTTCTGCACAATTCCGGATACTCTTTCGTGTAGATCCCGGCGCCGATATTTATAACTTCATTTTCCGAACTATTTGGGTAATCGAATTCTATCCCCATCAGTCCCTCGTTCCCGCCGCACCACATTATGATGCTTGCATGGTGCCTGAGGCGGCGGATCAGATATTCCGCATCTCTTACGCATGCATCTGTGAATTCTTTCGTATCCGGCTGCATTCCATAGAAATTGAAAAAATCCTGCCAGACTAATATGCCGCGTCGGTCGCATTCATCGTAGAGATCATCGTCAAGAACTTCTCCTTCGCCCCAGATCCGGATGAAGTTCATATTGGCCATCTCAACGAGATCAAGAAGTCTATGGGCGCGTTCCTTGTTATAGCAGTGCGTCTTGCCGTCAAGCGGCGGCAGATTTGCGCCCCATAGCCGGACTTTATTCCCGTTGATGCAGCAGTTAAAATTACTATCCATTTGTACCGTACGGAAGCCGATACTTTTTTCATCAGTATCTGTGACTCCGGATGCATCCTTCAATTCGATCCTGACAGTATAGAGCGGCTGGCTGCCAAAGCCCCGGGGCCACCAAAGCAAAGGATCCTCAAGGGTGAGCTTTCCCCGGGCTTCCCCGTCGTGTTCCTTTGACGAAGAATACTCCATTTTACAGGTTGAGATAACTCTGCCGCCAGCATCCAGAAGATAAGCCCGGCAACTCACATCATCAGTGCTTCGTATCTTCGCGGAAACATCCACTGTACCGGTTTTATAATCATCAGTCAGCTTAGCATCAACATCCCAGTTCAGCAGTTCTGAGCTTCCGCTAAGTACGAGCATGACATCTCCTGCCGCGCCTATCGGGGTAATGTAAGGCCTTGCTCCCAAATAATCAGTGAAATCTCCATTAGGCTTTCGCAGTATCTTTGTATGGCGTACTTTCCCTATCCACTGTTCAGGCATGGGATGTGCTTCCATGTATGCATAGGGCGATTGAAACACGATTTCTAGCGTGTTCTCTTTCTGCAGCAACTTGGTCACATCAGCTTTAAAAGGCCGGTATATGCTGTCACAAGATAAGATTTTCACACTATTTAAAAATATATCAGCTATGGTATCGATCGTGAAAAAAATGATCTCTGCTTTCCCGACACCTTCCATATCAGGCGCGGAGAAATTGCAGGAATACCTCCAGCCACTCTCTGCTACCCACTTTATTTCTTCACCGAGTCCAATTAGAAAATCGTCAGGAATAATACGATGCAAATGTAATATTTCATGGACCTGCATCGGCATCGACGGGATCTCGAACCATTCATCCTTGCCTTCCTGACTGAGCCGCCAGTTTTTATCGAGCTTGATATACTGTTTCAGCAACGAAATCACCACCATTTTTGTATTACTGCATCGTTTATTCCTTTATCGCACCTATCATAATGCCCTTTATAAAATATCTTTGCAGGAACGGATACAGTGTAAGGATCGGAACAGTAGCTATAACTATAACAGCATATTTTATAGTTTCGGTGATCATCTGCTCGCTGCCGACATCACCGCTGAATGACATATTCATACTATTTGTATCATTTTGAATAAGGATCTCTCTTAGAACAAGCTGAAGCGGATATAGATCCCTGTCTCTCAAGAATATCATGGCATTGAACCATGCATTCCAATATCCGACTCCATAGAACAGAAGCATGACCGCAACAGTAGGCAGTGCCAATGGAATAATGATCCTGAAAAGGATCGTAAAATGGCCTGCGCCGTCAAGTTTTGCAGATTCCTCGATACTGTCCGGTATAGCCAGGAACGCTGTCCGCATTATGATCATATTAAACGTACTGATAGCGACAGGCAGTATAAGGACCAATAGACTTCTATCCAATTGCAGCCTGTTTACTGTCAAATAGAATGGGATCAGTCCGCCATTAAAGAACATAGTAAACACAATGAAAAACATGATAAATTTCTTGAGCATGATATTTTTTCTGGACAGGAAATAGGCTCCCATCGAAGTCAGCAGGACGCTTAATGCGACACCACAGATCACAACTATGAGTGTATTTACATATCCAACACGGATCATGGGATTTTTCAGGACCGCTTTATACGAGCTCAGACTGAATCCGGCCGGTCCAAGCAGAATACCTTCATAACTTGTAAACTTCAGCGGATTGCTAAATGAAGCAAATACAACATAAAGCATCGGGTACAGCGTTATTATCATCATAAAGGTCATAAATATTATGTTAAACGCATTGAAAGCTTTTGATCCTAACGTTTCTTTATTCCTCATTATACGCACCTCACCACAAGCTCTGTTCATTAAATTTCTTGCTTAACCAATTTGAGGTTAAAAGAAACACAAAGTTGATTGCAGAGTTAAATAGGCCGACTGCTGTGCTGTAGCTCCAGCTGAATTCCTGAAGACCTTTCCTGTATGTGAACGAAGAAATGACATCAGCTGTCGAATAGATCGCGGGATTATATAGCAATATAATTTTTTCAAAACCAACGCTCATGATATTGCCTAACCTCAATATCAGCATAACCATAATTGTTGGCATAATAGCCGGGATAGTAATATTTATCACTTGCCTCAGGCGAGATGCCCCATCCATCTGAGCCGCTTCATACAACTGCTGGTCGATACCTGCGATCGCAGACAGATATATTATGGAACCCCATCCAACCTCCTGCCACAATCCGGATATTACATATATCGGGACAAAATTCTCAGGATAGTTGAGCATAGTTTTTTGCGGTACACCAAAAAAATTCAATACATATGATATTACACCGGTATCTTTTGTAAACTGAAGTATCATGCCGCATACGACAACAAGAGAAATAAAATGCGGCATATATGTTACCGTCTGGACAAGTTTTTTGAACCTTTGATTTCTTAATTCATTCAATAAAAGTGCGAAGATAATTGGAGCGGGAAAGCCGACAATGATTGATGTCACACTTATTATCAATGTGTTTTTTACGATCCTGAAAAAATACATTCCCGTAAAAAACTCAGCGAAGTTTTGTATCCCGACCCATGGGCTGTCCATGATCCCCAGTCCTGGAGTGAAATTTTTAAACGCAATAACTACACCGTACATCGGTACATAATGAAAGATTATATAGAAGGCAAGTACCGGCAGGATCATAAGATACAAATCCTTATTACTTACGATGAATATACCTATCCTATTAAAATAATAGCCATTGAATGATTTTTTGTTCATCTAAGAAAACGCAA
>CAZQUQ010000058.1:8419-15701 GCA_964596445.1 uncultured Oscillospiraceae bacterium
GCCGAAACCCCATTTGCGAATTTTTGACTTTCCGGGGGCAGCTTTACTTAAGTAAAACTGCCCCGCAGATGTGGATTTATCTGTTATTGTACCTATCAAGTGCTGCTTGCTGGATCTCAAGGGCTCTCTTGATGTTGAGCTTCTCAAGTTGTTTGATATATTGGTCGAAATTGCTCAGATCTTCTGTTCCCATAATTGCTTTAAGAGTGTATTCATCAACAAAACTGTTGACTTCGTTTATTATCCTTGCATACTCGGACGATTCCTCAGGCGTAGGTGAAACAGGCGGCATCAGGTGCTTCTTCATATCATTGTCAGTCCATATGCCAAGCGCATCTTTCTGCTCCTGATATACATAGTACAATTCAAGGAATCTTTTTTCACTGAAGTAAGGACCCGGGTATACTCCACGCGAGTACTTCGACCATGCCTGGCCGATCGGCAGACCATCAGGGTTTTTAAGAACTTCATCTGTCATAAACGGAAGGCCGTTTTCCATCGTATAGGAAACACCTTCTATGCCGTAGTTATAAGTCAGTCTGCCTTTTTCCGTATATCCGTAGTTCAAAAATTGTGCTGCAAGCGAAGGATTTCTACAGCTTGTTGTAATACATGCACCTGCTCCGTCAAAAGGATTCAGCAGCGAGTTGAACTGAGGCTTGTCACCTTTGTTGAGGACAGGATAACGAACGGCAGAGAAAGTTGCATTAGGATCATTTTCCTGTGTTCCCGGCATGTACTTGCTCAGGCCGCTGCCTGCCCATGTCCCGAACACACCGGTTTTACCGGTCAGGATATTTGAGTCCATAGCCTTCTGGTCATTCGTTGCAAAGTTGTTGTCGATCAGCCCTTCCTGGAACCATTTGTTCATCGTAACGAGCCAATCCTTGTAACCGGGCTCATACGGACCAAACTTAACTTCGCCATTATCCAGATACAGGCCTTTATTGACACCAAACGCGCCAATGAATACGCCGTTTTCAAAAGGATAGAATGCATTGCCTGCTCCGGCATAAGAGAACGGAGCCGTTGCGCCTTTTTTATCCTTGAAGGCCTTGAGCACGTTGTACCAATCGTCTATGGTCTCAGGCATCGCAAGACCTAAATCTTTCAGCCAGTCAGTTCTTATGCACAGTCCATATGTTGTATTTAAGTAATCATCAAGCTTCATGACAGGGAAAATATAGTAATTTCCGCTGTCGGACTTGACCATCTTGTCATAATCGGGATTCTCATCCAATATCTTCTTAAGATCAGGGGCATCTTTTTCCAGATATGAGTTGAGCGGTATGATGATTTTATTGTTGATCGCGGCTTCAGGACCTCCGGGATAACCTCCCACAGACTTGCTCCATCCATAATCTATTATGTCAGGCATGTTCCCTGAAGCAACCAGCAGGTTAAATGACTGAGTGCCCATTCCTACAGTAGGATGAATATACTCGACCTTAACACCGGTCTCTTTTTCCAGCTGCTTTGCAAACTCGGTGTCTCCCAGGTTGGTAAAGTTGGGCGCAACAAGCGATGGATTCAATTCAACCCAGTATGTCAGCTTTTCATTCGTATTAATAGGATATGTGACTGTACCATTTGACGCAGCATCAGTTGATGAACCACTGTCAGCCGAATTATTAGCCGTACTGTTGCCGGTATTTCCTGCCGAAGGAGTGCCAGACGGCGAAGAACTGCTGTTGCCGCAGCCTGCGGCAGCTGCCACTATCATAAGGCACGCGATGCATAAGGATAATATCTTCATTAGCTTCTTGCTCATTTCAATCCTCCTTATTTGCTGTTAATCATTCAGATCAATGTTTGCTCACGAAACGCGTTTCATAATGTCATATTAAGTTACATCTCAATCAAAGTATATAGACATAATTCTCTATGAGGCGACAAAATCGAGAAAAGAGGTCATTGTTCCTGCGACAAATCGGTATGACATGCGACAATATTAATAATAAAACACTATTTGTCTATTATTTATAGCAAATAATGGTTAGACCTTTAGCTTACCGGGAGTAGTTCCCTCGATTTTCTTGAAGACCCTTTGGAACGTTCTTACATTTGTAAATCCTACTTTTTCAGCGATCAACTCCTGCGTCAGGTCTTGCTTCAAAAGTTCTTTTGCCTTTTCTATCCTCACCCTGTTGATAAGGTCCAGTATGCCCTCTCCGGTTTGATCCTTATATATCCTTGATATATAATAGGGTGATTTCCCGATGGCTTCAGCTATGCTTCCGATCCCGAAGCCAGGATCGGTATAATTATCTGCAACGATCTGCCGAATGGTATCTTTCATCTTATAGTCAGTGCTTTCATGCCTTTTTCTTTCAATATCACAGGCTTTTTCTACGATACATTGCATCATTTTTTTCATTTCGACCAGAGTATTGCACTTCATGAGCTGCCCGGCAAGATCTACACTCTCCAGAAACTCACTATTACGCTCCTCTTCCGTCTCACTGAGCGTTTTTATGATTGCTCCCGCCATATTAAGAACAATAAATCTGTCAAATTCTGCTGATATCGAATTGATTACCATAGCATTGAATATATCTTCTATGATCATGTTTGCAGAATCATAGTCAGCCAGTTTGATATAATTAGTCAGCTTATGGATGTTTTCATCGGGATAGTAATAGCACTTTCCGCTCTGAGCGGCTATATCGCTGAAAAATACTGTTTTGTCCTCCTCCATGATCCTCGAGTATTCCATCGCGCTCACAGCTTCGTTATATGCGGCTGCCAGATCTTCAATGCGGCTGTGCATGCTGCTTGCTGCAAAAGTCAGATCGATTTTGAAGTTCTCCCTGATAAAACATTTCGCCTCATTTATCTCCACAGACAGGATCCTTTTGATATCATCGTTATTGACCGCCGTATTTATAACGCATGCGAGGATATTATCGACCTCAACGATATAGCACCGGCTATTACGGTTAATGATCTCCTCTACAACGTTTTTTATTACAAATCTGATCAGGCTATATTCGTCTATATTTCCGCTTTTATTGACCTCCCACAGATCCTTGTCGATCCTGTCTATGTATATAACGACGACACCGTATTTATCATATTCAAAAGCAATGTTATATGATGTTACGAACTCATGTACAGGCATCGAAATATCTCTGCCCTTCAGCAGCGAAACAATGAAATTTTCTTTTAATACGGCATTCTGTCTGCTCAGTATGGATTCGAACTGCTCCTTTTCCGCGATGGTCCTGTTTATTGCCTGCCTGATGAAATTATATTCATTTTTTTCGCCGATAGAGCCAGTGTTCAGCTTTTTTGAAATGTAGTAGATCAACTCCTGTATTGGATGATAATTTCTTTTTATGAAATAATACGACATAAATCCGACTAAGAATATGCACAAAATGATTTCACCTATCATTATATTCTTTATGTACTCTGATTTTTCCCAAAATATATATTCAGGTGTGATCATTACATACTTCCATTTTGTTTGTTCTGATGTAAGATATAGTACGACAATTTTTCTGTTGTTGGAGTATTTCGTCAATATTCCGGAATTTCCCGACAATTCACTGTAATCGATTTCAGCAGCCTCCGGATCGCTATGTGCTATAATGTTGTTCCCATTATCGAGTATTATTATGCTGCTGTCGCTTGTGACATTACTTAACAGGTTATCGAAATCAAGCATAATAACAATATTTGCAGATACTTTGTCACGTGATGTAATGGGAAAAGATCTGATCAGAGATAATGTTTTCTGGTCACTGACCCCTGCTTCATGATGGGGAAGCATAATGTATTCCCCCTGATGGATATGGTTCATGGTATCGATCCATTGATCATAGGTATAATCCTCTGATTTGATATATCCTTCGAAGTAATTAACGCTATTGTTTACGACGGCCGGCGATATGACCAGCTGCAATTGATTGATAAAAATATAGTAGCCCTTCAAAGATTTGTAAAATACCTTATAATCCGCCAGACTATTGGCTGCCTTATAAAGCGTGTAATAATAGCCATCAGTATCCTGCGTCAAATTATAGGCATCCTGTATGTTCTGATTCATAGATAAGTCAATGCTGAATTTGTTTAATTCAATAAGAGCGCTGTCAATATCATTTTTTATATTACTGAGGACCAGTCTGTTGGATTTATTGATCTCAGTTTCTATAGTACTTTCAGCAATACTGTACACAAGCCCTGTTAATACTATTGTAACGAGCAGGATCAGGATATAGGACAAAATCCAGTTATAGACAATACTTCCGGAATATTTTGTGATCTTCATTCAGCCACCCTAAAGACAGTATTCATTTCTCCAGCTATTCCAGAAACTCCGGCAGGTCCCTTCATATTATAAAAGGACTCTTATGTTATTACCTCTATTGGATAGTTAAACAATTTTGCCGCTATCCTGTATATACATGTATGTTACTACAGCACTAGGCTTATGTCAACCAACTCTGATTACAAGCAGTTTGGTTATAGTTCCCAAGAACATATAAACTATCATTTCGGTCTATTTTGCCTTTGCGATTATTTTGAAGAGGCAGAAGCATGCTGGGGCGAAATGTTTTAAAAACGACAAAAGCGGCTTGTTCACTTTGTAAACAGCCGCCTGAAGTTGGCATCGGCATACCGGAGGCAACGGATATTGTCAGGCCGGATCCGGTCAAACCGGATTCCATCTCACATCACGCCCGGCCGGGCATACCTGCGCTCTTTGCTAAATGCGGATCGCCGAAAAGTTATATAACACCGGTCAATATCATCTATCTGCCGATAAACTGCTGCACCAGTATCTTCCCATATGTCGCACTGCTTTCGATACCAATGCCGGTCACCTTAAACCCAGGATTCAGTATGTTTTTCTTGTGAGTTTCCGACGACATCCACGCCTTAAATGCGCCTTCCACTGACTTGTTTCCGGCAATGTTCTCACCGGCTGACTTAAACGAGTTCTCGAACTGCCTCATCATATCAAACGGTGAGCCATAAGTCGGCGACTGATGCGAGAAATAATTGTTTTCCACCATATCCTTCGCCTTGGTCCTTGCAACCTTCATCAGGTTATCATCTACTGCAAGAGGCTCAAGTCCCTTTTCTTCACGCGCCTTATTGACCAGTTCAAGCAGCTTTTGCTCATCCTCTGTCAATACTGTCTTGCCGGATGATGGATCAGCGGGTTTTCCCTCCAATGCCGTAACATCAGCAGATACAGGTATCGAAGCGTCGATGTCGATATACTTGCCGTACACTGTGCCCACCTTGCCGGTATCAGGATTGTAGACCGCATACCAGTCGCCCAGTTTGCCCATAACTGTCAGTTTCTGTCCCTTTGACAGCAGCGATATCGACGGGTAGTCGGTGGAAGGTCCTTCCCTCAAATTCAAAGCATTAACATTTACCTCCGCAATGCTGCCGGCAATTTGATCAAAAGCGATCTGAATTCCGTTTCCCGTTGCTGCCGCATAACATGTAGTCGATATCATCAGTGCCGCCAATGCCACTAAAATGATGGTCTTTCTTTTCATACTATTACCTCCAATTACCTCGTAATGCAAAATTATTAGGATAATGCTGATAATAGTATTGACAAATATTTTTGAATTATTTGCATTTATGTGGCAATTCGGTAATAATTTTTCATAATCAATATGCCTTGCCCCAATAGACAAGCGTTTTTGCTTCCTTCCCGCAGCATATGCATCTGTCTGACACCGGCTCGCCGTCAAAAGGTATGCATCGTGATGTCGCACCTGTTTTTTCCTTAACAGCGTCCTCACATGATCTGTCTCCGCACCACATTGCTTTGATGAATCCGGGCGTCGTATTGATTATCTTCTCAAACTCAGCCATATCTACGGCAGTGTATGTCTTCTCATCCCTCAATGCTGTCGCTTTGCTGAGGAGGTTGTTGTGGATCGAGTCAAGCAGATCATGTATCCTGCCTTCGAGTTCTTCGATCGGTACAAATATCTTCTCTCTGGTATCTCTCCTGACAAGCACTGCCTGCCCTTTTTCGATATCCTTTGGCCCGATCTCCAGCCTGATCGGCACACCTTTCATCTCATATTCATTGAATTTCCATCCCGGTGATTTGTCGCTGTCGTCCATCCTGACTCTGACAGTATCGGCAAGCCTTGCACAGATTTCCTTCGCTTTGTCCAGTACACCTTCCTTGTGCTGGGAAACAGGTATGATTACTGCCTGCACCGGCGCAACTCTTGGAGGAAGTACAAGGCCGCTGTCATCGCCATGCACCATGATGATGGCCCCTATCAGTCTCGTGGTCATTCCCCAGGATGTTTGATGCACATACTGAAGCTGATTGGAGCTGTCGGTATATTGAATCTCAAACGCTCTGGCAAAACCGTCGCCAAAATTGTGAGATGTGCCGGACTGCAATGCAATGCCGTTATGCATGAGAGACTCGATAGTATATGTTGCCTTGGCTCCCGCGAACTTCTCCTTCTCCGTCTTCTGGCCTTTAACTACAGGTATGGCCAAAACGTTTTCGCAGAACTCGGCATACACATTGAGCATCCTGATCGTTTCTTCCTGGGCCTCCTCCGCCGTCGCATGTGCGGTGTGCCCTTCCTGCCATAGGAACTCCAGAGTTCTGAGGAAGGGCCGTGTCGTCTTCTCCCATCTTACGACGGAACACCATTGGTTATATAACTTCGGCAAATCTCTGTATGAATGGATAATATTCTTATAGTGGTCACAGAACAACGTTTCGGATGTAGGCCTGACGCACAGCCTTTCGGCCAGCTTCTCGCTGCCTCCGTGAGTGACCCATGCCACCTCGGGCGCGAATCCCTCTACATGGTCTTTCTCCTTTTGCAGCAGACCTTCAGGAATAAACATGGGCATGTAGACATTCTCATGGCCCGTTTCTTTAAAACGTCTGTCGAGCTCCTTCTGGATAAGCTCCCAAATAGCGTATCCGTAAGGTCTGATGATCATACAGCCTCTAACGCTCGAATAATCGACCAGATCGGCCTTTTTGATCACATCAGTATACCATTGTGTAAAATCCTCGTTCATCGAGGTTATTTCCTCTACGAACTTTTTATCCTGTGCCATAACAACAACTCCTTTATTTATTCTCATAAAATAAAAAACGCCCCTGTAATTCAGGGACGAATCAAAATCCGCGGTACCACCCAATTTGGATAAACCCAGCTCACAGATCATACCGCCAATCAGGCAGACATGACCACACAGCTTATATCGCAGCTTATACGGCAACCTCATCGCCTGCAACTCGGGGGTGGCAAGCAAGGCATGGCCT
>CAZQUQ010000059.1:0-15630 GCA_964596445.1 uncultured Oscillospiraceae bacterium
TATCGCCGAAGGAAAAAGAAAAATTTATCGATGAACTGAACAAGCTAATCAACAAATGTGAGACTTCTTAGAAGCTTAGTCAGAACTCCTTAACCTCTGAACAGCATTATAATATTGAAAAGCTCAATGATGCCGCATAGATAATGCTGGAAATCGGTCCGGCCTGACGGAAAAATACACGAATGCATATTGATATCGAAAAAATCGATAAGTTAGTATATAATTTAACTGGGTGCTGCGAACTTGTTCCACGTATAATTATGCTATGGAGGGCAGTTAATGTTTACTGTAAAACTCAGCGAGTTGATGAAGGAGTTCCAGTTGGAACCGGTCTCAATGACCGAAACTGCGGGAGATATCGACATCACCACATCAGATGTGAACAGGCCGGGACTTCAGCTATCGGGTTACATGGAGTATTTCGGCACCGACAGGATACAGATAATCGGGAAGGTGGAAATGACATATCTGGCGAGCTTATCTCCGAAAGAACGGCTCAGAAGGCTGGATGATTTTTTCCGCACGGGCTTCCCGTGCCTTGTGATAGCAAGGGATCTTGAACCCTTTGACGAGATGCTGCAGGTTTCTGAGAAATACAGGATACCGATCCTTAAGACAAATGACATGACATCGAGGTTCATGAGCGGTCTCATCAGATATCTCAATGTCATGCTGGCTCCGAGGATCTCGCAGCACGGCGTGCTTGTGGAGGTCTATGGCGAAGGCGTGCTTATACTTGGTGAGAGCGGCGTCGGAAAGAGCGAGACAGCGCTGGAACTGGTAAAAAGAGGCCACAGGCTTATCGCAGATGATATCGTCGAGATAAGGCGAGTTTCCGATACAACGCTGCTGGGCTCATCTCCCGATAATATAAGGCATTTTATAGAGATCAGGGGCATAGGCATCCTTGATGTAAAGAATCTGTACGGAATGGGTGCGGTAAAGCTTCAGGAAAACATAAACCTCGTAATAAAGCTTGAACTCTGGAAAGAAAACAAAATGTATGACCGCCTCGGACTCGAGGATCATTTTACCGATATCCTCGGTATATCGGTGCCGTCACTTGTAATCCCTGTGCGCCCCGGAAGAAACCTTGCGATCATCGTGGAAGTGGCGGCAATGAACCACAGACAGAAAAAGATGGGGTACAATGCCGCGAAATTCATAAGCGAGCGGTTTTTTAAATTCTGAGTGAGCTTCGGCCGCAGATTTATCGGTCTTGCCGGATCTAGCCGGTATGCTGCAGCGGAACTGTTATGCAAAGGACGAAAGAATGGAGGAACATATAATGAAACTGGTTGTAGATACACATACACATACGATTTCAAGCGGCCATGCATACAGCACTGTCGTTGAAAATGCCGTACAAGCCCGCTTGAACGGCATGGAAGCCATTGCGATGACCGATCACGGACCGGCAGTTATGGGAGCTGGCACATTCCTGCATTTCGCAAACCTTGGGGTTGTTCCTGTGCATATCGATGGCGTCAGGGTATTCAGAGGAGCAGAAGCCAATATTATGGATTTTTCCGGATCATTGGACATCCCGGATATGATATTATCGCGATTGGAGTTTGTCCTTGCAAGCTTTCACGATATAGTTATCAAACCGGGCAGTATAGAAGAAAACACCGAAGGAATGATCAATGCGTTGAAGAACCCCTATGTCGATGCCGTTGCGCATCCTGGAAATCCGATGTTTCAGGTGGATATAGACAAGGTTGTCAGGACTGCTGCCGAGTATGGAAAGCTGATCGAGATCAATAACGGTTCCTCAAGGGTAAGAAAGGGTTCTTTGCAGAATTGCCTTGAGTTCGTAAGAAAATGCAAAAAGTACGAGGTCTGTGTAACATGCGGAACTGATGCGCATATGTGCTATGATGTCGGAAAATTCACTACCGTGCTTGAAATACTCGATGAGATCCAAATTTGCGAAGAACTTGTCCTCAGCACATCCGTTAGCAAGGCGGAAGCATTTGTAAAGGCCAGAAAGGCAGCAAAGAAAGAGGCGTCCGGAAGATCGTCTTCTAAGCCGGACGATGCTGAAGTAAAATATTAGCAGATACATTGTGTTAAGGGGAGCGGAAATTGGATAAAAACAAGGCGGCAGAGTTGATCAGGCAGATACCTGGCAGCGGCGCAGTAACTGTCGATGAGTCTATGTCATGTCATACCTCGTTTAAAATCGGGGGACCGGCCGACGTGTTTATAAGGCCTGTCAATACGGAAAGCATTGCAGGTATATTAAAAACATGCTGCGATAACGGCATACCTGTAATGGTCATGGGAAACGGTACAAACCTGATCGTAAGAGATAAGGGAATCAGAGGCGCTGTCATACAGATAACCGACAATTTGTCTTCCTATGAGGTCAATGGCGAAGAGATATACGCCCAAGCGGGCATTCTCATATCCAGGCTGTCCAAAATTGCATTGGAGCACGGGTTGACCGGGCTTGAGTTTGCAGAGGGCATCCCCGGAACCCTTGGAGGTGCTGTCACGATGAATGCGGGGGCATATGACGGCGATATGTCTATGATAGTCAAGGAAAGTGAATATCTTGGCCCAGATCTGTCGATCCGAGTACTTGACAATGAGCAGCATTACTTCGGCAAAAGATCGAGCATTATCCAGTCTGAAGGAGGAACAGTGTTGAGCGCCGTTATAAAGTTGAAAAAGGGAGATCGGGAAAAGATTAAGGCGAAAATGTGCGATTTCAATGCAAAACGGCGTGAGAAGCAGCCACTGGAGCTCCCCAGCGCCGGCAGCATATTCAAAAGGCCGGAAGGCTATTTTGCTGGAAAACTGGTGCAGGACTGCGGGCTGAGGGGTTTCAGGATAGGCGGAGCAGAGGTTTCCGCGCTGCACTGCGGATTTATCGTGAACAGAGCAAATGCATCGGCAAGTGACGTACTGGAATTGATAAAGCATATTCGTCATGAGGTATATAGCAAGTTTGGGGTGACTTTGGAAACGGAAGTAAAGGTCGTAGGTGAAGAGTAAATTAGCGAGAAGCGCATATACATGTGAATGGATACCAGCACTTGAATAAAGGTTTCTAGCAAAGATTGGCTGAAATAAGAATGAGATAATAAGGTTTCGGGCAGAGATTGGCTGAAATAGAAATGAGATAATAAAGTTGGCTGAAATTAAAATGAGACTATAGAGACAAACGAGAGGTCAAAAGATGAAAATCATTGTTATCACCGGAATATCAGGAGCAGGGAAAAGCCTTGTAGCAAATTACCTCGAAGATGCAGGCTTCTTTTGCATCGATAACCTTCCTCCGCTGCTTATACCCAAAATAGCAGAGATATGCTCACAGAGCTATAAAAAAATGGAGAAGGCAGCCGTTGTAATCGACATTAGGGGAGGTGAGCTGCTCAATGACCTGTTTCCCGCACTCGAAGCGCTGACAGGCGAAGGGCATACCTATGAGATCTTCTTCATGGAAGCCGCCGACAATGTTCTGATAAAGAGATATAAGGAGTCGAGGCGTTCGCATCCCCTTGCCCAGGAAGGAAGACTGGCAAAAGGGATCGCCGAAGAGAGAAAAATCCTCCAGAAAATAAAGGAAAAGGCCGATTATGTCATCGACACCTCCAACCTTTCTCCAAAGCAATTGAAGGAAGCAATAACCGGGATCATTGATCAGGATAAACCGTTTGAAGGCCTGATCATCAATATAATCTCCTTTGGCTTCAAATACGGCATACCGATCGAATGCGATCTGGTTTTCGATGTCAGATTCATACCTAATCCATTTTATATAGAATCGATGAGAAAACAGACAGGCAAGCATGAAAATGTGAAAGAATATGTGCTCGGAAAGTCCGAGACAGTGGAATTCATGGAAAAGCTCGACTCGATGCTGGACTTCCTCATCCCCAATTATGTAAAGGAAGGCAAATCGCAGTTGGTCATAGGTATAGGCTGCACAGGCGGCAGGCACCGTTCTGTGGCTATTGCCGATGAACTGAAGAGAAGGCTGGTCGATAAGAATCATCGTGTCGTCACAGAGCACAGGGATATTGATAAGGATGGCAGGAGTGCTGGCAGATGAGTATAAATGATGTCACTGGAAAGGTTCAATCTGCGGGAGGGCCCAAAATTGTTGCGATAGGAGGAGGGACCGGACTGTCGACAATGTTGCGCGGCCTCAAGACGTTCAGTTCAAACATAACCGCAGTCGTCACCGTTGCAGATGACGGAGGCGGTTCAGGCGTACTCAGACAGGAACTGGGCATGCTGCCTCCGGGCGATATCAGGAACTGCATCCTGGCGCTGGCAGATACGGAGCCGCTGATGGAGCAATTGCTTCAGTACAGGTTCAAGGAGGGAAAGCTCAAAGGCCAGAGCTTCGGGAATCTCTTCCTTGCTGCCATGGATGGCATCTCATCCAGCTTTGAGGAAGCGGTAAGAAGAATGAGTGATGTACTGGCCGTAACAGGCAGGGTGCTTCCTGTTACACTGAATGATGTGACATTGTGTGCCGAACTGGAGGACGGCAGCATAGTCTGCGGCGAGTCTCAAATAGGCAAACACAGCAACTTCAATAAATGCAGGATAAAACGTGTATATATGGAGCCGGCTGATGCGGAACCGCTCAATGAAGTCATTGACGCCATCGAGCAGGCGGACGCAATTGTACTTGGACCTGGAAGTCTTTATACCAGCATAATTCCGAATCTGCTCGTAAGAGGGATCTGTCCTGCAATTAAAAAGAGCAGCGCACTAAAGGTGTATGTCTGCAATGTCATGACGCAGCCGTCCGAGACGGAGGAATACAGCGTCTCCGATCATATTCGGGCGCTGGAGGATCATTCCTGCTCAGGCATCATTGACGTTTGCATTGTCAATAATTCGGTTATTCCCGACGAACTCAGGGAAAAATATCATAATGACGGTGCCGATCAGGTAAGGATCGACCGCGAAAGGATCGAGGAAGCCGGTATTATGCTGATCGAAGGAGATTATGCCTCATTGAAGAACAATTTGGTAAGGCATGATCCTCAAAAGCTTGCGGAGGCAGTGATAAAGGCTGCACTTGAAAATATAGCCTCGAGACGCAATTGCTAAGAAACGGGGTGGGCAGGTGAGGTTTGGCAAATCTGAATGGAGCTGCTTCGACAGGGCCATCGAACGGGAGTGGCTGCTTACCAATGGGATAGGCGGATTTTCATCCTCAACGATCATCGGAGCAAACAGCCGCAGATATCACGGCCTTCTCATCGCTTCGCTGGATCCTCCGGTGGCAAGGCATCTGGTCCTTTCCCAATTGCATGAAACCATATTGCTAGATGGCAAAGAATATGACCTCCATTCTTTTTCCACCGGAGACTATATCAAAATGGGATGTTTCAGTCAGCAGAGCTTTGAACTCGATCCACTGCCGCTTTTCTCCTACTGCTTCGGGGATGTATCAATAGAAAAGACAGTCGCCCTCGTATATGGAGAGAACACAGTTGTCATTCAATACCGCATCAGGACCGGCGCTGGAGCTGTTGATATGAAGGTTGCACCGCTTGTCAACTTCAGGGACTACCATGGCGAATCCAGCCGGCATCATATGAGGTTCAGGCAGCAGGCAGGCGAATGTCATACCATCGTTTATCCGTATGATATGGGGATCGAAATACTTATCGGTTGTGCGGGAAGCAGGTATGAGGTTTTACCGCATTGCTGGTTTGAGGGAATGTACTATCCTGTGGAACAGGAGAGAGGCCTGAATGCTTATGAAGATCATTATATACCGGGTATCTTCCATATCAGGACAGGGGCAGAGAGCGAGAATGTTTTCAGTGTGGTATGCACCATTGGCGAAAACATTGCCGTATCCATGCATGATGCAGAAGTGGCCGATAAAAATATGGATGAATCAATGCACGACACAGAAGCGGCCGGAAGGAATATGGATGCATCAATGTATGATGCCAGAGGTACCGGAAAATACATAGATGCATCATATGGACAGACTGTTATTGAATCCGAAGTTGCGAGGATCAGCAAGCTTACCGCCGGCTGTAAGGATGATTTCCACCGCGCTCTTGCAAGAAGCGCGGATCATTTTATCGTATACCGCCGCTCCACCGGTGCAAAAACTATAATTGCGGGGTACCCCTGGTTCACGGACTGGGGCAGGGATGCAATGATATCACTGGACGGACTGACTCTATCTACAGGACGGTATGAGGAGGCCGCAGAGATCCTGACCACCTTCAGCAGGTACATAAAGTATGGGCTTGTCCCGAACATGTTCCCCGACGGAGGAGAGGAACCGGGTTATAATACTGTTGATGCTGCACTCTGGTTTTTTGAAGCTGTTTTCAGATATGTGGAGAAGACGGGAGACATCCGGCTTGTCAGGGAAAAGTTATACGGATCGATGATCCAGATTATCAGCAAATACAGGGACGGTACGCTGCATGGCATCCATATGGACGAAGACTGTCTGATAACCGCCGGCAATGAAGATACACAGCTGACGTGGATGGATGCGAAGGCAGACTGCACCGTATTCACGCCGCGGCATGGAAAAGCTGTTGAGATAAACGCATTATGGTATAATGCGCTGAAAGTTATGGAGAACATCAGCGCAAGGATCGGTACTGAGGCAGCAGAAGGTGTCGGAAGCTCAGCAGAAGTATCAGAGCATAGCGGGAATGCGGAAGTATCAGATTATAGATGTAATGTTGGAGTGGCATCAGAATATTGCTGTAATGCTGCAGTGGCATCAGAATACAGCAGACTTGCGGAGAAGGTAAAAAAGAGCTTTGCGGAAGTCTTCTGGAATGAAGGCAAAAAATGTCTGTATGACGTGGTGAACGGTGATTACAGGGACGAAAGCGTCAGACCCAATCAGATACTTGCTGTCAGCCTTTCATTTCCTGTTGTTAAAGGCGTCATTGCCGAATGTGTCGTGAAAAAGGTGTGGAAGGAGCTATATACGCCATACGGACTGAGAAGCCTGTCACCTGCTTCGAAGCAGTACAGGGGCAGATACATAGGGGACCGCTATGCCAGGGACTCCGCATATCACCAGGGAACTGTATGGGCATGGCTGATCGGGCATTTTATAACCGCATTCAGGCGAACACTTGGCAGGGAACCGATGTATTCAGATATGCCAGAGAAGTTTCTCAAGCCATTCAGCGATCATTTGAACCATGCATGCCTTGGAAGCATATCCGAAATATTCGACGGCGACGAGCCGCTGACCCCAAGAGGCTGTTTTGCACAGGCATGGAGCGTTGCTGAGGTACTCCGTGCCTTTACCGGATCATGAGCGAAACAGAGGTACTCCGCGCCTATACCGGATCATGAACGAAACAGAGGTGTTTTGATTTGTCTTTTTCCTCAACAGTTAAAAATGAGCTTTGCAGACTTGAAAATATCGGCGGCTGCTGCGTCATGTCCGAGCTTGCTGCAGTGGTGTGGCTCAACGGTGCAGCTGCGGCAGTGTCCGGCGCAGGATACAATATAAGGATAACGACGGAAAATGCAGCATTTGCAAGATGGATCTACAGCAGTATCAGAAAGCACTGCGGCATATCACCGGAAGTAACGATCCGCAAAAGCAGGAAGCTGAAGAAGCATGTTTCATATATGCTGTACATTACACCGGCAGCAGGTTCAGATGAGCTGCTGCGAAGGACAGGCCTGTCTGTTTCAGTAGTATCAGCCGGCGGCACAGTGCAGACGGAACTGATAATTTCGGACAAAGACGGCATAAAGAAAACGTGCTGCAGAAAGGCATTCTTAAGAGGCGCATTTCTGGCAGGCGGGTCTATCAGCGATCCCGAAAAGACCTATCATCTCGAGCTCACGTCCCGCACATCGGAACAGGCTGAGGAGATCAGCAGGCTGCTGTCAGGCTTCGGGCTGCATGCGAGGATCATAACCAGAAAAGGAAGCTATGTGACATATCTTAAAGAAGGAGAAAACATAGTGGATTTCCTGAACGTTATCGGCGCTCACAAAGCATTGATGGAACTGGAAAACGTAAGGATCCTGAAGGGCATGCGCAATAATGTGAACAGGATCGTCAACTGTGAGACAGCCAACCTTGCAAAGACCGTAAACGCCTCAGTCAGACAGGCGGAAAACATAAAATATATCGTGCAGAATATTGGACTCGACAAGATTCCGCCAAGTCTTCGCGAGATAGCCGAGCTGAGGCTGGAATACAGCGATGCCAATCTTGTGGAATTGGGACAGCTCCTGACGCCTCCTCTGGGGAAATCAGGCGTGAACCACAGGCTCAGAAAGCTTGACCGGATAGCGGAAGACCACAAAGCAAAGCATTACTTGGGAAACGATTGAAATTGTCATAAAGTGTAATAAATATATCATCCGTACAACAAAAGTTTCCAAAAATCTGCGAAGGATTTTCCAGTTTATTGCAGAAGTATATATACTGTACATTTGGGAAATTCGGAGGGATAGCTTTGGAAGTCAGATTTGCCAATAGAGGATCCACATTGATCGCATCATTATCCGGAGAACTGGATCATCATTTTTCCGAATATGTGCGGAACAAGTTGGAAAGGGAGCTGCTGAAGGCCACTACCAGAAATGTAATTTTCGATCTTACGGGGTTGAGTTTTATGGATAGTTCCGGCATCGGCGTGCTTGTCGGCAGGTATGCCAACATAAGCAAGCTGGGCGGAAAGGCGGCGATCATCTGCAAAAACCGAAAGATACAGCGCATTCTTGAGATCTCGGGGGTATTTAAGCTGATGCCTTTGTATGAAGAGTTGGATATTGCCGTAAAAACGCTACATACGGCGTGAGGCATTTCGGAAAAAGTACTGCTTTATGCATGAAGCATACAGATATATGAAGCAGTCAATATGTAGGAAGCAGTCAGATATATGTATTCCTGGCGGCATGGACTGCCAAGACGGCAGAAAGAGTAATAAAGGGGAGAAAATCGTATGCAGCCTGTAAATGAAATGAAACTGGAGTTTTCGAGCAAATCGAGCAATGAGGCTTTCGCAAGGGTGGCAGCGGCAGCTTTCGTCTCACAGCTCGACCCTACAATAGAAGAGCTGGCAGATGTGAAAACAGCAGTATCGGAAGCTGTTACCAATGCCATAATACATGGTTATGAAAACGGACCCGGCATTATTAAAATGATCTGCCGCCTTTATGAAAAGAGTGCTGAAATAGAGATCACAGACGAGGGCAAGGGAATAGAGGATATCGAACAGGCCATGCAGCCTCTGTATACTTCAAAGCCCGATATGGAGCGGTCAGGTATGGGGTTTACCGTAATGGAAAGCTTCATGGATATGGTCAAGGTCAAATCCAGTCCCGGAGAAGGAACTACGGTGACTCTGTACAAAACATTCGGCATGGCGGGCAGATCTGCAGTTAAGGCAACTGATAAAAGCTGATATTTTTTTTGCATAAAGCAGTAAAAATATGGCAATAATGGAATATAATGAGCAAATGCTTTTTACAATACTCTTGCTTTATTGGGGGAAAGGTTTGGGCACATGATTGATGATCCGTATGAGGGCAAAGATACAATAGAACTCATCCATCTTGCAAAGGACGGCGACAGGACAGCGCAGAGCATGCTTGTAGAAAACAATATCGGTCTGGTCTGGAGTATTGTGCGCAGATTTCAGAACAGGGGACATGAGACGGAGGACCTGTTCCAGATAGGATGTATTGGCCTCATAAAGGCAATAAACAAATTTGACTCATCATACGATGTCAGATTCTCCACATATGCCGTCCCTATGATCATAGGCGAGATAAAGCGCTTTCTCAGAGACGACGGGATAATCAAAGTGAGCAGGTCGCTTAAAGAGGTTTCGAACAAGATCCGCATAGCCAAAGAGGTATTGAGCAAGGAACTGGGAAGAGAGCCGACGATAAGCGAGTTGTCGCAGAGACTGGATATACCGGTGGAAGAACTTGTTATGGCTGTGGAAGCGGGACATTCGCCTGAATCACTGTTCAGCCCGGTCAGCGAGGGCGACAGTTCGTCGCTGCTGCTGATAGACAAGCTCAATGATGGCTGTAACGATGAAGAGACCGATATCATCGATAAGATTGCGCTGCGGGAAGTAATGGAAACTCTTAAACCAAGAGAGAAGCAGATCATAATACTCAGGTATTTCAAGGAGAAGACGCAGGTCCAGATAGCAAGGATGCTGGGGATATCACAGGTCCAGGTATCGAGGATCGAAAAAAAGATCCTTGAGGATATCAGAAACCGCATAAACATTAACTGAATCATAAGAAAATCGGCTTGATCGCAAAAGTATAAAATGATTCAAGCTAAACATCGGCTAAATCATGCTAATACTATCTGAATCACAAGAATAAATTCTCTGCATACTTTTTTTTCTTATCCCAATAATAAAAATAAATATAAAAATTCGGGGTGGTTGCATGGTGTCTGTATTAAGCAAATACAAGGCTTTATTTATTGCCTTTGCTCTGGTGGCCCTTGCCGCGCTTATCTGGCTGTTCATTTCGTGGCAGAGCGGCAGCAAGGTCCCGTCAAAGGGTGTTTTTGTACTTGGCAGGACAGAAGGTATTGTTGATGTGTACGACGGATCGTTTATCGAGGGAGGATGTTTTGATGCAGAATGTCATGTCTAAAGATGAGTACAGGAAATATGTCGATAAGGTATCTCCCAATTCCAAGGTCATACGGAATATTCTGAGAGCATTTTTTGTCGGCGGCATAATATGCAGGATCGGCCAGTTTTTTCTGCACTCCTTCAAGCACCTGGGTCTTGACCAGGACATTTCGTCATCGCTCACTTCGGTGGTAATGGTTTTTCTCGGAGTTACGCTGACAGTGCTCAATCTGTATGATGACCTGGGCAGGTTCGCAGGTGCCGGATCCATCGTCCCTATTACGGGGTTTGCAAACTCCATCGCTTCACCTGCGATCGAGTACAAAAGCGAAGGGTATGTGATGGGCATAGGCGCAAGAATGTTCCTCATAGCCGGCCCCGTGCTTGTGTACGGTATCTCGATGTCGATAATAATCGGTATCATCCATTACATGATACGTTTCTGACAGCAAATGAAGCGATCGTCCTTCTGCCGGGCCGTTCCGGCGGAGCAGGCTCGCTTTGGTCCATTCTGAGTTAAAGGAGATATTTGAATGCAGCAAAAAAAAGTTGGGAAGCAGACATCGCAGCTTCAAAATCCGCCTTCCATAAATGCGTCGGCTTCAATCACAGGTCCGAAGGAAGGGAAAGGTCCACTGGCAGACTATTTTGACGAAGTGGTGGATGACGAATTCTGGGGTGAAAAAAGCTGGGAGAAGGCAGAAAGCAAATTCATGAGGGAGGTCCTTGCGAAGACCATTTCAAAGGCATCCATTTCGATAGATGCAGTTGACTATATTTTTGCTGGAGACCTGCTTAACCAGTGTATTGCAGCCAGCTTTGGGATCCGTGAGTCCAATATTCCCTTCTTCGGCATATTCGGGGCATGCTCGACGATCGGTGAAGGGATGAGTCTTGGGGCATTCCTGATCGACGGAGGGTTTGCCTCAAATGTGGCATGCCTTACATCAAGCCACTTCTGCTCTGCTGAAAAACAGTTCAGATTCCCGCTGGAGCTTGGCTCTCAAAGGCCTCCCACGGCCCAATGGACAGTGACCGGAGCGGGCGGTGTCCTTTTGTCGGCTGAAGGCAACGGACCTTATGTCACGAAGGTTACGACGGGCAAAATCGTAGATATGGGGATCAAGGATCAGAACAACATGGGAGCAGCTATGGCTCCGGCTGCTGCCGATACGATTTTTGCACACTTCCAGGATACGGGACTTTCGCACGATTATTATGATATGGTCGTCACAGGCGATCTGGGCATGATCGGCAGGCAGATACTCGACGACCTGCTTTCTTCCAATGGGATACGCATAGGAAGTATGCTGCATGACTGCGGATTGATGATATATGACAGCAAACAGGATGCACATGCGGGAGGAAGCGGCTGTGGCTGTTCTGCAACAGTTTTTGCCGGATTCCTTCTCGACAGGCTGAAGAAAGGAAAGCTGAACAGGATACTTTTCGTACCGACCGGAGCACTGCTGAGCACCACCAGCGTACAGCAGGGGGAGTCGATACCGTGTATAGCTCATGCAGTGGCAGTAGAGAATACCAAAGGAGGAAATATGTGATGCAGCAGACTGTCATGCAATATATCAATGCATTTATCATCGGAGGCTTGATTTGCTCTATAGGGCAGGTCCTTATAGACAAGACAAAGCTGACACCGGCCAGGATCCTGGTACTCTTTGTCTCTCTCGGAGTAGTTCTGACAGGCCTTGGGATATATCAGGGGATCGTTGATGCAGGAGGTGCCGGCGCTACTGTTCCGCTTACCGGGTTCGGATACAGCCTGGCGAAGGGGGCGTTTATGGATGTTGACAAATATGGATTGCTGGGCGCGTTCACAGGAGGGATAAGAGCCACTGCGGCAGGTGTTGCTGCAGCCGTATTCTTTTCTTATCTTGCTGCCGTAGCGTTCAAGCCCAAGGCCAAAACCTGACCGCAGAAATGGAAAAAAGGAAAGTAATACTTGTTACTGATGGAGATATGGCTGCAAAGGCTGCTGTTGAAAAAGCGGCCGAGAATATTGGAGGACGGTGCATCTCAGCATCTGCCGGGAACCCGACTGTGCTTTCCGGCAATGAGATGATCCGGATGATAATGGAAGCGAAAAATGACCCGGTGATCGTGATGGTGGATGACAAGGGTGCAATCGGGAAAGGACGGGGCGAGCAGGCAATGGAAGCCATACTTGACTGCAAAGACCTGCAGGTGCTGGGAATAGTGGCTGTATCGTCTAACGGAAAAGACTGCAGCAAATTAAAACCAAATTGTTCTGTTACAAGTGACGGTGAGGTGGTATATACTGCTGTAGATAAAAATGGAAGAGAAAAGATAAGCAAAAGGATCTGCGGAGATACGCTGAGCATACTGAAATCAAGGCGGGACCTGTTTATTGTAGGCATAGGGGATCCGGGGAAAATGTTTTACAGCGACGATGTGCTGAAGGGTTCTCCCATAACGACAAAGGCTTTGAGAATAATATTGGAGCATAATAATATGTAATGATATGGTATAGTATATGTCATGCTGGCACAGTATAAAAACATAGATGCTTGTCAAAAACATCATAATATCATAATATTAAAGAAGGATTTTGCTGAAGAATATAGAATAGGTATTATACACCGTGCATAAATATATACATTTTGGTGAGGTTTACGAATGAATATAGAATACATCAATCCATTTATTGAAGCAAGTCAGGCAGTTTTAAAACAGATAGCGTCGATGGAAGCGAAATTGGGCAAGGTTTATCTGAAAACCGCACCTTACAGGAGCGAAGACATTATAATTATGGTCGGCCTGACCGGCAAGATACGCGGACAGGCGAATTTTTCAATGACAAGGCAGTTGGGGATGAAGATCGCATCATGTATGATGATGGGAATGCCTATCACGGAATTTGATGAATTGTCTAAAAGCGCTATTGCTGAGCTTGCCAATATGATCATGGGAAATGCGGCAACGTTATTATACAACAGAGGCATCAATATCGACATAACACCGCCGTCTATTTTGATGGGCGAAAATATGTCGGTCACTCCGAACAAGATGAAGACCATATGTATTCCTTTGCTTGTCGATGACGATAAGATAGAGCTTGATATATCGTCGGAAGTATAGCATGGATATTATTGCAGCGGCCGGGCAGCTTGTATGGTCCGGTTTTTTTATATCATGTATATGAAAGGATGGGACATATGAAAGGAGCTTTCTACACCGGACAGTACAGAAATGTGTTCAGGGATTTCGGCTACAGTGAAGTAGAAATCGCCCAAAGGGTGGAAGATACATGGCAGAAGCTGTTTTATGGGGATGAAGACACCAGGATATATTATCCTGTAGGCAACGATATGGGATACATACTTGATACCGGAAACATCGATGTGCGGACGGAAGGAATGTCCTACGGCATGATGATGTGCGTGCAGATGGATAAGAAAGAGGAGTTCGACCGCATATGGAAATGGTCCTATACATACATGCTTCATCACAGCGGCAGGTATAAGGGATACTTCGCATGGTCTCTCAATACCGATGGGACAAAAAGAGCGCAGGGCCCTGCCCCTGACGGAGAAGAGTATTTTGCAATGGCGCTTCTTTTTGCTTCGAAGAGATGGGGAGACGGCCCGGAACCTTTCGATTACAGCAGGCAGGCCCAAAATATACTGAGGGAGTGTGTGCATAAGGGAGAAAAAGGAATCGGTGATCCGATGTGGCATCCATATCTCAAATTGATCAAATTTGTTCCGGAAAGCCCGTTTACGGATCCGTCATATCATCTGCCGCACTTTTATGAGCTGTTTTCGATAATGGGCGACCCTGAAGACAGCAAGTTCTGGCGCGAAGCGGCAGATGCAAGCAGGCAGTTCCTTAAACAAGCCTGCCATCCTGTGACAGGGCTTGCCCCGGAGTACTCCGAATACGACGGAAGACCGCACAAGGTGCACTGGGGATACGGACATCATCACTTCTACAGTGATTCATACAGGGTTGCGGCCAACATCGGACTCGACTATGCCTGGTTTGGCAAGGATGAGTGGGAAAGGACCGAAGCCGACAGGATCCAGGCATTTTTTGCACCGATGGGCAAGGATGCCGACTTCCGTATATATGTCATTGACGGGACGCCTTTGGAGGAGAAGGCTCTGCATCCGGTAGGACTCATAGCGACTAATGCGATGGCGTCACTGGCTGCTTCTGATAATGAGAATTCACGTAAATGCGTGGAATATTTATGGAACACACCAGTTCGGACAGGAGTCAGGCGATATTATGATAACTGCCTGTACTTTTTTGCAATGCTGGCCCTCAGCGGCAGATACAGGATATGGATGTAGCATGTTCACCTCAATGAGTTGGGGAGATTCCTGCTTTTTTATGTGAACAAATGGCGGATCCCGGTCTTTTGTCCGGGATCCGCTTTGTGTGTGCAGCATGTGCACAGCCTTATGCCTGATTAATCCTAATCGTGCTTTTTCATACTTTCATGCACAGACCTGATTGCCTCTCTTATTGCATCGGCTTGCTCCTTCGTAATAGTACCATTCTTTACAAGATCCTCCAGGACGCTGTGCCTGAACTGCCTGCCTCTCGGCTTGCACTTGTCGTCCTTGGACAGTCTGCCTTTCGTGAATCTCTCCTTCTCTTTTTCGATACTTTTCCACCTTTGCTCCATTGCCTTCAGAACGGCATCTTTCTGTTCCTTTGTTATCGTGCCGTCTTTTACGAGACCATCGATTGCATTTTTGATGCCGGCTTGTATTTGTTCCCGCCTCGCCGGTGACTGTATAGTTTTCTCAGTGTTGATCCGGGGTTCAGAAGGATGTGCTTCTCCTTCAGCAAAAGAATGGGTCCCTGTCAATGATATGGCTCCGGCCAGCAGGATACCGGCAGCTATCCTTTTGTTGATCATAATGCATCACTCCTTAGTAGAATTGATCATGCAGTAGTTGTGTTTATTTTTTGCATGGGAATATGCATTTAATGCGTAACTGCCCGGAAAGGGAAATTTTAATTATTTTGGCTGTTTTGC
>CAZQUQ010000060.1:0-15516 GCA_964596445.1 uncultured Oscillospiraceae bacterium
TATAAAAAGGGATTACTGAAAAGGGTGATTTATATCACCCCCGAAGTATTATGGGACTTATTGCCCTAAAGATGCATTATATGAAGAGAAGCGGGCAAACAGTTCAGAACGGTTGCTGATTTTGAGTTTTCTATAGAGGTTTTTTATATGGAAATTGGCAGTGCTGATGGTGATTTCTAAACTCTGTGCGATCTCCTTTGCCGACCTTCCCTGCAAAAGCAGTATGGCTACTTCTTTTTCACGCGGCGACAGACCCAGGTTTTCCAACATACCCGACAGATCGATTTTACGTCCGGCTTCGGCCATATCCACTCCATAGAAATCATCGGACCATTCAGCAAAAAACAGATGATTGGAATAAGCAGGGGACATAAGTATGAACATAACGAATACAGTACCGGAAATCAGCGTCGCAGCCAGAGGAAGCAGCGTAGGTGCGTGTGAGGCGAAAAGGCCCGGGATCACATAGGAAAGCATGCTTGTCGGCAGGATCGTAACCAGACACAGCTTGAATATTCGGAAATCACCATGCTTTTTAAACACACAACCGAGAAGGTAGTATGCTGCGATGTACCCCATCTGCTCGAAGCCGTGGAGAAAACGGGCGAAGCTTCGCAAAGGCGAGCCATCCTGCAGGAAATACAGCATGTAAGTGCCGATCTCAGCTATAAAGAACAAGTTGCACATATTCCAGATGCTCCGTTTGGTGACCAGCTGCATCGCGACCGCAAGGCAGACCACCAGGATGCCAACCGTCCCGTTTGCGACCATTGCGCCTGGGGTGGATGATCCGGGCAGATAGGTGTAAAATATTTCAACGAAATAATGAGCGATAAAGAAGTAAAGAGTCAGTTTCAAGGCCGGATTCAGTGTCGTTTTTGGCTTGTTTTTTGCAATCGAAAAATCGCTTCTTCTGTACAGAAGTATGCAAATGCCTGTGCCTGCCACAAGCGCTGCCAAATAAGTTTTGTCGAATAGACCGGACAGGAGGGAGAGACCGGAATCGATCTGATTGACAGCGAAAAAAGTGGAGATCATTGCCGCACCAAGCAGCCTTTCGGTGTTGTTCAGTGCGAAGGTATATGCAAATGCTGCACAGGCTGCGCAGCCGCCCAGAAAGAACATGAACAGGATCGCCAGCAGCAGACTGAGCAGACTTTCACCCAAAATGATCCATGAGACAAAGGCTGCTGCCATTATTGCTGCCGATATGCGTGAAACCCTGGCCATATTTTTTACATTCGTGAATGCAAACAGCACCCCTGCGCCTATACAGTATGCGCTTCCCATCAATGTCATGGCATCCAGGCCGAAAAGCCGGATCGAATCGCTGAAAAAGTTTCCCTGCATATTCGCAAAAACCGGCGCCAGAGGGAAAATCAACATATATTGCAGATGATCCAGCCGAACATTGCGGATGTTGATGTTGTCTTTAGAACGAAGCAGTGCCAACAAAGAAGAGAGAATGTTTTTTCTTGTATTCTGCTTCACCGTTTCCATATCGTCACTCTAAAGTAAATAATTTCATGAGTATGCCCTGATAGATGTATTATACATGGAAGAAATGCATTATTCAAGTTAGATATGGAAAATTTAACATAAGAATCGATTGGTATTTGAAGTTTACTTCTTTTTCTATATAATGGACTGTATGGACGTGTTTCGGATCACGCCGGGTTCCGTGATCACATGGGATGGACGTGCTTCGGATCACGCCGGGTTCTGTGATCATATGGAATGGACGTGCTTCGGATCACGCCCGGGTTCTGTGATTATATGAGATGGACGTGATTTGCAGTATGAGCGTGATCATACTGGATGAATGTGATAATAAAAGGTAAACGGAATTATACAGGATGAAAGAGAGTAGTATGGAGGTAGACGGAATTGAAAAAGCTGACTGAGCTTATCACCGATGTGGTAAAGGATGCGTTTATTAAATGCGGCTATTCACCGGAGTATGGACTTGTCACATTATCAGACAGGCCGGATCTGTGCCAGTTCCAATGCAATGGCGCGCTGATGGCTGCAAGGGAATACAGAAAAGCGCCTATTGTCATTGCTTCGGAGATAACGAGCATACTGAGCACGTATGCCGATTTCAGGGAAGTATCGCATGTTAAGCCTGGATTCATCAATATTACTTTAGATGATCGCTTTATAACCAGATATATAGAATCGATGATCGATGACAGCAAATTCGGCTGTGATGAGATCGGAAGCAACAGGACCGTCATCGTGGATTATGGCGGTCCTAATGTAGCAAAACCGCTCCATGTGGGGCACTTAAGGTCAGCGGTCATAGGGGAGAGCATCAAGCGCATAGGCAGATTCCTGGGGCATAACATGCTGGGAGATGTGCATCTTGGCGATTGGGGCCTGCAAATAGGCCTGATCATTGCGAAGCTGAAGCGCATGAACCCTGATCTGGTCTATTTTGACGAGAACTATGCCGGAGAATATCCTGCCGAAGCTCCTTTCACCATATCCGAGCTTGAAGAGATCTATCCTGCGGCCAGCAGCCTTTCAAAGGCCGATCCGGAGTTCATGGAAGAGGCGAAGCAGGCGACATTTATGTTCCAGAAAGGACACAGAGGGTATGAGGCTTTATGGAAGCACATACTTGATGTATCAATAAAGGATCTGAAGAAGAATTACGATGCTTTGAATGTCCATTTCGATTTATGGAAGAAGGAGAGCGATGTCCAGCATTATATTCCTCAAATGATCGAGGACTTTAAAAGCAAAGAGCTTGCATATGAAAGTGAAGGAGCGCTCGTAGTCGACGTAAGTGAAACCGCGGATGCAAGGGATATCCCTCCATGCATCCTTGTGAAATCTGACGGTGCGACGCTATACAGTACGACCGACCTGGCTACGATCATCGAAAGGATGGAGTTGTTTAAACCTGACGAAATCATCTATATCGTGGATAAAAGGCAGGAACTGCATTTCGAGCAGGTATTCAGGTGTGCGAGGAAAGCAGGGCTGGTTCCGCCGGGTACAAAGCTTACATTTCTTGGGTTCGGCACAATGAACGGCAGGGACGGCAAACCATTCAAAACTCGCGACGGCGGAGTTATGCGCCTGGAACACCTGATCGGTGAGGCGTTTGACAAGGTGTATCAAAGAGTTTCCGGGGACAGCGGGATACCGGAGGATGAAGCCCGCGATATTTCAAAAAAAGTGGGGTTGGCTGCCCTGAAGTACAGCGATCTGTCCAATCAGATATCAAAAGACTATATTTTTGATGTTGACAGATTCACATCTACCGAGGGGAATACCGGACCGTACATTTTGTATACTGCCGTGAGGATCAAATCGATACTTGACAAGTTTTTATCAGCTAACCCGGGATACAGGGTGGAGGACGCATCCATTCAGCCGCCATGCAGCGAAAGTGAGCGCAGCCTGATGCTCAAGATCACACAGTTCAATGAAGTGATAACAGACAGCTTTGCCAACTATGCGCCTCATATGATATGCCAGTTTATTTTCGAACTTTCCAATGAACTGAACAGGTTTTATCATGAAAACCGTATCCTTACGGAGCAGGATCAGGTGAAGCAAGGCTCGTGGCTGAAGCTTATCACGCTGACCAGGGGTATCCTGACGACCTGCCTGGATCTTCTGGGGATAGAAGTCCCCGATAGGATGTAACCTGATAGGATGTAACCTGATAGGATGTAAAACGAAAACAGTGTCGGTCACGTCAGCTAGCCAGTTGTTGTCGAAATTTGTGTAAATAACTTGCTAATTGACGTGACAGATACGAATTTATTCTGTATAATTTTTATAAATATACATCAAAGTCACAGGGGGTGCATTACTTGGATAAAAAATCGTTTATCCTGTCGAATGAAACAGAAGTAAACAAGCTGGCATCTACTCTCCTTCTCATCGTTTGTCTGGTCGTCTTCCCCTTACTGATAGTTCTAACAGTGGCTGATCTGTTCAAAATCGATATGACGCAGTTGATTATCTTCACCGTGGTAAGCTTCGTTCTTGTTATCTTTGAATTTATTCTCGTTAAAAGAAACTATATTCCCGCATTCGTCAAGTATATCAGTATATTTATAAGCACCTTGATCGTAAGTATGCTGGCGACAAATGTCAACATCGGGATCTATCTTACATATCTGTTCCCTATCATCCTGAGCTGCCTTTATTATGACAGGAAGCTTACTGTCACCGCATTCGTGCTTGGAATAATCAGTCTTGGCATTACTCAGTATATCAGGATGCAGATATTAGACATGATGCATGAGTTTATACCGAAACTGGCGGGATTCATGGTTGAATTTATAGCACTGTTCCTTCTGTGCAACCTGCTTATGAGGCGCCTCAATAAAATGTTCAACTCACTTGCGGATTCGGAGCAGCAAAAGCAGATACTTGACACTCTGGCATCTGTTTCGGAAAAATCACAAAATTCCTCGCAGGTGCTTTTTGATACTGTGAACCAATTTGCCGCTGCGATCGAAGAGACAACAAAGGCTAATGCCGAAATCGCGGGTAATGCGCTGTCCGCGGTAAATAACTGCAAGGATAACCTGAATTATGTTCAAACATCCTCGGAAACGATCCGCAGCATTTCGGAAAATCTGGAAACAGTTTCAGTCAAATCGTCGGAAATCGCTGATGTATTCACTTCCAGCTATTCTGCGACACAGCAGAGCAAGGAATTTATGGATATGGCTATTGAAGGCATGAACATAATCGATAAGTCTACGCTTGATACCAGGCAGGTAATGATCTCTCTATTGGATACTACGCGGGAGATAAGCAGCATCCTGGAGATGATCGGATCGATATCAAGTCAGACAAACCTGCTGGCGCTCAATGCCTCGATAGAATCTGCAAGAGCGGGAGAGGCAGGCAAGGGCTTCGCAGTTGTTGCAGATGAGATAAGAAAGCTGGCCGAGCAGTCAGGAAAAGCTACTGCCAATATCAGTGCGCTGATATCGGAACTGCAGCAGAAAACGAACTCCGCTTATGAAACCATCGACAGCGGAACTGAGATCATAAGGACATCGATACAGAGAGTAACTCAAACCGCGGAAAAATTCGAAGAATTGATAAGGCTTCAGGATATGCTTAAGGCAAAGGTCGCTGAAATAGAAGAAGTCTCGGCAAACTCGTCTGCAAACAGCGGGCAGCTTAACGATATGATCACGAAGATAAACGGTCTGGTGGACAGCTCGCTTGGCGAGATCCAGTCAATTGCAGGCGCAACGCAGCAGCAGGCTGCCACCATGGAAGAGATCACATCAACATTCTCTTCGATCGAAGAAATCGCGCTGAGCCTGAAAAACATCAATGCCGAGTTGTCCGTCTTAAATCTGAAAGGCTGACAGGATCAGACAGTTCGAGTGTGTGCGTGGAGATTACTCTATGCGAATATGGTTACGCTATGCACATAAAGTGAAAGGATCAAATAAAGCTATGATCGGACTGAAAAGAGGGCTCGTCGAGCTTCATGCCCATGAACAAGGCTGGGAAGAGAACGCAGCTTTGACCATAGAGAAGCTGAAATACATATTTGGCAAGGCTGCAGTCGATATCCAGCACGTCGGCAGTACTGCGATAAAAAGCATAAGCGCAAAGCCTGTCATTGACATTGCAGTTGCAGTGAATAGCTTTGATGATGTGCACTCTCTGGTTCCTGCTCTTGAAAAAGAGGGGTTTTACTTGAGGCAGCATGCTGCTGAAAATGATATGCTGTTTGTATGCGGTGACTTTGAAGCTGATACTAGGACTCACCATATACATGTTGTGACGGCTGGCAGCAAGGAATGGCAGGATTATATCAACTTCCGTGACTACCTGAACAACTGTCGGGATGCTGCAAAGGAATATGAAAGAATCAAACACGCTCTTATGCAGGAGAATAAGAATGACCGGGTTGCCTATACCGAGGGGAAGGCGGAATTTATCAGGAAAGCTCTGCGTGATGCCCTGACATGGAGACATCTGGGGAAGTTAGCCAAAGTCACTGTGGATCGACCTCTTGGTACTTACCATCCAAGAAAAGAATCAATATTCTACACTGTTAATTATGGTTTTGTGGACGGGGTCATCGCAGGCGACGGCGGCAAGCAGGATGCCTATATACTCGGCATCGATCATCCGGTCAGTGAATTTACAGGGGTCGTTGCTGCTGTTATCCACCGTTTTGATGATGTTGAGGATAAATGGGTCGTAATACCGCCCGGTATGAAGATCACAGAAGAAGAGATCATCGATAAAGTGCAGTTTGTGGAGAAATTTTACCAGACGAAGATCGAAATGGCCCGTACGAAAGTGATCCACATCCTTGGTGCTTCAGGCTCCGGAACGACGACGCTCGGCAGGGCGATCAGAGATAATTTCGGATATGTGCTTTTAGATTCCGATGATTATTACTGGCAGCCGACTGATCCGCCTTACACAGTTAAGCGTGAAGCGGAAGAGCGGCAGAAACTAATGGCCGACGACATGGCTAAATGTGAGAAATGCGTGATCAGCGGATCTTTTTACGGTTGGGGCGACATTTTTATACAGGATTTTGATTTGGTGATTTTTGTCGATACACCGACGCCTGTAAGGATCAAACGGCTTAAAGAGCGTGAATATCGGCATTTCGGTGATCGCATCCTGCCTGGAGGCGATATGTACGACAACCATCTGGAGTTCATCGACTGGGCGGCAAGGTATGATACCGCCGGTTTTGAACAGCGAAGCCGTGCTGTTCACATGGAGTGGCTGAAGCAAATGACCTGTCCTGTCATCACGGTTGACGGCTCACAGCCTATGGATGCCATACTGCAGAAAGTCGGAAAGTATATTTTTGACTTCTGAAAAAGGCATATATTGACTTTGCTCATTTTATGGATTATACTTGTTTTGTCTGATTTTTGGCAATATTTCAAGCATGAAAGGAGATGGGTTCATGTCCGAAAAATATTATAAGGTGGTTCTGATTTAAACCGAATAACAGGCGCATGGGCAGCTTTCAATTCAGGGTATGACCTCTTTGTTTTATGCGCCGCTTAAAAAGTAACCTTTCGTGCATACTGCTCTTGCGGAATACGATAAAGGTCGTGTTCTTTTTGTTTATATGGATAAAAGTATAAATACCGCAGACGCAGTCTCAAACGGGGCTGCTTGTTTGCGGTATTTTTATGTCTGTTGTCCGGCCTGTTCAGATGGGTGCAGTAAAGCAGGGAGAAGGCAGTAGAACAGGAGAAGTGCAGTAAGGCAGGGAGGAGTGCAGTAAAGCATGGAGAGCACAGTAAGGCAGGGAGGAGCACGATAAAGCTGAGATAAACACAGTTAACTGATGAGAGTGCAGAAATGCTGAGTTAAGGATTAAATGATATATTTTTGGAGGATCGTTAATGATTGATAATCACATAAATATGCAGGATTTCGGATATAACGGCAGTGATTCAGGCAATGGAGATCTGATCCCCGCGAGGATCACAGAGGTGCATAGGGAGCTTTACAGAGCGATTTGCAAATATGGTGAAGTTACTGCACATATAAAGGGGACATTTTTCCACAATGCAAATGGCAAAAGTGATTTCCCGGCGGTAGGTGATTTTGTCCTGCTAAAGTACAATGAATACGGCAGTTCCGGCATCGTCGAGGTGCTGCCGCGAAAATCGAAGTTCTCGCGTACTGACTTTTCCGGCCATGCAGCAGGCTTTGTCAAGACGATACTGGAACAGGTAGTAGCGGCAAACTTTGACTATGTGTTTATAATGTCGTCACTGAACAAGGATTTCAATGTGAACCGTATCGCGCGCTATCTCACACAGGCATGGCAAAGCGGAGGGATCCCGGTAATCGTTCTGACCAAGGCTGATCTTTGTGAAAACCTGGAAGAGAAGATCAATGCGGTCCGTGAAATCGCAATAGGTGTAGACATTATTGCAGTGAGCAGTTATAAGGGCTTCGGCCTGGATCGCCTGGCTAATTACCTGACGCCAGGCAAGACCATCGTATTTCTTGGTATGTCCGGAGTTGGAAAATCGTCGCTGGTAAATGCTCTTGCCGGTGAAGAACTGATGGACGTGAAAGAGATACGTGAGGATGATGCCCGGGGCCGCCATACGACCACTCACAGACAGCTGATAAGACTGCCGTCCGGAGCTATGGTGATCGATACGCCCGGCATGCGCGAACTGGGGCTCTGGGATGCTGATGAGGGAATCAGTGCAGTTTTCTCAGATGTAGAAGAGCTGTTCAGCCATTGCCGGTTCTCTGACTGTACACACAGGACGGAACCGGGCTGTGCCGTGCGCGAAGCGCTCAGGGACGGCTCACTGTCACAGGAGCGCTGGGATCGTTACAATGCACAGAAGCAGGAGAGCAGATTTGTGGATGACAGAACAGGTTATCTGAATGAAAAGCGGGCACGCGATAAGTCAATAGCAATGTGGAGCAAGCAAATGAAGAAGAACGGAGGTTTGAGAAATGGATGATTGTATGATCGATGAAAACCAGCTTGAACCTCGGAAGTTGGTACATGTTTTAAGCAAAATGCTCGGCGTGGAAGTTATCCGCGCCAGCTGCCGGAATGTGCAGCTTCAGGGCGGGACTCTTGGCGATGTCCGCCTTGTCGAAGGAATGGCCGTAACTGTCGGGGGCGAGGAGCTGCCATATAAAGTCGTGCATAAAAGCCAGAAAAAATGGGAGCGCCCCGGCGATCCGGACTCATGGCGCAGGGAGTATGACCTGTACATGTCGGATTTCGGGAAGGTTTTCACCGATTCGATGAGATGGCCGGAGTGTTACCATGCTCAAATGGATGACGATGAAATACATTTGTGGATCGAGTATGTAGAAGGTATATCAGGCAGTAAGCTTGACATCGGGATGATTGAATTTGCAGCAGAGGAGTTGGGCCGTTTTCAGGGCAGGCTATGCAAACATCCGGAGATGCTGGTTGGCATGGATTTTTTGAGCACCCCTGATATGCTCAGGAAGAATTACGAGCAATGGCATACGCAGACATTTTCGTATGATTTTCTTACTTCGGATCGATGCAGACTGCCTGAGTTCCTCAAACATATGCTCAAAAGCGGCAAAATACGGCTGTGTGACGGTAAAACACTGGAGTATGGCTATCTTCGATCCGAGGGATGCAGCATACCGGAGCATTTGAAGCAGATGATTTTTGATATCGACGATAGCAAGGATGCTGTATTCAATTCTTTGAAGTGCTTGCCTGTGGTTTTGTGCCATCGGGATTACTGGGCGGAAAACATATTCATGTCGGACGGCAGACTTCGCATTATTGATTGGGACAGTGCCGGAGTCGGGTATTTGGGCGAGGATATTGCGAGTCTTATCTGTGATGATACTGAAACTGAAAACCTGCATGAATACTGCCGCAGGCTAATTCCAGCCTACCTGAAAGGACTTTCGGGATGCATCGAAGTTCCTTTGGGGTTTGGCAAATATGCATGGGAGCTAATGCTTATCATGTTCGGCTATAGAATGGTGCAGGACCATATGTTTGCGGAATCACCGGCAGATAAGGAAGGACATGTAGAAAGACTTCAAAAAATCTATGAAATGAAAGATATTTTGAATGTTTGATGGGAGATGAATGTATGTATAAATTTTTATATCCGCTATTAAGAAAACCTGATTTATATGAGAGAACACTGGAGAAGTTCTGGAACGATGCGCACATATCCGAGCCGTATGATGATGGATCAGAAACCATATGCGCTGTATTCAGAAAGATGATGTAAGGCTGCTTGTGAGCAGCTATCGAATCAACTGCAAAGAGAATATATCAAAATATGATGACAGGAGGATTCTGCAATGATAAACCCAGATATTATTTTGAGGCTTGAACGTCCCGAAGACTACCATGCTGTAGAAGAACTGACCCGTGATGCTTTCTGGAGAAGCAGACAGAACATATGCGACGAGCATTTGCTGGTGCACAGGCTCCGCACTATTCCTGCGTTTGTTCCGGAGTTGGACTATGTGGCTGAAGCGGATGGCAGACTCGTGGGCAACATCATGTACACCAGGGCCAGGATCGAGGATGATGCCGGGAACGCATACGAAGTTTTGACATTCGGACCTCTCAGCGTGCTGCCGGAATACCAGAACAGAGGGATCGGCAAAGCACTTATGCTGCATACGTTTGAAGTGGCCAGAGGGCTTGGATACAGGGCAATAGTGATTTTTGGTCATCCTGATTATTATCCGCGCGTCGGATTCAGGCGGGCATCGGAATTCGGCATAACAACTGCCGACGGAAAAAACTTTGACCCCTTCATGGCACTGCCTCTCTACGAGGGCGCGCTTGACAGCATACACGGACGATTCTTCTATGATCCTGTTTTTGATAACCTTGACGAGAAGGATGTACTGGAATTTGATAAGAACTTTCCTCCAAAGGAAAAATTCATCCCTGTCCCGATCAGTGTATTGCTTGACCGGCTCGATGCAGATGCAAGGAAAGCATGCGAGGGATTGGGGTACGCTTATCTGGATCAACTGGTATCAATAAGCGAGCGCCATATGTCTTCACTTCCTGGCATGGACAGAAAGTCGACAGACATCGTCCGCCAGGTCATGCTGGAGAATGGCTACCGCTGGGGAGAGGAGAGGAAGCACTGATGAGGGTCGTTGATTTTACTTCAGCGCATATTGAAGCGGCTGAGCAGATAGCAAGGCAAAACTATGAGGAAGAACGCAGCTTCGTAAAAATTCTGCCCGAAGCGAAGGAATTACCTGCATTAGGCCAGTTTACTGAAAACGGGCTCGGTGTTGCAGCCTTCGAGGGAAATGAAATGGTCGGTTTCCTTTGCGGGGTGTCGCCTTTCAGCCATGCATTCGGATCGACAGATGCGGTAGGGATTTTTTCACCTATGCATGCAAACGGAGCAATACCGCAAAATCGTGCGCATATATATGCACGTATGTATCAGGCTGCAGCGGACAAGTGGGTCAGGACTGGAGCATCCAGCCATGCAGTTTGCCTGTATGCCCACGACAAGGACGGAATTGAGCAGTTTTTCCGCTATGGTTTCGGCCTGCGCTGCATCGATGCGATACGGGGGATGGACGAGATAGAAGTAAAACAAGATTGCAGTTTTGAGCTGGCAGAGCTCACACCGGAAGAGTACATTAGCGTGTTGCCTCTGGACCACATGCTCGATGCGCACATGGCGGCAAGCCCTGTCTTCATTCTGCGCCAGTCCGCTGATAGTGCATCATTTGCAGAGACAGCGGTCTGCAATAACTCCCGCTATTTTGCAGCAAAGGTTCAGGGGAGGATCATCGCATTCATAAAAGCAGAAAGAGCAGGAGAGACATTTATATGTGATACACCTGGTTATATTCACATAAACGGAGCATTCTGTCTTCCTGAATTTCGCGGAAAGGATCTGATCGTGCACCTTTTGAACCTGGTGATCCGAACTATGAGAGATGAAGGCTATACACGGTTTGGTGTGGACTTCGAGAGCATCAATCCGGCAGCTTATGGCTTCTGGCTCAAACATTTTACTGCGTATACGAACAGTGTTGTAAGGCGTATCGACGAGCATGCTATAGCGATGAGGTATTAATGAAATATTTATGAAATAATGATGTAGGATGCTGTATTGAACATTTGGTTATGGAAGGAGAAGTTGTATTGCATCCGTTTGATTGTATAAGTGATTTTGTCTTCTTTGAGACGGAGATAAAAAAGGCAGATAAGTACGGAGTTACAAGAGATTCGTGGTATCTGGATGAGGGAGGCATAAGAAAGGTAATGAGCGAGGTCCGGAAAATTGGCGAATACTTTGAAAAATGAATCCCAAAATGGATCGAATAGATCCCATTTGGAGCGGCTATATGATGGAGCAGCTATGTGGTTTTTAGTTTTTCAGACAGCATTGTGTATAAGTAACTTAGGATAACGAGAAGTGAAGGATATATAAAATTATCGATTAGTTAATACAGAAAATTTCAATTAGTGGGATGATTCTGTGATAAAAAATTCGAATTTTTGTTAAATTACGTTACATAAGTCGGAGTTAACATGAATTATGCTTATTTTTACAGAATTATTTATCCCACTAATTGAAAAACTTAGCTATTGCCCGATTATTTCCCATACATATATGCAAAAATCCATAGAAATCATATGGGTAAAGTGTTGGGAACATGACATTTATATGTCGTGTTCTTGTGCTATAATAAGCTTACAGACAGTTATTAAGTGCACATGCTTATCGGACAATAGCGGATCATTCTTAGACTATAACAGGCCATGCTGCTTGGGCGATAATGGACCCTGCTGATCAGACAATAACATACCCCGCTGCTCAGAAAACAGCGGACCATTTATTGGAGGTACATAATATATGAAGCTTGACCGTTTGCTTGGCATACTGACGACTCTGCTCAATAATAATCGTATGACTGCACCCCAGCTTGCAGAGAAGTTTGAAGTTTCACGCCGGACTATAAACCGTGATATAGAAACACTCTGTCAGGCTGGGATACCGATAGTTACGCAGCAGGGCGGAGGCGGGGGTATTTCTATAGCCGACGGATACAAGCTTGATAAAAATATTCTGACCACCGACGAGCTTTCCAGCATAATTACAGCGCTTAGGGGAATCGGGAGCGTATCGGACAAATCACAGATCGAACGGATTCTGGACAAACTTTCAACCAACAAGGATACTTTGGTTTCCTTGCAGGAGCCTGTAGTCATTGATCTCGCGTCTCATTATAAGGGAAGCCTGACACAAAAAATCAAGCTCATCAAGCAGGCTATACACGAGAAAAAACTGATAGAGTTCGACTATTATAGTGAGAAAGGCCAATCACGCCGCAGAATTGAGCCTTATATTGTCGTTTTTCAATGGAATGAGTGGTATATGTTTGGATTTTGCCTGCAGAGACAGGATTGGCGCATGTTTAAGCTGGCGAGGCTCTGGGAATTGCGGTTGTGTGAAGAAGATTACATCCCGCGTGAGATACCGCCGGAAAAGCGAAATTTCGGCACTCATCTGCCTGATGATAAAAAGCTGATCGCATTGTTTGATCCGACTGTGAAATATCAGCTGATCGAGGCTTACGGTCCGAATTCCTTCAAGGAAACGGAGGAAGGCAGCCTGCGGCTTGAGATCGGTTATACCAATCGGGATTATATATTAGGCTGGCTGTTGAGCTTCGGGGACAAGGCGAAGGTTATTGAACCGGTCGATATAGCAGATGAGATAAAAAAGGTCGCCGAAAACATTTTGAAGAAGTACAAATGAACATGACATAGTGTTGTCGCGTTATGGATGGTATGATAGGGAAAAACGACAGGAGGATTCTAATATGATAAACGAGGTAGTCAAAAGAGCCGGTGAAATAGTCGGACAGGCAACTGCGCATAACTTGCCGGAGGGTTCCGAACCATACTGCGTCCTTGCACTTATCGATGAAAATGGTTTTCCTTCAGCATCAACCATCACTCCGTCAAAAGCAGACGGCATCAACTGGATCACATTTTGCACCGGGTTGGGCAGCGACAGGACAAAACGCATCGATAAATGCAGCCGCGCAAGTGTATGTTATAACACAGGCGGAGAGTATAACATTACACTGGTCGGCACGATAGAAGTTGTTACAGATGCAGCCGTAAAGCGGGAAATGTGGTATAAAGGGCTCGAAAACCATTTCAGCGGTCCTGATGATCCCAATTACTGTGTTCTGCGTTTCCACACACAGCGCTATAGTCTGCTGGTCGATTGGAAGGAAGCTAAGGGAGTGCTGTGAAACAGCTTTCCCTGATCCACTTCAAAAACTACATCTGCATTGTCAATGGTGGAGGTTCTGTGAGCTATGGTCAAGGTCGTTCTTCCTTTCATAAGCTTTATCAGGGCCTCCTTCACCAGATCTTCGGATATGGAGTCCAGTGAGCTCGTCGCTTCATCAAGCAGAAGGATGGGTGCGTTTTTCAAGAAGGCCCGTGCTATAGCGATCCTTTGCTTTTGTCCGCCGGACAGGCTATGACCTCTTTCACCGACGATGGTATCATAACCGTTGGGCTGTTCCGATATGAAATCATGAGCAAATGCCATTTTTGCAGCCTCAATGATCTCGTCATCGGTTGCATTTGGTCTTCCGTACCTTATGTTCTCTTTGATCGATACATTAAAAAGGTAACAGTCCTGTGAGACATAGGACATCATGTCACGGAGCGAGTCCAGACTGTATTCCTCCATGTCTCTTCCCGACACGGCGATGCCTCCGCTTTCAGGGCAGTAAAGGCCCAGCAGTATTTTCATTATGGTGCTTTTCCCGCTTCCGCTTGCCCCGACCAGAGCTGCAGAACTGCCCCTGCTTATACTGAAGCTGATATTGTCCAAAGCCTTTGTACCATTGTCATATGTATACGAAACATTGTCGAAGACTATTTCTCCGGCTTGTCTTATTCTTTCATCCGTTTTTTGCAGACTATAACGTTCCGGTTCTTTTTCCTTATCCATCAGTTCGAATACTCTGTCCGCTCCTGCCAGTGAGGTCTGTAATTGTGAAATAAAGCTGCCAAGCTGACTGAACATGCGAATGACGTAGTTAAGGAGCTGTACGATCGCAATTAGTATACCGAATGTTGTCCTGCCGGACATGACCAGTACAGCGCCTATCACGACGCAGCCTCCGAAGTTGATCCATTCCAGCAGGTAATTCGTGCCATCCAGAAGTGCTGAAATACCGGCCTTCTTTATATTATCCTTCGTCAAACTGCTGTTATCGGTCTCGAATTTTGACAGGATCAGCTTTTTCAGATTAAGGCTTTTTACTGTCTGGAATCCGGAGAACATATCTGTTAGTATGCTGATGACGACTGCGGTTTTTTCCTGTATCCTTGTGCTGATATTACGGAGAGGAATAGCAAAAAAACGATTGACAAACAGAGTGATCACGCCGAAAGCAAGCAGCATCAGAGAAACAGCCCAGTCCAGCGTAAACATCAGTATCATGGATGCAATTCCGGATATAATTACTTCAAAGATATTACGCAGATCATCGGCATATGATTTTTCCAACAGTTCCATATCGTTGCTCATTCTTGATATGACCTCACCGGAATGCATGCTTTCGATATGGCTGTACTTGACCTCCTCAAGATGTGAAAACAGTTTGAGGCGGATATCCGCAGTGGTCTTGCGTATGCTGCCCTTATAGATATATTCGAAGACCGGATAACCGATACAGAGCATTACGACATTAACTGCCAGTAGGATCAGTGCACTATACAGAAACTGAATATTTCTGTCTGCAGCCGCATCGACCAGATCCTTCAGAACATATGCCATGATCAAATTCGAAGATGAACTGAAGATGCCCGTAAGCACCATGCCAGCAATGTAAGCGGCCATTCGCGGTTTCATATGGCCCATTATTCTTGAAAATCCTTTAATGTCTAATATTTTTTTCATGAAAAGATACCCTCCATATTTCCGGACTCTTTATGCCTGAACTGCCAACTCTTTCTCCGGTATGTCATTGTCC
>CAZQUQ010000061.1:0-15373 GCA_964596445.1 uncultured Oscillospiraceae bacterium
CGCATAGAACCGTAGACATTACTGGGTATCTGCCAGAATTCAACTCCGCATGAAATCACGTAATTTGCTGCATCTATATCATTCCCGGCATTGAACTCCCGAAACGTGAATGCGTTCGCATCATAGCCATGACCGCCGATCCAGACAACAGTCATCCTCGGAATGATATCGGGACATTTCCTGATTGCAGATGCAACATTGGTGATCGCACCCATGCATAAAACATATAAAGGCTTCTCATCATCACGCATAGCTTCATCAATGAGGAACCGTGCGGCCGGAGAGATCTCCTTTCCTGCTGTCTCGGAAAACTTGACCTCTTCACCCATAAAAACTGGAACCGATATCGACATGGCGTCCAGAATCGTCATTATCTCGTCATAACTCTTTTTTGTTGTCTCAGGACCGCCAAATTGCTCGGCAAAAATCGCTTTCACCTCAAACTTCCGACACATCAGCGCATGTGCTATCGCAAATGGATCATCCGCTTCACAGGCAGCATCTGTGTCAACAATCACACGCAGCCTCTTGTACTCCGGAACGATATAGTTCAACATAATTATCCTCCTTGGGTGCCTGTCACGTCAGTTAGACAGTTATTATTGAATAAACTTCTTCTAGCTTTCGTTTTCTCCATCACACGCTTGCTATTTATATTCTGTCCTAATAGATTCGCATTCATTGAATTTTGCGAACCGGTTTATACATTTCTCTATCGCAGATGCCAGTTTTTTTGTTTTCCTTACATTATCCTCATACCAGATATTCTTGACTATCAAAGTACTTGTCTTCTTATCTGCGGCTGCTTCCAGACGGCCGATAAAGCTTTCTCCATAAAGCAGCGGCAGAACGTAGTAGCCATATTTTCTCTTGTCCGCAGGAGTATATATTTCCCATGAGTAGTCAAAACCAAACAATGCGCGTATGAGCTTCCTGTCCCACATCATGCAGTCCAGCGGAGCGATCAGCTCACAGCGGGGAGTGAACTTGTCATTCTGAAGAACAGTCTCTATGATCGGCAAATCCTCCGAACGGCAGAACAAAGCAGACTTTATACCTTCCACACTGATTTCGATAATTTTTCCCTCATCAGCTAATTGTCTGAACGCGACATTTCTCTGTTGGGCATTCAAGCCCCAGATATTGAGCCATGCATCCGACGGCCGGTTCCACAAAAGGCCGACAGCTCCGATACGCCGCAGAATGCGCCACTTTTTATGCTCGAACTCATCAGAGATCGGATCAGGAGCATGCAAAATTTCCGATGGAATGTGTTTATCAGCAAGGTCATAATACTTTCTTGTGCCGTTTTTGTGATGGATAACAAGCTCACCGGTAGAATAAAGCTGTTCCAGCACCGATCGTGCAGCATTTGTGTCGCCGTGCCAGTTACCGCTCCAATGGATGGACGAATGCCAGCGGATGCTGCCGGTTATCGGCAAATCATCAGAGCTGACCGGGCCATGTTCCCGGATATAAGCCTTTGCCTGATCTTCCAGTTCAGTGAGTCCGTCAAACTGCTGACCGCCGTCTCTTGAAACCTTACGGTAGCGTTCAAAATAAGGCCAGTCTTCGACAGGAATTATCGATAGGTTTTTGTCCGGATAATCTACAAGCTTCCTGTCGCAATACAATAACTCATAAAGCGTTTTCTTGGAAAATCCCCTGACGCGGGATTGCAGCGTAAGCTCCGCATTCTTTCCGCAAACATCGACCGGGTCAAACTGAATACAGCCCGCCTGACGCACAAAATCCAGCGCACCCTTTTTGCCGATAAATTTATGGCTGCCCAGGAGTCCATGCTTCAGTAAAATAAATTGTCTTGCCTGTCTGTTCGATAAAGTAATCATATCAACTCATTTATCCTGTTAGTTTACTTAATAAATATTATAACATTTCTTTTACTGTAATGGGACATATGTGAAAAACAGAGAAAAACGAAGCAAGAGGAACTGATTGGATAAATAACTGCCTAATTGTGGTGCCTGTCACCCAAAAAGTATAAAAAACACCGGAATTATGTTTCCGGTGCTTTGTATTATGACAGATTTAGCTCGGCATATCAAATCATTTGTCTGCACGCGAAAAAGCGAGATGGCGCTTAAAAAACTGACTAACTGTCGTGACAGGCACCACACTCTGAAGTATTATGAAGGCGAACAGGAAGCCCGAGGTGATGATCCTGGGCCAGGATGCATCAACGATGCCAAGCAGCGGCACTACGCGCTCAATAAGCGCGTTGATCAGCACCCCGAAGAAGGTGCCGACGGGAAGCCCGATGCCGCCAGTGAGCATCGCGCCGCCTATTACGCTGGACGAAATGGCATCGATTTCATAGCCATAGCCATTTCCGGGATTGCCTGACGGAGCAAAAAGTGTGTATAGAAATCCACCAATGCCGGCCAGAAGGCCGCAAAGCACATGTGCCATGAACTTTGTCCGTTTTATGTTGATCCCCATCAGCAGCGCGCTCTGGGCATTGCCGCCTATGGCATACAGAGAACGTCCGAATTTCGTTTTCTTCAGCACTATTATCATTACGATCAGGACGATAATTGCCGTTATCGCCGCAGGAGTAAGGTATGCCACATCCCGCGTGCCGTTCCTTCGCTCATTGTATAAAAACGGTATGAATACTTTTGCGCTTGACCAACTCATGAACAATTCATCAGTTATCGGTACTGACTGTGTGTTGATGACGCTTATCATACCTCGTGCAAAAAACATGCCTGACAGCGTTACGATAAACGGCTGGATCTCCAGATAAGATACCAGAAAGCCCTGGACAATGCCAAATGCAAGACCTATGCCCAGCGATACCGGGATCGTCCACACAGCGTTCACCTTTCCGTCCATAAGCATCGCAGCGATGACCATGCTTATCAGTCCTGTCACACCTCCTACGGAAATGTCTATGCTTCCTGTTATCATAACGACGGTCAGACCCAACGCCAGCATCAGCAAATAGGCCTTATTATTAAACAGGTTGAAAAAGACGGAATATTTTGCAAAATTGCTGTCTGTAAACGCGAATAATGAAATAGCATAAAGAAGAACAAAAAGACCGGCGGTGATCAGCAGCAGCATGCCTGTGTTGCTCATCCCCTTGCGTTTGATTTTGATATCGGTTCCCGACATAATGCTTTTTCTGCTGTTTTTCATTATGTTAACCTCCAACAGACACATTTTTGCTGAAAACCCTGCGGGCCGCTTTTTTGAATCTCTCCTTGAACACATCGCTGCTGGCGATTATGATGATAATTATGATAATCGCCTTAAATACATACAGCTGATCCGCCCGCACATTCATGGCATATAATGTAGTCGTTATGGACTGGATGGTATATGCTCCGATCACCGAGCCTGCTATGCTGAATTTACCTCCGCCCAGCATATTGCCGCCCAGTGCCACAGCCAATATGGCATCCATCTCTATTCCAAGGCCCAATTCCCCGGAATTGACGCTTCCGAGGCTGCTGGACCCTACAAGCCCTGCTGCTCCGGCCAATGTACCACAGATCACAAAGGCCATGAATTTGACAGCGCGGGAGTTGAGCCCCACAAGGCGGGAAGATGAACCATTGATCCCAACGCTCTGGATATAAAGGCCGAGACTTGTCAGTTTTGTCAGCAACGCCGTCAATATTACTATCACAGCGGATATGATTATGGTCGTCCTGACAGGTATGCCAGGTATCTGGACACCCAAATATTTGAACACGGGATTCATATTATAAATAGTTTGTCCATGGGTGATCTGCTTTGCTATTGAACGGCCGGCAGTAAACAGGATGAGGGTCGCGATCATCGGCTGGATCTTCAGGCCGGACACCAGGAAACCGTTGAAAGCACCGCACAGTGCTCCCCCAAGAAGCCCGATCAAAAGTGCCAGAAAGTATGGGCTGTGAAATATATCGGTCCTGTACTCCGCTCCATTTAGCAGCAAACCGCAAAAGCTTGCCGATATCGCCATTATGGAACCAACGCTGATATCCACACCTCCTGTTGCCGCAATTACCAACGTCATGCCCATAGTTACGATAACAAGCAGTCCGGCCTCATCCAAAATATCGGGAATATAGCCTGTTATCAAACCGTTGGTGATGGAAATATTAAAGAACGTCGGTGTCGTAATAATATTCTGAACTACCACTATCAGCAAAATCACCAGCGACAAGGTCAACCTGCTGCCAAGCAGCTTTCTGGCAAACGACATCAGTACAGGTCTGATGATTTTGCTGTTTTTGCTCAAATCACTCATTGCCATCCTCCCCCCTGCTGTGATCATTAGTGCCTTCTGTACCACATTCGGTTACTTCTCCACTGTTGTGTGCAGTTACACCTGCAGTTTCATCCCCGATGCTGTGTGCAGCTCCGTGCGTAATTGTACCTGCAGCTTCCTCCCCGCTGCTGTGTGCAATCCCGCCTGCTATCGTCTGCATTATCGTATTCTGGTTCATATCGGAACCGGTCAGCTCTCCAACCTTGCAGCGGTCACGCATTACTACCATCCTTGAGCATGTCCTGAGCATTTCATCCATTTCGGACGAAATAAAAGCAATACTTTTCCCTTCAGCTGCAAACTTCAGTATGAGTTTTTGAATTTCAGTTTTTGTGCCTACGTCGATACCACGGGTAGGTTCATCCAATATCATGAATTCCGGGTCGGTCAGAAGCCAGCGTGCAAGGATCACCTTCTGCTGGTTTCCGCCTGAAAGGCTTTTGACCGGCGTTTCGATACTTGCAGTTTTTATGTTGAGCAGTTCGATGTATTCGTCGGCGAATTTCTCCATTTCCTTTCGGGTCATGCGCTTCATCATTCCGCGTTTTGCCTGAAGAGCGATAATGATGTTTTCCCTCACCGAAAGGTCGGCAAAAATACCATCAGCTTTCCTGTCTTCAGGTAAATAGGCCATCCCATGCTTCATCGCATCAAGAGGCTTTTTGATCCTCGCCTTCTTGCCTTTTATGAAAAGTTGGCCTTGTACGGCCTTATCGGCGCCGTACAATGCCCGGACAAGCTCGCTCCGTCCGGAACCCAGCAGGCCGCTGAAACCGACGACCTCACCCTTATGCATTTTCAAATCGAATGGGGCGATCCTGGATGTGCCGCTTGACAATCCATGGGCTTCAACCAATGGTTCCTTTCCTTCAAAGTCAGTTATATCCTTATCCGCACTGAGATTTGACAGATTTTCTATCTCTTTGCCGATCATCTTTGTCACAAGCTCAAGCCGCGGCAGCTTTTCCACTTCATACTCCCCGACCAGTTCTCCGTTTCTGAGCACCGTTATCCGGTCGCAGACCTCATATACCTGTTCGAGAAAATGGGTGATAAATACGATCCCGACGCCTTTATCCCTGAGCTGCCTCATCAGCGAAAAAAGCTTCTGCACTTCATCGGCGTCAAGCGAAGAAGTAGGCTCGTCAAGGATCAGAAATCTGCATTCCGTGTTGACGGCCCGGGCAATCGCTATCATCTGCTGGATCGCAATCGAATAGCTGTCCAGTTGTGCCGTCGGATCAGCTGAAATATTCAACTCCTGCAACAACTCGGCCGCCATGCGGTTCATCTGCTTCCAGTCGATCAGGCCCATTTTCAGAGGTTCGCGCCCAAGGAAAAGGTTTTCCGCTACAGTGAGATTCCAGCAAAGGTTCACTTCCTGATAAACGGTACTTATCCCATGTTTCTGCGCATCCTGCGTCGAACGTATAGTCACAGGCCTGCCATCAAGTTCGACGTATCCCTCATCCATGGAGTAGACGCCTGTCAACACCTTCACGAGCGTCGATTTACCGGCGCCGTTTTCACCCATCAGAGCATGTATCTCACCGCGGCGCAGCTTGAAATCAACATTGTTCAGTGCACGAACTCCCGGAAACGACTTTCCGATGCCGTACATCACCAGGGATGGCACGTTTCGGTCAAAGTTCAATTTATCCATAATGATATGCCCACCTTCTCCAGCAATCTTTTGTCCGATAAAAAATGACAAATTTCGGTTCAGGGAGAAACTGCATCGACTCTGTCTGAATATGGCTCAAACAGATCCGGTTTCCTTTGAAACGACCCGCAGCCGCGATCAGGCATCTGCCGACAGCTGCGGATCATATGCTTCCTCCCCGAACCGAACATCTGATAGCAGCACACGCTGCAAATCAATCAGTTCAATACATTACAGATCAATATGGACGATTGTCGATGATTTCCTGAGTAATCGTATCCCAATAGAATGCTGTTTCTTCGACAGACTCCTTCTTCTTGGGAGTTTCGCCTCTTTCGATCTTCTTGATCAGCTCGGCGACACCAGGTCCAAGCAAAGGATTGCATTCCACGTTACAGTTGATCTTGCCTTCCAGCGTCATCTGGAGGTATGCCCTGTTGGCATCGAAGGAAATGATGGCTATGCCGTCTTTACCTCCGACCTTCTTGCCTGCCTCTTCGAGAGCCTGGATCGCGCCGTCAGCCATGTTGTCGTTTTCTGCATAAACGCAGTGGATATCATCACCATACTGCTTTATCCAGGAAGCCATGATTTCTTTTGCTTTGTCGGTGCTCCAATCACCAGTCTGCTGAGCAAGGAGCTTCCAGTTGCTGTTCTTTGCTATGGCATCCTCAAGAGCCTTGGTACGTCCAACCTGAGCGGATGCGCCCAACTGACCCTGAAGATTTACGATGTTGACCTGCTGATCCTTGGAGAATCTGGTCTCCATCCATTGGGTAGCCTTTACGCCTTCTTCGTAGAAGCCGCCGCCGAGCCAGCAAGTGTAGAGGTCTTCACTTGCATTGATGGTACGGTCCATCAGAATTACAGGTATACCGGCATTTTGAGCGTTCTTAAGAACGGTATCCCATCCGTCTGCATTAACTGCCGCAATGATTATGTAGTCGACTTCCTGGTCAATGAAGCCCTGTACGTCAGATACCTGCTTTGCAGCATCGTTGTTGGAGTCGGCAAGGATCAGTTTGAAGCCGTTCGCCTCGCTGAGCGCTTCCTGGACTGATTTTGTGTTCGCTTTACGCCAGTCGGACTCGTCTGCCTTACACTGGGCAAAACCAACAGTGATCAGCTTCGAGGATCCCTTATTATCGGACGACGCCGGTGCGTTCGATCCGCATGCGCACAGACCAAGTACCATAGTAACAACAAGAAGAACCGTAATGAATTTTCTCATGTTTCGCCTTCCTCCCAAAATATAGTATAGTTTGAAGATATACCTTCCGAACTCTTTATATCATATGAAAAAAAAGGAGAACAATATGCGCTGCCAAATCGAGTAAGAATATCAACAATATTGATAAAATTGCCAACTCCAAAATTCAGGTATGATTACATAAAATAACCGACCGTAAATTTTCAAACCTGTATAATAAAAAAACGACCCCTTTGATCCCGGGATCGCATGAGAGCAGGCTTTTATCAGTATTTCCTGATATCTATCATTTCCTGTGTTGTAGTAAAGCAATCGAACATCGTTTCCTCGATATATATTTCCCGCTCGACGGGTTCACCGTTCTGAAGCTGCCTTATCACCCTGTCGACATATGGGCCCTGCAGCGGGTTACATTCCACGGTCAATGCTATTTTCCCCTCAAGACAGTACTCGAGCGCAAGCTTTGTCGCATCAAACGAGATGACAATAACGCCATCCTCGGCGCTGTATTTCAGTCCTGCCTCTTCCATTGCATCAATAGCGCCAAGCGCTTCGCCGTCATTCTCGCAGTATACTACATCTATGTCTTTTGTCCCTTTGAGTATATCGGCCATAACCTCGTAAGTCTTGGCCCTTGTAAAATCGCCGCATTCCTGTGCGACCAATTCCCAATTGCTGTTGCGTTCGATCGCCTTCTCAAGCGCGGCGGTCCGGCCGACTTGCGCCGAAGAACCAATCGTTCCCTGGATATGGACGATCCTGATAGGCTCTGATGTACGGCCCTGCTTTTCAAGCAGTTCCTCCAGCCACCGGACGGCCTTTTCTCCCTCCATTCGGAAGTCCGATCCGATGTGCGCAGTAATGAGTCCCTTGCTTTCCTTCTCAATATCACGGTCTATCATAATGACAGGTATCCCGGCATCCTTCGCCTCCTGCAGGACAGTTTTCCAGCCTGTCTCAACCTTTGGGGAAAACACGATGTAATCCACATCCTGCGGGATAAAGCGGCGGATCGCACGGCTCTGGGTCTCCTGTTCCGGCCTTGCATCATCGAATCTCAGGTCGTCTCCGTTTTCTTCAGACAGCGCCGCCTTAATGCTCTCAGTATTGGCTACCCGCCATTCCGATTCCGCCCCTACCTGCGAAAAGCCGACAACGATCAGTTTGTCTTCGGACGGATCCGCCACATGCACGGCTTCATTCACACAGCAGCACAGCAAAGCAGCAATACAGGCAGCAGTAATGGCAAGCATCAGTTTTTTCATTTCTCTACATCTCCCGCATCAATGTATTTCAGGTGTTTCAGGCCACGCCATGGATAGGTTTTCCGCCATGCTTGTACGGCATTACTCATTGCACTGGTGTTTGCAGCTTAAGACCCTGTAAACCCGAGCCTTGTTTACAAAATCAAACCTGACTCGCCCATGGGCCATGGCTGCTCGGACAGGACGATGATTTTGCCTGGTTTGCTCGGATTAACAGGCTCTAAAGCTTTAACACATGTTCCATTCATAATGCCGTACAAGCATGGCGGACTCATTCATACACCGGCATGGCGGCAGAATAATGTCGTACCGGCAAGGCGCACTACCCGCCCGACTCCTCGGCCGTCTGCATCGGCAGCGTTACGACGACCCGCGTACCGACACCCGGCGTGCTTTCCACAGTTAACCCATACTCCCTGCCGAACAGTATCCGGATCCTCCGGTGCACCGTCCTCAGCCCGAACCCTTCATGGCCGCCGTCCTCGAGAGTTTCCCGCACCTCGTCCAGGCGTTCCTGCGTCATGCCCGGACCATCGTCCGTCACTTCCAGGATAATCCGGTCGCTTTGCACTCTTCCCGTCACGCATATAAAACCTTTGCGGCGTCTGTTCTTGATCCCGTGGTACAGTGCGTTCTCTACCAGCGGCTGCAGCGTGAGCTTCGGCAGAATAAAGTGCTTCAACTGCTCAGGGATGTCGATCTCATATTCCATCAGATCACGATACCGCATCTGCTGTATTTCCAGATAACTTCGGATATGCTGCTCCTCTTCGGCCAGCGTGATCACATTCTTGCCTCGGCTCAGCGAGAAGCGGAAAAAGTTTGACAGGCTGCTGACCATCGTGACCGCATCGGTGATTTCTCCTGACTCGATGAGCCAGATGATCGTGTCAAGAGTGTTGTAAAGAAAGTGCGGGTTGATCTGCGCCTGCAGCAATGCAAGCTCAGTACGCCGGCGCTGTTTTTCCTGTTCGGTGTTCTTGTCGATCTGCCGCTTCAGATGTCCGACCATGCTCTCTATACCGTCCGAAAGCAGCTGCACCTCCTTCACATCGGCCTGGATCGGCTCGCATACGAGCAGACTGCCCTTTCCTATCGCCTCAAGACGTTCGCATATCTTGTCGATCGGGTCAACGATCCTGCGGCTCAGCTTCTTCGACTTGTTGAGCAGGAAATACAGCAGCACAAGGGACAAAACGACAACCGCACCCATCAGCACGATCATGTTCCTGATCATCGTCGTCTGCAGAGCGTCGAGATGCACAGCTTCATAATACAGATAAGTATACATGTACTCCTGTATCAGGTCCGTCAGTATATATATGTTGTTTTCCAACTGTTCTTCACGTGAGTTATATTCGCTGGTCTCCGCGATCTGGTTGATCTTGTCTTCAAGATTATGACACAGGTTCAGCACGCTGCTGATGGCGCGCAGGCTTTCCTTCTGCGTCGTTGTGTCGATCAGCTTCCGCGCGATAAGCTCGGCCGACTGCACCTCCCTGATGGGCAGCCCTTCCGAATACTGGCTGTCGATCACATAATAATACATTTTAAGATCTACATCGTCCTTGAAATTCTGGTTGAAATCGGATGCCGTCGTGACATTGTTGAGGATCGCATTATACTGCAGCACATAACCTATCCCGATGGTCGCTATCATAATGATCACGATCATAAGCGGAAGCGCTATAATCAGGATCATCTTCCAGAGCTTGCTCTGCATCGAGCTTTTTCCGTTTTTCACTTTCTGCCGGAAATCAACTCTCACTGTCTTTCTCCTCTTCGATATTCGCTGGGCGAACAACCCGTTACCTTCCTGAACACGAAGCTGAAATAATGAGGATCCTTATATCCCACTGTGAATGCGATCTCCCCCGAACGCTTGTCCGTCTGGCGCAGCAGGCGTTTTGCCTCTTCGATCCTTTTGCCGGTAAGATATTCTATGAAGGTTTGTCCAACCTCCTGACTAAAAATCGCTGAAAAGTAGTTAGGACTTATGTTCACTTTTTTCGCCACCCTGTCAAGCGATATGGATTCTTCCATAAAGTGCTCGTCGATGTACCTGACCGCCTGGTTCAGCAGATCATGCTGCTGCTTCCTGCTTACGCTGTCGCGCATCCCGATCGCCTTGCTCATGACCTGGCGCGCATACTGCCGTACCTCCTCCGGCGTCGATACGCTGTCGTTCGGCCGGAGTTCCAATGACCAGAAGCTGTCTGCGCGGCATCCTATCGAATCGAGATATTCGACAGATGCCAGATATATAGTCATGGTCAGATATCTGCAGAACAGTGACTGCGAAACAGCCTCCCCATCTGCACTTTGCAGCAGCTGTTCGGTAAAGCGGTCGATCTCGTCGCCGGCTCCGCTGCTTAGAAAACTGTAAATACGCTCCTGATCTATCCCGTTCCTGTCCGTGTCCGCAGCCGCCGCTTCCCGTTTCCTGAAATCCCTGATGCTTGATTCGGTCAGTATATGCTCCTGCGGGCAGAGATAACGATAGGAAAGTATACGGCTTGCCTTCTCGAAACAGGCAGGTATCGAACCGAGCCGCGAGACCGGAGCACCGCAGGCAATATGCCAGTTCACATCACTGCCGGCCATGTCACAGCAGCCGCAAATGCTGTTCACGCATTCTTCCGTCCGCTGCATGATATCGTCCTGGCTGCCTTTGACCAGTACGGCATAGGTTGTTGCATTCCAGATGAAAAGTATGAGCTTCGGACATTCGGATATGTACTGCCTGATTTTGTCCTGGACCACGGCAAGCGCATCGGTATAGCCTTCGGGTGCTCTTCTGTCATACCCCGCGCTGCTGAGCGAAAACAGCACGATATTATAGAAAGGGGCATTCAAATCTATGTCCAGTATTTTTGCGGTTTCGGAAATTTCCTGCACGCTGAGGCTTCCGGTTACGATCTGTTCGAAAAACCTCCTGCGTGAAAACACTTCATACTCCCTGACTTCCTGTTTGAACCTGGCAAGGTATTCCTGCTGCTGCCGTTCGGCTTCCAGCTTCCTGTGCAGCTCCGTCAGGACCTCCACCATCTTGGCCTTGACTATTGGTTTTAGCAGGTATTGCTCGACACCCATGCTGATAGCCTGCTGTGCATATGAAAAATCATCATGTCCGCTGATGATTATTATCTTTGTTCCGGGCAGTTCCTTCCGGACCAGCTCAATCAACGCAAGCCCATCCATGAACGGCATTTTGATATCGGTAATGAGCAGATCAGGCTGTATCTGGCGGATCATGGGCAGCGCAAGCTCGCCGTCGGGTGCGTCGCCGGCGTATTCAAAGCCGTACTGCTCCCAAAGGATGTTTTTGCGTATGCCTTCACGTACTACGATCTCATCTTCGACAAGAAAGACTTTAAACATATCTTATCCTCTTTAACAGATATGCGGACGAGACGTTGCTTAATCAGACATAATTATATACCATAATTTCCTGCCCTGCAATTTTTTGTTGGCAGACTCTATCCTTCGTTGACATAACCAACGGATGTGCGGTGGTAGAACAGTACGGTTGTCAGGATACCGATCAAAAACAAAACGATGTTCAGGACAAAGGGCAGTATTCTTGAGATATCGCTCAGCAGCCCTCCTATGTATCCGAAGGGTACACTCACAAGCATTACTGTCGTCTGCAGCAGCGCCAATATCCCCGATCTCTCCGAAGGATCGACATGGATAGCTACAAGCGACTCTCTCAGAGTGCTTAAAACAGCTCCCCCGAGTGCATCGAAGACCAGCGAGACCAATAATATCACAAGCCCCGAACCGCCTGCATCCGAAATCGAGATAAGCAGAACACAGCCGGCTATCGCACTCAAAAATCCTCCATACAGCGGCCACTTCAGTTTGGATTGCTTGATGCGCGAGATGACCGTGAAGAAAAGGAATATCGACAAGACACTTCGTATCATCGGAAAGATGGGCAGCAGCGTATCCGGCAGTCCGATGCGGCGGGATGCGATGATCTGCCAGAAGGTCATGCCGATCATTGCCGCAATCTCAACCAGTATGCTGATGATTATCGCAAATATGGTGCCCTTGGATCTCAAAATCTTTTGAATCGCAATTTTATATCCTGACAGCATTTCGCCCCAGGATCTGTTCCGGGATTCTTCGCGCCTAATCCTGCCGACTGCCGTTTCCGTCGAGAACTTATACAGTATCAGTATCTTTGCCGTCATAATGATAAAGGCATTGATGTAGAGTATACGTATTGCAGGCACCATCGTCAGCTTTGAAACCAGTACGGAGGAGATCGGTGCAAACAGCGCCGAGATGTTGCCGGAGATCATGACCCAGGAATATATGTGCGTTATTTTATCCCTTGGAGCATCCTCTACCAGAAGACAATCCCAGGAAACAGTTGGTATTTTCATCATCCCGTTAAGCAATGCGGCGACAACAAAGAACCAGAAACCCTGACTGGACGCCCATATGAGGCATGGGATGCTCCAGGCAAGGAAATCGAATATGGCTGTACTCTTCCTTCGCCCCATTTTATCGATGATAGCGCCTGATATAAATGCGCAGATCATCTGTGAAAACATATAGATCGAAGTGACGATGCCCACCTGTACATCACTGAGCCCAAGCGTCAGCATATACACAGACGCGTACGGCAGGCACAGATTCATGGAAAGGCCCCACATAGGTTCGGTATAAACACAGGCACGCGGATTGCCCCGAAGCTCGATCAGCGTACGCAGCAGATTATGCTTCATCAGCATTTTTTTCATTCAGGCTTATCCCTTTCGCTGCACAGGTCAAGAAATGAAAACTACTTCATTATCGTCCCGACACGAGCAGTATTTTATTTTACAGCAGCTATTGGATATTTTATACTTATTGTCGGATTTCCACAAGTGGGTTATCAGCATCTATTGACCGGAACGACGCTGGGCACTCTTCTGCGGTACATTTATATATACCTGCTCTGCTGTGAAAAAGCCGTCCTTTATGACCGTATCATCGATATTGTCCGATGTGACGAGCTGCGGCCTGAAAATCCTGCAGCGTACATTATACAAGCCATTCGACATTTCCTCATACTGGCCGATGTCTTCTCCCTTTGCCAGCATGACGGCAATCTCGGCCGCTCCCTCCGCCAGGATGCTGATGGGCTTGTAAACCGTACAACCCTGCGTTCCTTCGACTATTCTCCGGCAAGCACCAAGCTCGGCGTCCTGCCCGGTAACATAAACCTTCCCCGCAAGCCTGTTTTCGCTCAAAGCAGTTATCGCACCCTCGGCAAGCTGATCATTTGCAGCTATTATCGCATCTATCTTCTTCCCGCTGTTGAGGATCCTGCTTACATACGCATAGGAACCTTCGCCGCGCCATGCATCTATCCAGGTCTCGCCTTCAATGCAGATATCGCCTTTTTCGATAAAAGGCTCAAGCACACTGTAAAAGCCTTCGTTCAGCATGGAACAGTTATTGTCCCTCTGCGGTCCGTTCAGGATCAGATAATTCCCCGAAGGCACGTGTTCCGTCGCGGATATACCCATAAGCCGGCCTACTTCCGTATTGTCAAAGGATACATAAAAGTCGACGTCCGCATCCCTAATCATGCGGTCATATGCGATCACCTTCACATTGTGGCTGTGGGCATATTTTACCAGATCCTTGAGGCTATCCTTGTCGTATGCGACGATCACGAGTACATCCGCCCCCTGCTTGATCATTTCGATGCCGATCTCCCGCTGGCGGTCGCTGTCCTCATACGCATCCTTCACAATGACCTCTGCGCCAAGGTCCACAGCTTTGGCCACAAAAATATCCCTGTCCCGCTGCCACCTTTCCAGGGTCATCGTTTCATAGATAAATCCTACTTTCAGCACATCTTCATCTTTTCCAGAGGTCTTGTCCCTGGCACAGCCGCAAAACAGTGTAAACAGCAAGGCCAGCAGCAATATAGTTATCCTTCTCATAACTACCCTCCTTCTTATGCATCACAGGAGATCCGCGCCGTTGACACCGAACGACCCTTCCTGGATCTGCCTTTGGTAGTCTGTGGGAGACACGCCCACATGTTTTTTGAATAATTTGCTGAAATAATTCGGGTCGCTGTATCCGGACATATAACATATTTCCTTGATGGAATACCTGCATTCCGCCATAAGCTTTTTTGCGTTTTCGATCCTGACCGACGTCAATTTCTCTATGAAGTTCTCGCCCGTTTCATTTTTATACAGACGGCTTAAATATTGGGGGCTAATATGCAGTTCCTTTGAAATGTCGTCGAGATTCAGGTCCTGATCGAATCTTTCATTTATCAGCAGATTGGTCTTTTCAACTATCCTGCCGATATTGCTTCTTTTCTTTGCTCCAATTTCACAGGCTATATGTCTTATCTGCTCCGTGCATATCTGCTCGAACTCTTCATTTGATTTGCAGCACAGGATCCTTTTGAAATAATATCCGGGCTCGATATTATCCCTGATCCCGTTTTCCGTCGCGATACGCCTTGCCGCAGCCATCATTTCAATGATCCTGTAATGTATGTTCTCCTGTCCGATCATATCGGGATATTTCCGGAAGATATCCGATAAAATCGTAAGGCACTGCTTCACATCGCCGTTTTCAAGGCTGATTATAAGCTTGTTTTCCTGCGTTACGATCTCATACCCCATATCATGGATGTCAGGAGCGATATCATCTATATGCAGTATCTTGCCTCCCTCCAGGCAATTGAGCGCTCTGAGCGCTTCCTGGTACGATACCATTATGTCCTGGTCGTCGTGGACCCTTCCTATCCCTACCTTGGACTCGATATTGAACTTTTCCTTCAGCATATGCGTTACTGTTTCCAAACAAGCTATTGACTGTACTCTCTGCTGATACAGATCATCGACGCTTTGGGCAACATACACCACGACCCTGTCAAGCATTACAGGTCCGACTATACACTTCCACCTGTACTTCAGATTTTCATA
>CAZQUQ010000062.1:0-12868 GCA_964596445.1 uncultured Oscillospiraceae bacterium
ATAGGCCAAATCTTTTGCATCAATGGTATCCAGCAGATCATAGCAGCCTGCCTCATTTCCCTCGGTGTATAGGATCAATGCCTCGCTGAATACTCTTGACACATTGCTTTTCTTTATCTGATCCGATTCCATTTCCCTGTTTTTTGATTCAAGATCGCTGATTTTATTTTTCAATAGGGATATCTCGTCTTTCAATGCATCGATTTCTGCATTCAGTTCACGATTCATTTCCTGTGCGCTGACAAAGTGCTTCTGTATCAATTCCTTTTCAGATTCGGTATTGAAAACCTGGCTTTTATAGTTTTCCAGATTTTTATTGAGTTTTATCTGACTGTATGCTGTAAACAGCAGCACAAAAAACGCACTAATAAAAAGTATGGCTGCATACAGCCATACACTTTGCTTCTTTTTTCTTGTCTCCATAGTTTATGTCATCCTTCCGGGTCAAGTCGACCGATCATTCTCCAAATACATTTGCAACATGCATTTTCCTTGCGATATCTATTGCCTTGATTTCTTCTGCTGACAGAGCATATTTTGATTTGCCCCTCGCGATAGGCTTGGCATATGTCGATGAGTTATCTCTTGCGTAAAGACTGCTGATCACAACACCGTCATCATTGTTGTCAAGCAGAGCGATCGAGAAGCAAAGGTCGCTTCCTACGTCATCAAATGCATTATATCTGACGACCCCCACTTTCTGAATACAGTAATACATATTGCGTTTTATTGTATTGATCTGATACTCGATCTCCTTATTTTTATCAATGACGCCATTTACCTTGTAAAGACAATCCTCAAGAACCTCTTCGATACTTACGTCACTAAGTCCGTTCATGAATTTGTTATACTTAGCCTTAAGCTTTTTGATTTTTGATCTGTTAGAAAGGTTCATAATAAACAGCATCAATATTATTAAAAAGTTTACCCCTATCAATACCATCAATTCAAATGGAATATCAGATATATTCATACATACTTCTCCTTTTGCCGCAACCTGTTTATCCAATTATATGTTTCACGTGAAACATAATTGTATTTTCAGTTACTTTTACTTTAGCGTCTATTTTGCCTTATAACGTGTTTGACCTCGTTTATGATAAATCATATTGCCTAGCTCCAAAAAACGCCTCAGAAGCGATTCTGCAGCGTGGCTATTTTTGGCTCAAATTCCTAATACTTTCCACCAGACTTATTATCCTGTCGAGTTCATCAGATGAATAATATTCAATAAGAATTTTTCCGTTCTTTTTATTGTTCATGATCCTCACCCGAGTTCCGAACACCTCTCTGAACCTTTCTTCAATTGCCTGGTACTCAGCGTCGGGAAGCTTCTTCTTTTTCTTCGCTTTCTGAGTCGTCAGCTGCTTTACAAAGCGTTCGGTTTCCCTTACGCTCATCTCCTTCTTGATAACTTCCTCCATAGCTTTGAGCCTTAAATCATTGCTTTCTACAGAAAGCAATGCACGAGCATGGCCGCTGCTGATTTCCCCTGTTATAAGCTTCTCCTTTATTTTCTCCTGCAGCGTCAAAAGTCTCATTGAATTAGCTATTGCCGGGCGGCTTTTCCCAACGGTAGCTGAAACTTCCTCCTGTGTCATTCCATACTCATTTATAAGCTTCTCATATGCTTCCGCCTCTTCGATTGGATTCAGGTCTTCCCTTTGAAGATTCTCAATGAGCGCGATCTCCATCGTCTGTCTTCCTGAAAGATCCTTTACGATTACGGGAACCGTCTGCAGCCCGGCTAATCTTGCTGCCCGCCACCTTCTTTCTCCTGCCACGATCTTATATGTATTCCCATCTCTGCGAACGATCAGCGGCTGCACTACACCGTGCTGCTTTATTGACTCTGCCAATCCGGCAAGCTTTTCATCATTGAATGTCTTCCTCGGCTGCTCTGTATTTGGCTCCACCTCATTGATCCTTAATTCCCTGACACCTGATTCGTCAGTTTCAGCAGATGTTATCAATGCGCCTAGGCCTTTTCCAAGTCCCTTTTTCATTTATTTCTTACCTCCTCGGAATATTCGATAACTTCCTGGGCAAGATCCAGATAGCACTCGGCTCCTTTGGATTTCGCATCATACAGTATTATGGGAAGACCAAAGCTGGGAGCTTCGCTCAGTCTGACATTTCGCGGGATGATGGTCCTGTACACCTTGTTCCTGAAATATTTTTTTACATCCTCGACTACCTGTATCGAAAGGTTTGTCCTTGCGTCAAACATCGTCAAAACAACACCTTCTACATCCAGCGACGGATTTAAATGCCTTTGAACCAATTTCACCGTATTCATAAGCTGGCTCAAGCCTTCAAGAGCGTAGTATTCGCACTGGATCGGAACAAGTATGGTATCGGCCGCCGTAAGAGCATTCAATGTAAGCAGTCCAAGAGACGGAGGGCAATCTATCAGTATAAAATCATATTTATCTCTGATATCATCTATCGCAGCTTTCATCCTGGTCTCTCTGGATATAACCGACACAAGCTCCACTTCGGCACCGACTAATTGAATATTTGAGGGGCATATGTAAAGATCGTCGATCATTGTCTTCATCAATGCATCTTCTATACTGTCTTCATTGATGATCACGTCATATATTGATTTTCCTATGTTCTTCTTATCTATTCCAAGGCCGCTGGTAGTATTGCCCTGAGGGTCCACATCGATAATGATCACTTTCTTGCCCTTATAAGCCAGGCAGGAACTAAGGTTCACCGCTGTTGTAGTTTTACCTACCCCACCCTTTTGGTTTGCAATAGCAATTACCTTGGCCAATACATTCACTCCAATCAAATATGTACTATTGATCTATGTAATTATAACATAAAGTGATAAAATGTAACACACATTTTATAGATGAGCATGTTACTAATATTATATTGATATAACCTCTCATAGTATTACAGATCAGTACTCAAAGACTCATTTGTTTCACGTGAAACATTGAACTCTCATAAAAAAGTATCAATGTTTCACGTGAAACAATTTACTATTTGAAGTGCATCAAACGTCCAGATTCGTTACATATTTGGCATTTTCCTGTATAAATTCTTTTCTTGGCTCTACCTTGTCACCCATTAGAACAGTGAATATCTTATCTGCTGCGACCGCGTCATCAAGCTCAACCCTTTTTATCTGTCTCGTCTCAGGATTCATTGTTGTATCCCAGAGCTGTTCCGAGCTCATTTCTCCAAGGCCTTTATATCTTTGGATATCACAGTCTTCCTGGCTCCAATTATGTTCCTGGCGAATTTTCTCTACTTCCTTTTCATTATAGGCATAATACTCTTCTTTTCCCTTATAGCCCTTGAACAAAGGAGGCATTGCAATATACACATGTCCTTTCTCCACAAGAGGCCTCATATATCTATAGAAGAAGGTCAGCAGCAGTGTTCTAATATGGGCTCCGTCCACATCCGCGTCAGCCATTATTATGACCTTGTCATACCGCAGCTTCTCTACGTCGAACTCATCTCCTATACCTGCGCCCAAAGCTGTTATTACAGGAGCCAGCTTTTCATTTTCATACACCTTGTCCAACCTGGATTTCTCAACATTCAGCATTTTTCCCCACAGAGGAAGTATCGCCTGGAATCTCCTGTCTCTCCCCTGCTTTGCAGATCCGCCTGCTGAGTCGCCTTCCACTATGTATATCTCGCAAAGTGACGGATCTCTTTCCGTACAGTCTGCTAGTTTGCCTGGAAGAGTTGTAGTCTCCAGCGCAGTCTTTCTTCTTGTCAATTCTCTTGCTTTTCTTGCAGCTTCTCTGGCTCTTGATGCGGTCATACATTTATCCAGGATTATTCTAGAAACTGACGGATTTTCTTCAAGATAATCAGCTAGTTTTTCTGTAACAATCGTTTCAACAAGACTTCTGATCTCACTATTTCCAAGCTTTGTTTTTGTCTGTCCCTCAAACTGCGGATTGAGCAGCTTGACGCTGATAATTGCCGTCAAGCCTTCCCGCACGTCTTCGCCCATAAGGTTTTTATCGTTTTCCTTCAGAATGTTGTACTTTCTTGCATAATCATTTATTACTTTGGTTATGGCAGTTTTAAAACCGGTGAGGTGCGTTCCTCCTTCAGTCGTGGCAATGTTGTTAGCATAGCTGAATACATTTTCCACATACCTGTCGTTATACTGCATGGCTATTTCACAGTAAGACCCGTCTTTTTCCCCTTCAATATATATTGGCAGATCGTGGAGTGTTTCCTTGTCTTTGTTGATATATTCCACAAATGAAACGATACCGCCCTCATAGTGAAAAACTTCTTCTATTCTTTCTTCATCTCTTTCATCGATCAAAACCAACTGTATTCCTTTATTAAGGAAGGCCATTTCTCTGTAACGGGATTTCATGGCATCAAAATCGAATACCAGGTCCTCAAATATCAGCGGGTCCGGTTTGAAATGCGTCGTCGTACCGGTATGCTCCGCTTCTCCTACTATTTCAAGGGGAGTCACCGTTTTTCCGCGTTCATACCTCTGTCTGTATATTTTCCCGTCCCTGGCCACCTCTACTTCCAAATATTCTGAAAGAGCATTTACGACTGATGCACCTACACCGTGAAGACCTCCTGATACTGTATAAGCTCCTCCTCCGAACTTTCCTCCGGCATGCAGCACTGTATGTACAACTTCTACTGTAGGGATGCCCATTTTGGGGTGGATACCTACTGGTATCCCGCTTCCGTTATCTTTAACAGTGATCGAATTGTCCTTTTCGACAGTTATTACTATCTTGTCGCATCTTCCTGCCAGAGCTTCATCCACGCTGTTTGCCACTATCTCATACACCAAATGGTGAAGTCCTCGCAGTGATGTGCTTCCTATATACATACCAGGTCTTTTTCTTACAGCCTCGAGACCTTCGAGCACCTGTATCTGATTTTCATCGTAGTTATTATGGTTTTCACTGATCGAGCCGTTCATTTTATCCTCCTGCATCGTATGTCTATATTTTTCTCATGTATTCGAAATACCGTCTATAAATCCTGACCTCTTTTGCAGCGTTATTGACGATATCGGAGAAAGATATATTTTACTTTTCTTGTTCACTTCCGTTACGATAAAGGATCTGGGCAGATCATCAGATATTGTCTCTATAAAGCCCTCTTCCTCTGCAGTTTTTAAAAACTCCTTCGTGTCCTTCGACAACGTGGTCGTTTCGAAATCCAGTATTGCGATCACAATCCTGACCGGTATTACTTTTTCCCCTCAAATATTCAAAAACATATCCATCCTCCAGCAATTCCTGTCTAATATATTCTAACTTAAATAAAACGACTGTGCAAATGATTGCCATCAATTTCGTTTTTGTCATTCCTTAATTATCTTTCCATTTTCAACATAAAAAAAAGATGCCTCTTCACTATTTCTGCTGAAAAATCTTTTTTCAGTACTTGTTATCAAAGTCTGGATCCCTTCGATATTATCGAGCAGATATTCTTTTCTGCTGTCATCCAGTTCAGACAAAACGTCATCCAGCAGTAAAACAGGATATTCACCTGATTCTTCCTTCATCAGATCAATCTCTGCAAACTTCATGGACAGTACTGCAGTACGCTGTTGTCCCTGTGATGCATATATTTTAGTGCTCTCACCATTCAATACTATATCGATATCATCCCTGTGAGGTCCGACCAATGTCATACCTCTTATTACTTCCTTGTCCCTGCTTTTTTTCAGGTTTGTTATAAATGCCAGCTCTATTTCACTGTATTCACTGCCTTTATCGACATTGAAGGATGGGTCATAGATAAGATCAAGCTTTTCTGAACAGTTCGTAAGGCGCTCATGTCTTCTTTCCGCCAAAATATTAAGTCTTTTTATGAAATCCATTCTGGCCTTCATTATACGAGATCCAGTCTTTATCAGGTGTTGATCCCATACATCAAGTGTGTCTGCTGCATCTTTTTTTACTGCCAATTCTTTCAGAAGGTTGTTTCTTTGCAGCAATATCTTTGTGTACTGCTGCAGATCATAAAAATAAGAAGGCCTGAGCTGACTCATGGTAATGTCCATAAACCTTCTTCTTTCCGATGGTCCCTGTTTGATAACGAGCAGATCCTCCGGGGCAAATATAACTGCATTCAGATGACCCATCAGATTGCCTATCTTTTTTTGCGGAACTTCGTTTATTCTTATCTTCTTTCTTTCCTTGCTGCTGAAGGTTATTTGTATCTCTTCATCTCTGTTATCCCTTGTGAAAACGACTCTTATCTCAAAAAAATCGCTTCCGTATCTTACCAGTTCGCTGTCCTTTGAAGTCCGGTGCGACCTTCCTGAAGCACACAAAAAAACAGCCTCTATAATATTTGTTTTACCTTGGGCATTATTTCCATATATAATATTAAATGTATCTGTCGGTATTATTTCTGCTTTTTCATAATTTCTGTAATTTCTCAGAAATATGCTCTTCAGCTTCAAAAAAAATGCTCCTTCACAAAAAATTAACCAGTATAACGCATCCAGCCGGGCAACTATTCGATTATATACTCTTTGCCCTCATAGCTGACAATATCTCCCGGCCGGAGCTTCTTCCCCCTTTGCAGTTCAGGAATCCCGTTTACTTTTACCTCTCCTGACCTTATTATATTTTTCGCGTCGGATCCGCTCTGAGCCAGGTTAGCAAACTTCATCATCTGTTCGAGCTTTATATATTCTGTCGTTATTTTGATCTTTTCCAAAATTTCTCCTTCCACCGGATGCTCTTATTCAGCATGCTGGTTTATTTTCTTATCGGAAGTATCAGATATGCAAAATCATTTCCCTGCAGCGGTCTGATAGTGCATGGTCCGATATTCGTCGTAAAGAATATATCTATCATCTCATTGTCTATGACTCTCAACGCATCTATGAAATATCTGTGATTAAATGAAATGTCAAGCTTTTTGCCCTCCATTTCCACTTTGATTTCTTCTCTTACATTTCCTGCTTCAGTATTTGCTGTTATGACCATAATTTCATCTGAAATTTCAAGCCTCACCGGATACCTTCTCTCTTCGCTGGTTATAACAAGCGAAGCTCTCTCAAAGCATGCCTGAAGATCCTTTGTATTTACGGTTATCTTCGTTTCATGTTCTTTCGGTATTATTCCCATGTAATTCAAGTATTCACCCTCAAGCAGTCTTGATGTCATGATACACTTTCCCATATCGAAAAGTATCTGGTTTCCGGTCGCATATATGTATAAATCTACTTCTTCCGGCTGAATTATTTTTGCTATTTCAGCCAGCGTTTTTCCCGGAATGACCAGGCGCCTTTCTTCTCCTTCAATGTCCTTATCATTTTCAGGTTCGGCGCATCTCATCGCCAATCTGTACCCATCTATTGATACGATAGTAAAGTTTCCTGATTTGTATTCAAACAATGATCCTGTAAGCATTGGCCTGTTTTCATCCGTACTTACAGCAAATATCGTTTGCCTTATCATGTCCTTCAGCAGCTTCTGGCTTATCCTTATCCCATTGCTTCTTTCCAGTGACGGCAATGAAGGAAATCCTTCAGGAGACATGCCTCTTATCTCAAAAAGCGAATTTTCACATTCTATAATAACCGTATTGTTTTCTTTAACTTCCAGCAGTACTTCAGAATCAGGAAGCCTTCTTATTATTTCACCGAACATCCTTGAATTGAGTACAATAGATCCTTTGTCCCTGATATCTGCATCTACATAGCATTCTATGCCTATTTCCAGGTCGTTTCCGGTCAGTTTTATTTTATCATCAGCTTCAACGAGAATTCCTTCAAGTATTGGAAGAGTTGTTTTTGTAGAAACGGCTTTCTGTACGATGTTTATTCCCTCAAGCAGGTTTTCTTTTGAACATATGACTTTCATCTCGCAACCTCCGCTCATTTATTTTAAATGTAATATAAAATCCAGTAGTAGCAGTAAGTGTTGTTGATTTGGTGAATAACTGCCTCAATGCCTGTAATTATCAGCTTTTCACCTGTTGATTTTTATGTTGATAGTTTGTTGTTTTATTTATGCTTTATCAAACCTGGCATAAATATCAACATATTACCAACACGGACTTATCCCCATATCAACATTTTCTGGGGATATGTCCTACTTTCCGGTCACATTGCGCTTTAGCTCTTCTACTGTACGCCTTGTTTCCTGGTTTATCTGGATATCTTCCTCTATTTTCTGAATTGCGTGTATCACAGTGGTATGATCCCTGCCGCCAAACTCCTCGCCGATCTTCGGAAGAGACAATCCGATGATGTCCCTGCAAAGATACATTGCAATTTGCCTCGGGTAGGATATATTCCTGTTCCTCTTCTGGGAAAGAAATTCTTCCGGTCTAAGGTCAAAGTATCTGGATACCGACTCAATTATGTGTTTTGTATCTATTACTCTGTTGTTTGAGGCAGCAAGTATTTCTTTCAGGGCTTCGGCGCACAGTTCGACGGATATTTCCGTTTCAGTCAGGGATGAGTATGCTATGACCCTGTTGAGCGCACCTTCAAGTTCTCTGATGTTAGACACTACTTTATCTGCAATGAATGAAAGAACATCTATCGGTATAGATATGTTTTCCAGCTGCGCCTTCTTTTTCAGTATGGCGATCCTTGTTTCAAAATCCGGGGACTGTATGTCTGCCGTAAGGCCCCATTCGAACCTAGAGCGGAGCCTGTCCTCCAAAGTTGTGATTTCCTTTGGAGGCCGGTCGCTTGATATTACGATTTGCTTATTTGCTTCATGCAGTGCATTGAAGGTATGGAAGAATTCTTCCTGTGTCCTCTCTTTTCCCCCGATGAACTGGATATCATCTATGAGCAGGACATCTATGTTCCTGTATTTACCTCTGAATTCTTCATTACGGTCATCCTTTATTGCATTGATCAGTTCATTGGTAAATTTCTCCGATGAAACGTATAAAACTCTGGATGAAGGATTCTGTGCAAGTATGTAATGGCCTATCGCATGCATCAGATGTGTTTTTCCAAGACCGACGCCTCCGTATAGAAAAAGGGGATTGTAAGCCTGGGCGGGAGCTTCGGCCACTGCAACAGATGCAGCATGAGCCAGTCTGTTTCCGTTTCCTATTACAAATGTATCAAAGGTATATTTGGGATTTAGGATCGAGTTGAACGACTCATCGTTTGATACAGCATCATTCTGCTGACTTCTTGATTCTGTCTTCTCCTGCGAAGGTATTGTTATCCTGACGGCGTAATCCTTTGATGTTACCTGTTTGATAGCATTCGATATCAGTGTAATATATCTTGATTCCAGTATGCCCTTATTGAAATCTGTCGGAACACCGAGTTCGACAGTATTGGAATTGACAGTTATTGGTTCGATGGTTTTGATCCATGTATTGTAACTGATCTCTGTCAGCTCGTTTTTCAAAAGATCAAGAACTCTGGGCCACAGACTGGATATAGACATATTCATGATGTTTCCTCCAAATGGTTAGTTAGTATTCTTGGTGAATGAAATAACAGTTTGTATGACGAGTAACTGTTAATAAAATACAGCACAGCAAATTGATGTAATAGACACATTTTTCTTTTGTGCATGCTCATTGCAGGCATAAATAATATATCAGACTTTCGGGCAATATTCAATCGATAAATGGCCTAGTTATCCACAATTAGAATAAAAAATCTTCAATTATCCACAACCTGTCACATCAGATAGATGGATCAGAAAAAAGTTGTTGACTTTTTCTTCATTAATATATATCAGGTCATGGTATAATGTGATATAACGAAAACGAATGACCGGAGATTGTTGATCATGTTGTGGAATAATCTGAAATTTATGTGGAAAAAGCATCGGTACTCAGGAAGTTAATGAAAACCCAAATAGTTTCTTGACATAATAGAAAGAGATAATATATAATTGGCGTGATGTCTTTTTTTTATGGACTAATTGCTTAGTTTATTGTTTAAATCAGAAGATATAGCAAATACTTAAATGGGGAAAGCAATGCAGCTTACCTGAAGCGCGGAACGGGGGTGTAATACTGTGTTAAGGACATATCAGCCGAAGAAAAGGCAGAGGAGCAAGGAGCACGGCTTCAGAAAAAGAATGAGCACGAGCAATGGAAGAAAGGTATTGAGAAGACGCAGGCTAAAGGGAAGAAAAGTGCTTTCAGCGTAAGACCGCATAAGTGTGGTCTTTTTCTTTCAGTGTGCTTTATCGCCGTATAGCGACGCGGCTGCCGGATAGGAGAAAATGAAGAAGACTGTACCGTTGAAGAAAAATAGTGATTTTGTGCGTATATACAAGAGAGGCACATTTTTTCCGGGGAAATATATCGTAATTTACGTGTTCAGGAACAGAACCGGAATCAACAGGCTTGGAATAACGGCAGGAAAAAAGGTCGGCAAGAGTGTGCGGCGAAACAGGATCAAGAGACTGATCAGGGAAAGCTACAGGTATTATGAGCCGTATATCCCTGACGGTCTCGATATCGTATTTGTTGCAAGGAGTGTGGAAGTACCGTACGGATTTGCAGATATACGTAAGGAAATGAAGTTTTTATTAAAAAAGGTGCAGGCCTTTGACAGGGAAAAATGGGAATCATCAGAAAGTTCGCAATAGCGCCGATACGTTTGTATCAGCAGTATATTTCGCCTCTTAAGACAAAGAAGAGCTGCAGGTTTTATCCCACATGCTCCCAGTATGCTATTGACGCAATTACCAGGTACGGAGTACTGAAAGGCAGCTGGCTTGCACTGAAGCGTCTGTCTAAATGTCATCCGTTCCATCCGGGTGGGTATGACCCTGTTAAATAGGTGACAAAACAAGGACAGAGCATATTTCATACGGACCGCCGGAATGAAATGCCGGAGATAAGCAAATTTTATATTGAAGGGAAATAAAATTATGTCATTTGATTGGTTAGCATATCCGCTTGGCAAATTACTCAAATTTATATATGATATCGCATTTTCGAATTACGGCCTTGCCATCATCATTTTCACATTTCTTGTAAGAATGATTACTTTGCCTCTTACGGTAAAGCAGTATAAATCGACGTCAAAGATGCAGGAAATCCAGCCTCTTATCAACGATATCCAGAAAAGATACAAAGATGATAAGGAAAAATTGAATCAGGAGCTTATGAAGCTTTATCAGGAGCATAATTACAATCCGGCCGGCGGATGCCTCCCGATGCTTATCCAGATGCCCATAATACTGACTCTGTACTGGGTAATCGTGCAGCCGCTGAAGTTCATGCTTGGAAAAGATCCGCAGAATCAGATACCAAAGCTTGTTGAGGTCGCTGCCAGAGGGCTTGGAATGGAAGCCGATAAAATGGGGGCAATGAAGGAACTCCTGACGCTGAACTACTTCAACGAAAACCAGGCTGCACTTTCACAGGTAACAGGATTGCTTGACAAAGCCGAGCTCATAGATTTCAGGAGCTTTTTAGGACTTCATCTGGGAGCAATACCTACCTATCAGCCTCAGATTTTGTTTGGTCCCGAATGGAAGATTTATGTACCTCTATTTATTCTTGTCATAGTTGCAACGATAACGACATTCATATCGAGCAAGATGTCCATGCCGTCAACATCAAACAATAAACAACAGCAGAGCGGACCTGCTGGATGTTCGACCAACTCGATGCTCTATATCGGACCGGTCATGACGCTGATGTTTGGATTCCAGATGCCTGCCGGCGTTATTCTCTACTGGATGGTCGGTTATGTATTCGGAATATTCCAGCAGTTATTTATCAACAAGTATGTTATCAAGAAAAAGGACAAACCAGAAGCGGCCGTTGCAGCGGAAGGTGAAAAAGGCAAAATTTCAGATGGTACGTCATCATCTGCAGAAAATAATGGTACAATAGATAGTAGCGATGAATCCGTGAGGAAGCAGCTCCCCGAAGGCAAAAACAGCAGGACAAGCGGGAAAACAGGCGGGAGCAGCAAGGGAGGCAAGAAAAAAGGCGGAAAGAAGAAGTAGGCTGTATGATGTTTATACAGGCGGCTTAAAAGGAGGTTGTTGAAATAGATGGGCAAGACGATCGAAGCGACAGGCAAAACGGTACAGGAAGCGGTAAATTCAGCCCTTGAAGAACTTGGAGCAGAATTGGAAGATGTAGAGGTAAATGTACTGGACGAAGGGTCAAAGGGATTGTTCGGCATCGGAAGTAAAATGGCCAGAGTGCAGGTGACGCTCAAAGCGGAGTATGAAGATGACGGCGTAGCGTTTCTGACGGATGTTTTCGAGAAGATGAACATTGATGTGGATATTGAGAAAACCGAGGATGACGAGTCCATATCGTTGATGGTGACAGGCAAGGACAGCGGAATAATAATTGGAAGACGCGGTGAAACACTGGATGCACTGCAGTATCTGACAAGCCTGGTAGTCAACAAGAACAGCAGCAAATATAAAAGGGTTACCGTCGACATCGAGAACTACAGGCATAAAAGAGAAGAAACCCTTGTCAGGCTGGCTGAAAGGCTTGCTGACAAGGTCATAAAATATCGCAGGAATGTTTCTCTTGAACCGATGAACCCTTATGAAAGAAGGATCATCCATTCAACTCTCCAAAACAATGATTATGTGGAAACATACAGCGTGGGAGAGGATCCGAACCGGAAAGTTGTCATAGCGCTGAAGCAGGGCAACAGATGACAATGAGTATACAGCATTGCACCCGGGTGACAATGCGACAATGACTGCGCATCAGAAGGAAAAAGGACAGAGTAACTATACGAATAAGGAATATTGAAGCAAAACGGGGAGGACAATATAAATTGTCCTCTTTGAGTTTGAAAAAGGAATGGTGACACTCCTCAGCAAGGGGGTATTCCTTTATAGCAGAGGAATGTCACACAAAATTAGCCTTGACTCTTGGTGTTATGGTGACACACCTCAGCAAG
>CAZQUQ010000062.1:12968-14990 GCA_964596445.1 uncultured Oscillospiraceae bacterium
TGGTGACACACCTCAGCAAGGGGATATTCCTTTATAGTGGAGGAATGTCACGCATAGCAGAGGAATGTCACACATGGCTGATGGATGTTATAATGTTATCGGAAATATGTAATTTACCAATATTTTTTGCAGAGGAATAAGATGATTGATAGCAGGACTCACTCTGAATACAGCGACACTATAGCTGCGATCTCGACACCGTATGGAACAGGAGGAATAGGGATCGTCAGGATCAGCGGGCCTGATGCATTCAGCGTGGCTGAGTTTGTTTTCAGAAGCGGAAAAACTTTTTCTGAGATAAAGAGTCATACCGTGACCCACGGCAAAATTATCGATCCTGCCGACGGCAGCATGGTGGATGATGTGCTTCTTCTCAAAATGAAAGCGCCGCATACATATACCGGTGAGGACACCATTGAGGTAAATTGTCACGGCGGCATTATCGTGCAAAAAAATGTTCTTTCTCTTTTTCTCAGATACGGAGCACGGGCTGCCGGACCCGGCGAATTCACCAAAAGGGCTTTTATCAACGGACGTATCGATCTGGCGCAGGCTGAAGCAGTGATAGACCTAATAAACTCCAAAACAGACGAAGGGTCAAGGGCAGCTGCGGCTCAGCTCGAGGGAAGGCTTTCGGACAGCATAAGAAAAGCCCGGAGGGAGCTGATCGAACTTATAGCCAGGATAGAAGCGGTGATAGAGTATCCGGAACATGACATTGAGGATATAACCGGCGAAGCTGTTTACAAGGGCGTAATTAATGTAAAAAACAAGCTTCAGAATATAGTTGACAGCTTTGAAAGGGGAAGGCTGCTGCGGGAAGGAATAACAGCGGCTATAATAGGGAAACCCAATGCGGGCAAGTCGTCATTGCTCAATGCACTGGCGGGAAGCAGCAGGGCAATTGTTACGGATATCCCGGGGACAACGAGGGATATTATTGAGGAATACATAAACATCAAAGGTATACCTGTCAGGTTCCTTGATACTGCAGGCATACGGAGTACGGCCGACCCGGTGGAGTCGATAGGAGTGGAAAGGGCAAAGACAGCCGCGGCGCAGGCTGAGCTGGTCATTATAGTTCTTGACGGCCAAACCGGCATGCAGCCGGAGGATATGGAGATAATACGCCTGACTTCGCAGAAGAAAAGGATTGTTATCATCAATAAGAATGATATAGCCGACGAAGACAGGATATCCGATATGAAGAGAACCCTTGCGGAAATGGGAGACCTTCCGGTGGTTATTGCATCAATGGCGGACGGCACGGGGATGGACGAACTGACAGATTTGATGGACGAAATGTTTGCAGGCGGGGAAATAAATGCAAACAGTGAAGTACTGATAACAAATGCCAGGCACAGGCAGCATATCGAGGATGCCATAAAAAGCCTGGAGTCAGCTGAAGCGGCATATACGGGCGGTCTTCCGTTGGACTTTGCGACTATCGACATAAAAGAGAGCGCACAGGCGCTTGGACGGATAACAGGCGAGTCGGTCAGCGATGATGTGGTAAACGAGATTTTCTCTCAATTTTGTATAGGCAAATGATATGATTCTATACTGTGATACAGCAGTATTCGATGTGACAGGCAGTGGGAGGAAGTATGGAATACATTGCAGGAAGCTATGATATAGCAGTGGTAGGTGCGGGGCATGCAGGCTGTGAGGCAGCGCTGGCCTGTGCCAGAATGGGCATGAAGACAATAGTCTTTGCTATAAATCTGGACAGTATAGCCAACATGCCGTGCAACCCCAACATAGGCGGTACAGGCAAGGGACATCTGGTACGGGAGATAGACGCTCTCGGGGGAGAAATGGCAAAGTGTGCCGACAAGACTTTGATACAGTCCAAGGTGCTGAACTCAGCGAAGGGGCCCGCAGTTTATTCTCTCAGAGCGCAGGTCGACCGCAGAAGATACCAGATAGAGATGAAGAATACGCTGGAAAGCCAGAAAAACCTTTATATCAGGCAGGCGGAAATAACAGAGCTGCTTACCGATGAAGGCAACAAGCGGGTGA
>CAZQUQ010000063.1:0-14874 GCA_964596445.1 uncultured Oscillospiraceae bacterium
TAGGGCGTGTTCGGGACTCTCACCCGTTAGATTGCGCCCATGCTGGGCGCACAAACAAAACGGTACCGGATAAAACCGGTACCGTTCGCAACAGTCTGCGGCAGCCAAAAGTGACGGGCGTCTATTGCCCCTCATATCCCGGCAAGCATGCCGAAAGTATTCTTCAGCGCAGGATACATACTTTTATAAACACCGTACAGTTCTTCGTATATTGCTCTGTTCTTGGTGTTCGGCCATGTTTCCGTTTCGGTTTTTAAGAATGATACTGCTTCCTCCATGCTCTTCCATATACCGCATGCTACTCCGGCTGAAAAGACCGCACCATAAGCGCCGCCTTCAGCGCTGCCGCTGACGGTTTTTACAGGTATCTGGAATATATCCGCCTGTATCTGCCTCCACAGGCTGCTCATAGAGCCGCCTCCGGAAGTGCGTATCTCGGTTATGCTGTTTCCCCCGTTTATATCAGATATCAATTCAGACACCTGGCGGAGGCTGTATATTACGCCTTCCAGCACCGACCTTGTCATTTCGCTGCGTCCGTGGCGTATCGACAAACCAATGAAGCAGCCGCTTGCATCGGGATCGGGATATGGACACCGCTCACCGGTAAGGTACGGCATGAACAGGATGCCTCCGCTTCCCGGCGCCGCCTGTCCGGCTACTTCATCCATAATATTATAAATGTTTCCGCCGGTATTTTCGGCCTGTTTCTTTTCATTGACGTATAAAATATCACGAAGCCATTTATAGGAGCCGCCCGCTGATAAAGTCACACCCATAGCGTGCCATTTCCCGGGCATGTTGTTGCAAAATACCTGCAGGCTCCCTCCCACATTGGGTTTAAAGCCGTCCAGCGCCATTGCAACTATACCGCTTGTTCCTATTGTCGTACCAAGAATACCCTGCCGTATCAATCCCGTTCCGGTCGTCTGAATAACGGCGTCGCCGCCTCCTCCGGCTACCGGAAGGCCCTCGGGCAATCCTGTTTCCCTGGCGGCCTCCGCCGATAGGTATCCGGTTATTTCACATGATTCATAAACCTTTGGCAGGAGGGCTGAAGATATTTCAAGCATTGACAGCAGTTCTCCGCTCCATCGTTTGTGCTCCACGTCAAAAAGCCCAGTCCCCGACGCGTCGGATACATCCGTCGCGAAGTTTCCGGTCAGCTTATAGCGAATATAATCCTTTGGATTTAGCATCTTGAAAATTCTGCTGTACAATTCCGGTTCATTTTCTTTCAGCCAGAGTATCTTCCCTGCTGTATAGCCAGGCAAAACAGGGTTATTTACCATTTCTATCAGTTTCCGCAGTCCGCCGGCTTTTTCCGTTATTTCTGCGCATTGCTTCGCAGTCCGCTGGTCGTTCCACAGGATCGCACGCCTGATAACACTTCCTTTCTCATCAAGGGCAACCAGTCCATGCATCTGTCCGGAAAGTCCGACAGCCGCAATACAGGCGGGATCTATCCCGCTTACGATAAGTATATGAGCAATAGATTCTGTACAGGCGCGCCACCAATCGTCCGGCTCCTGTTCCGACCAGCTGCTGCGGGGCGTATAAAGAGGATACTCCCGGACATCGGAAGCAAGGATGGCTCCGCGCTCATCGGCAAGTAAAGCTTTGCATCCAGATGTTCCGATATCTATTCCTATAATATACCTTTTCATCGCTTTATCCTCACAATCGTTTTTTACTCCTTTAGCAGAGATTCCGATGGTCAATTATCCGCCGGCGCCTTTACAGCCAGCATGTTCTGATATGCTTGATATTAAGGTACTCATACAGGCCTTCCGTGCCGTGCTCATGACCGAAACCGCTGTCTTTCCAGCCGCCGTACGGCGCATTGATAACACCCGCGTCTACGTTGTTGATGGCAACATTTCCCGCCCTGATGGCATGTGACAGCCGGCGCGCCAGGCTCAGGCTTTCCGTGAATACAATCGCAGCCAGCCCGTAAACACTGTCATTTGCAAGTGAAATTGCTTCCTCTGTCGAATCGAACGGCATGACTCCCACAACGGGTCCGAAGGTTTCTTCTCTCATTACCAGCATATCATGATTGACATCCCTTAAAATTGCAGGTTCGAAGAAGTAACCTTTTTCATATTCAGCGCCTTCCGGCCTTTTGCCGCCGCAAACGAGTCCCGCGCCCTTCCGAAGGGCATCGTTTATATGCTCCTGAGCTTTCTTTATTCCTGCGGCGGTCGCCATAGGTCCAAGATCACAATCCTTCACAAGGCCGTTTCCGATCGTTAGCTTTTTCGTCGCAGCTGCGAATCTGTCCAAAAATTCTTCATATATCGTACGATCAACATAGATCCGGTTGATTGCAATGCAAATTTGCCCCATATTCCTGAAGGACCGTCTGACGGCGCCTTTTACGGCAGCATCCAGGTTGCAGTCGCTGCATACGATCATGGGCAGGCTTCCGCCGAGTTCAAGAGACACTCGTTTAAAGGTGTCGACACAGCCTCTTAAAACATGCCGCCCGGTTTCAGTAGAGCCTGTAAACGCGACCTTCTTCACCAGCGGACTTTCCGTCAGGACTGCGCCTATCTCAGATCCGCGGCCTGTGACAGCATTAATTACGCCACCGGGCACACCCGCTTCAACGATACGCCGGATAAAAGCAATCGGCGACAGCGGTGTTTCCGAGGGCAGCTTTGCGACTATCGTGCAGCCTGATGCCAGCGCTCCTCCGACCTTCCATGCCAGCAGTTCGATGGGATAATTCCACGGAGTGATCGCCGCGGCAACACCGACAGGCTGGTATATTATGCTGCTTTCACAGTTTTTTTCCGCATTGGGGATTATGCGACCATATACACGCTCGCCTTCCTCGGCATAATAGCGGAGGATCTCCGCACCCTTGCGGACTTCTCCGAGCGCTTCCTTCAATGGCTTTCCCTGTTCCATCGTCATGAGTTCGGCGATTTTGCTTTCATCCCGCAAAACCAGCTCACTGGCTTTGCGTAAAACAGCTCCTCTTTCAAACGGTGTCAGCGAAGACCAGCCATCAAATGCCTCATCCGCCGCATTTATAGCATCTTCGGCTTCCTTCCTGCCGGCTTTCGGCACCGTCGCAATTATTTCTTCCGTAGCCGGATTCACCACAGCGATCGTCCCGCCATCGTACGCTTCGGTCCATTTACCGCCGATAAGCATCTTTTCAACAATCATTTTTTACATTCCTCCGGATCCAGTTTACCGGTAACCCAAAGCACTACGAGAGGAAGGTTACCTTTCTGAATGGTGGTGTGGTATTGACCCGGTTCCACATACAATGCGTCGCCCGCTTTAATAGGAAACTCATCGTCTCCTACGATCATCACGCCTTCTCCGGAAACAACGAAGTAAACTTCTTCCATGTCTTCATGAGCGTGTCCCGTCGTCGTCCCTGTGGGATATATAGTCGTATAGCCCATTTTTAAACGGCGCGACGGGCTTTCATCCGGATCGATGAGAAAATATGTGTCCCTCAGCACTTCCTTGTCCCTGTTCTTCACCCTGTCCCGAAGCGATCTCGGGTCGATATCGGGAGACAGATTCTGTACATTTTTCAGATATTTCATATCCAGCCCTCCATTTTTAATGCGCTTTATTCCGGCAATTTTTTATTCAAAACAGCTTCTTGCCTGAGTTGCAGGTCAATAAGCCGTTCATCCTTTTCTAATTATTTCCTCCAGCAGGTCGACCGTGATATATTTAATATCCCGAGTTAAGTTGCAGTTTGGTTTCAGCACTTCAGCGGGTTCACCGGGTTCACCCAGCGAAGACACCACCATGTCGGCTTCCTTCAGATCTTCCTCCGTCGAATAATAGCTTACTGTCACGATACAGTGCATTCCCGCGCTTTTTGCCGCCAGAAGACCGTTCCGGTTATCCTCCACGACAAAGCATTCATTGCCCTCGAGTCCGTATTTTTCCTTGACCAGGTTGTATATATCGGGCGCGGGTTTTTTATGCCTGACGATATCTCCCGCGAATATGCTGTTGAAATAGCAGAATTCTTTCTCGCCTACTGATGATCTGATCAGGGTCTCGACGCTTTTTTCATTGGATGTCGAGCAAACCGCCAGTATAAGGCCTTTTTCATGAGCTTCATTTATAATGCGCCTTATTCCCGGACGTACCGGCAATTCGCCGTTTCTGCACATTTCCATGAATATTTCTGTCTTTCGCTTATGCAAATCCCTGATTATATCATCATCAAAGACAATACCGGGAAATCTCGACTGGTTCTTTGAAAAATACACCTTCATCCGCTCTTTTCCCCCGGCGGTCTTAAGAAGCTCCTGATATTCCTCAACACTCCACCGGGCATCTATGCCCGCCTCTTTAAAAGCGCGGTTAAAAGATTCACGATGCCCGTCCTTTTCCGTTTCGGCGATAACCCCGTCACAATCGAAAATCAAAGCTTTCATTTTACTCATTATCATCCGGCTCCTAACCATTTAAAGTGAAATACGGATATGTTCCCTGTTCACAATATGCGGCGGTATCCTGCCCTCAAGGCAGTCAACTACCTGAGCGACAGCCTCAATTGTCATCTTCGCCGCACATTCCTTTGTCAATGCTGCGGTATGCGGCGACATGATCACATTTTTCATATTGAAAAACGGGTGTGAAGCTTCGGGAGGTTCGTTTTCAAAAACATCCAGCGCCGCTCCGCCGATTTTACCCTGTTCGAGCACCTTTATCAAAGCTTTTTCGTCTATCACATCCCCTCTGCTTGTGTTTACAAGATACGCGTCAGGCTTCATCCTGCCCAGAAGGCTTTCGCTGATCATATGCTTGTTCTCAGCAAGACTTGGGACATGAACAGTAATAAAATCGGATACTTCAAAAAGCTCCTCCAGCGAACACGCAAACGCGGTATCTCCGGTATACTTTCCCCGCACGAAGGGATCGTAGGCAAGCGTTGCCATTCCAAACGCCTGCGCCATCTTCATTACCTTATAGCCTATCTGCCCGAGCCCGATTATTCCGAGTGTTTTCCCACTGATTTCAACGGAACCGTTGTTGTTTCGCCTGCTCCACATGCCGCCGCGCACACACGCATCCATTTCGGGAAGCTTCCTGGCAAGCGCCAGGATGAATGCCATCGTGTGCTCAGCTACGGAGACAGCATTGATTCCCGGCAGATTGCACACCATTACATTATGTTCTGAAGCCGCCTGTACATCGACATTATCATAACCTGCGCCCGTTCTGGATATGATTTTCAGCCCGGGTGCGGCTTCGATAATTTTTCTGGTAATCTTTGTTTTGCTTTTCAAAACTATACCGAAAACGTCGTTAATATCTTGCAAAACAGCCTCTTCAGTGGTTCCTCCGGCAATAACGATCTCTGCCTTCCCCTTCAGAAGCGCGAGTCCTTCGTCGGATATCTTCTCCGATATCAGAATTTTTTTCATTATATTCCTCCGTCCGCAAGCAATTCTTTAACTTAAAACAGAACAAGCCCTGCCGCCGCAGGCCATCTGTCCGTAATATCCATGCCATTACAGATAACCGGCTTCGGCGAAAGCATGTCTGATGGAATCTCTCTGATCATCTGTGCAGTCGGCAAGAGGATTCCTCACTTCTCCGCCCTTGTAACCAAACATGTCGCATGCCGCTTTTACGCCGGCCACCCCATATTTGCCCGCTGCTCCCTTGCTTAGCGCGATAAGCTTGTCGCTGAGTTCTTCCGCTTCCTGTATCCTGCCTTCGCTGAAAAGCTCCTGTATCCTGCAGCAGGGATCCGGCAGATAATTCGCCATGGAAAGGACTCCGCCGGACGCGCCTGACTTAAGTCCTGTCAGGAAATTTTCGATGCTGCCCGCCACGACTTCGAAGCTTTCATCCTTTACTTCAAGGTATTTCTCGATATTTCCCTTTGAAGTGTCCTTCATACCCGCAATGTTAGGGTGTTTCGACAGTTCTTTAACGACCTCGGGCGACAATGTGACACCGGCGGCGAATTTAGGGCAGTTGTAAAGAAGCACGGGTATCGAAAGCCCGTCCGCAACGGCGGTGTAATACCTGATAAGCGCGGCGTCGTTCATCGATGACGCAAAATAACTCGGGCACAGGACGGAGACAAAATCGGCTCCCTCCTCCTGTATCTTTTTGCCGAATTCAATGGTGCAATAGGCGGAATGCCTGGCGATACCGATCATAAGGACCTTATCCTTTGCCGCGTTCTTTTTTACGGTCCTGAATACTGCAAGCTGTTCTTCATCATTGAGATGGGCAAACTCCCCGTTGCTGCCGAGCGGCATATAGCCCGCCACTTTTGAGCTGTTTGCCCGCCGTATGTTATGCTCAAGCATGCCTAAATCAACTTTTTGGTTCGTAAACGGTGTTATTACCGGTATAAACACTCCAGTTAGCTTTTTATTCATCAAAACACCCCCGTAATCTGTTTCGCTGTCAGTTTTTTAAATTTTACGCATGTCCGCTGCTTCCGAATATGTCCATGAATTCCTCCACACTTGCCGCCACGGCATCCTCAAGGTATTTTATCGGCCGCACAGGTTCATAATCCTCGGGATTATCCCTGAAATATTTCTCAAGCGAATCCCTGAACAGATGCTTTATATTCGTGGATATGTTTATCTTTGTACCGCCGCATTCTATGCATCTTTTGAATACATCCTCAGAAAGGCCGGTTCCCCCGTGTATTGCAAGAGGCATACCGGTTTTGTCGGCTATTTCCCTTATAAGGGCAAAATCGATCTGAGGCTCTTTCTTATATAAGCCATGTGCCGTGCCTATAGCAGGCGCGAGAAGGTCTATACCTGTGGCTTTGACATATTTTACGCAGGTGTCCGGGTCAGCCAGGTGACTTTCAGCCTCGTTTACAAAAATGTCGTCCTCGACCCCGACGATCGCCCCCAGCTCGCCTTCTACCGTGACATCGCGCGGTGAGGCCATTTTTACCGTTTCAGCCGTCATCCTTATGTTTTCTTCCAGAGAAAATGATGAAGCATCTATCATAACGGAGCTCCAGCCTGCGTCGATGCATTTCTCAATGACATCAAGCTCCTTACAGTGGTCAAGGTGCAATACTACCGGTACGGCAGAGCTTTCGGCCAGTGTTTTGACCCAGTTTGCTACCGGCCTGTACCCGTAGAGCTTTACTGTTTTTACCGAAGTCTGTATGATCACAGGAGATTTTTTTCTTTCCGCCGCTTTGACAACTGCCGCGGTCGTCGTATAATCAACGATATTGAACGCGCCTACAGCGTATTTTCTTTTACGGGCATCCTCAAGAATGCTCTTTAGATTTACATAACTCAACGCAACGCCCTCCTTTCGGTTCTATCCTTCCACAATTTACTGCTTTATCGCGTATGGCTGCGGATCCGGCATTTTCAATCCTTGAGCAGTTCCTCCGCCAATTCGATCCTTTCACCGCTCGGACCGTATACAAATACATGTCTGATTCCATTCATAAACGTAGGTATGATCTCAAGACCCTCTTCCGAGAGCTTGATGCCTTTAGCTGAAAGCTCATTGATTACCCCGTCAAGATGATCGACCTTAAGACACAGGTGCTGTAAAGGACCCGGCTTATTTGCCACCCTGCCGAGATCAACAGGAACAACCAGCTCTATTACACAATCGTCAAGCCTCATCACAGCCGCTTCTACCTTGCCGGTCGGATGATCGACAATGCCCCTCCATTCCTCCCTGAAACCAAGAATATTTTTGTAAAAGCTAATCGAACTATCTATGTTTTTTGTATATATCCCAATGTGAAAGAGACCTGTGATTGGCATATCAGTATCCTCCCGAAATCTTGTCATATTTGGTGCTGCATTATTTGCTTTTAAGCCTCAATTCATATATGTTCCTGCTGTTCCTGATTCTTTCCATTGCCTGGCCCTTAACCTCCTGGATAACGATTTCACCCAGATACAATATCCTGCATTCCGGCTCCATATGACCGGCATACGCCTTTTCACTGTCTGATATGACGGTATGGAGATGCGGTTTGCCATCCGCGATTATCCCTGAAACAGAAACCAGCTCGAGAGCTTTGTCCTTCCATTCAGGATATGTTTCAACCGGCGGGTATCCTGTCGTTGTAACCATATGAAGCCTGCATTGATCAAGAGTACCGATTCCGGAGGCTATATAGCCGTCTGTAATGCCGGTTTCATCCAGTACCTTCTGAATGCTTTCCAACACATAATCACCCTGATCCAGTCGAAGTATAATTGTTCTTCCCAATTCTGCTTTGTCAAAATACTGCATATCGGCCTCCTGTAAATCTTCTGTTATTTTATATTAATTCAGCGTTTTAGCCTTTAATGCTTCCCGTCGTGATTCCTTCAATTAAGTAGCGCTGGAATACGATAAACAAAACAAACAACGGCAACAGAGAAAGACATGACATCGCGAAAAGCGAACCCCATGAGCTTGTCCCGGTCGAATCTATAAACATTCGCAGCGCAAGCGATACGGTAAATGTTGAAGGATAGCTCAGGTAAATGATCTGAGCAAGAAAATCATTCCATGTCCAAATAAAAGTGAAAATCGCTACCGTAACCAGTGCTGGCACGGACAACGGCATGATAAATGTGAAATAAATGCGGAAGGTACCACATCCATCGATTCTTGGCGCTTCCAGCAGCTCATTTGAAATATTTCTCATGAACTGGACGAGAAGGAATATGAAGAACCCTTCAACAGCGAAAAACTTCGGAACGGTCAGAGGCAAATAAGTATTGACCCATCCGATTTTATTAAACACGATGTATTGCGGGATCAGTCTCACATGCACAGGCAGCATCAGCGTCACCATCATGATCGTGAAAAGTAAGTTTTTAAGCCTGAAGTCCAGTTTGGAAAATGCATATGCCGCCATTGAACAAGAAATTATATTTCCTGCTATACATACAATTGCGATAAAAAACGAATTAAGGAAAAATCTTCCGAAGCTATAGCCGGAAACCCCTTTCCATCCATTGACATAATTCTCCAGCGAAGGATTCTCCGGCCAAAAATTCAACCCCTGAAATATCTCATTATTCGTTTTAAAGGATGCGCTCAGCATCCAGAATAAAGGGTAGAGCATGATAAGCCCAAAAAGAATTATAAGAAAATGAGTCAGCACTTCGCTGTTTTTTAAGGTGAAAGCTTTTTTCATTTTATGCCTCCTCTACTCATTGTAAAACACCCATTTTTTGCTGACCAGGAACATCAGACCCGTGACAACCGCGATGATGACCAACAGCGTCCAGGCCAGAGCAGAGGCATAGCCCATGGAAAAGTGCTGGAATCCTTTGATATAAAGGTATAGAGTATAGAAGAGAGTTGAATCCAGCGGGCTTCCGGTTCCTCCACTGATAATATAGGACGATGTGAATGCCTGAAAAGCATTTATGACTGTCATTACCAGGTTGAAGAAAACCATTGGCGTTAACAATGGCAAAGTTATATGAAAAAACATACTCGTCTTTCTTGCCCCATCGATTTGTGCCGCTTCATAGTATTCAGGCGATATTTGCTTCAACCCTCCGAGAAAGACAACCATTGAAGCTCCAAACTGCCAGATGGCTAAAATAATCAATGTGTATAATGCCGTTTTGGGAGTGGCTATCCAGTTGAGGCCTTCGATCCCGAATATAGCCAGAATCTTATTCAGCACACCTTCTTTATTGAAAATCTGCCTCCAGAGTATAGATACCGCGACACTTCCTCCGAACAAAGACGGCAGATAATAAATTGCACGATAAACCCGGACCCCTCTGATATTTCTTCTCAATACAGTTGCAAGCATTAATGCGAAAGCCAGCTGGAACGGTACACTTATCAGAACATATCTGAATGTGACGCTAAGGCTCTTCTGAACCTTTGGGTCTTTTGCCAAATTTACATAATTTGTTACGCCTGTCCATTTGGGAGATGACAGTATATCATAGTTGGTAAAAGAAAAATACAGTGAAAGTATCATCGGGATAACAGTAAAGCAAAGGAACCCTGCAATCCATGGAGCCAGGAAAACATACGCTTCCCACGGCTTGTTATACCTATATCTTTTCATAATGAACCATCCTTTTGTCAGTAACAGTCTGGCCGGGAAGTCATCCCCATCCCGGCCGCTGGCAGAACCGGCAGTTATCCCGGAGGGGGCGCTGTTAGTCCTGTGGTACTTTATCAGAACGGGACTACAGCACACCCCTTCCGTATTTATCAACATACCTGTGCTTTACTATTTCGCTTTATTTGTTTCAATAATTTCCTTTGCACCCTTTACAAACTCTGCGGCAGCTTCTTCAGGCGTGCTGGCCCCGAACATTGTCTTTTCGGCAACAGAGCGGAACAGCGCGTCTATTTCCGAAGCACCGGCAGGCGGATATGTTGTCTCGCCCAATGACAGCTCGGCGATTTTATTGACATATTCCATTACTTTGCTCTGATACTCATCAAGATTCGGCTTAATAAATTCAGCCATATCCGTATTGGCAGGAACACCCTGGTCCATTCCGAACAGTTTCATGGAATCTTCATCATTGACCCAGAAGTTTATCAGCTTCGCCGCTGCAAGCTTCTTTTCAGAAGTTGTCTTTGAAGATACGGCAAAATGCGCGCCCTCCACATATTCACCATTAACGCCGTCGGCCTTTGAAGGATTCCGGATGAGTGCTATCTCAGCATCAGGCATTGCAAGAGCATATTGCTTATACTGGTTTGCGGGAACGAACCTTATGGCGATTTTCCTTTGAGCAAATAAGTGGTTTTCCAGAGTGGCTTTAGCGTATTCTACGGAAGTAGCGGCATCCGGTATGATATTGGCGCTGCGCAGATCATTCCAGTATGCGTACCAGGTAGCGACTTCCTCTTCAGTGCATCCCAGGTCACCATCGGATGTATATATCTCTCTTCCTTTTCCGTTCTGGCGGACCCAGTAGCGGAAAAGCTGATAGTTTGTCGCATTATCGTCCATGAACCATACATTTTTCTTGCCGGCGGCGTCAAGCGCAGCCCTGACTTTCGAGCCTATAGTCTTGACATCGTCCCATGTCCAGTTGAAATCAGGAGTGTCTATGCCGAGCTCCTTCATCATCGTCGTGTTGATATACGCGGACTGCCCTGTCAGGCCCATCGGTATCATATAAGTAACGCCATCTACAACTCCAGTGGCTACAGCTCCCTGAGGCATTTTGCTGATATCGATTACGCCGTCATTGATATAACTGTCAAGTGGTTCAATAAGTCCTCTGCGCAGATAATCGTTTGCGAACTGTACATGCATTCCCATGAAATCCGGCGCCCCGCCGCTCGCGCTCTGGACCGTCAGCTTGTCCCAGTAATCGTTCCAGCTCTGAGGCTCACGAACAACTGTTATGTTCGGGTATTTCTTCTGGAACTCGTCCAAAATCTGGTTATAAAGTTCGTGACGATTTGTGTCCCCCCACCAGGCCGCACGGATCTCCACAGGGGCGTCCGATGCCTGGGCAGGTTCATTTGCCGGAGTTTGCTCAGCGGCATTACCGGTATCGCCGGGTGTAGCCGCAGGTTCCTTTGGTTCATTTTTGGCACCGCAACCAGTAAGTATTGCCGCAGCCAGCATCATCAGAACGAGAATGACAGAAATTGCTCTTTTCATGATCTCCATCCTTTCAATATATTTTTTTACATAAAAGACACTGTTTTCTGTTTAATCGCCTTTGCCAGGAAGCAGAACAGCATCTTTACAGCCATGTCAGCGAACCGTATCGTCCAGCTCCATGCCGAGTTCGATGTATTTTTGCCTTCTGGAAGCCTTGTCAGCATCCATTTCCTGTTTCGCATACTTCGCGACATCTCTTGCCACCTTGCGCGGCACTACTATAACACCGTCGCCATCCGCGACAACGACATCACCGGGGTAAACAGCGACACCGCCGATCGCGATAGGGATATCCTTTTCAATGAAACGTATCCTTGCCTGATCCATTGGCTGAGAAATAAATTTGGACCATACCGGGATTTTCTGCAGGATCACTTCATCAGTATCACGGATACCGCCGCCATTGAGCAGGAAACCGACGGCTCCTCTTTTTCTGCAGTCGAGTGAATTATTCGAGCCAATAAGACCGACATCGATACCGGCTACATCAAGGCAGATAAAATCACCCTGCTGGATATCCTGTACCCACGGATCGTAGCATACTTCCGAATAGTAATATTTCACCCATTTTGTGTACTCCTCACCTGTACAGAACGGTACCGGACCTTCATAGGGAATGTAACGGGCGGTTCTGGCAATACCAACCGCCTTTGTTCTGAAAAGCGGACGGATACTGTGGTCTACCGTACCATAATGGTGATATCCCATCCAGTCCATACCGTCACGTACGTCGGTAACTCTCATACCCTTGAATAATTCCAGCAGTTCCAGATTCTCTTGCAAATTCATGCAGCTTACCTCCTTTTTTATTAAAAGCTTATTTGGGTGTCATCTAAACCAAACAAACTTCTTCTTCGTTATTCAAAAAATTGCCTGATATCCCGGTAAATCGATTCGTTTCTGATAAACAGCGGTATTACGTCCAATGGCGCTTCACACTCGATCCATTTGCCTCCGGAGTATGTCCTGCCTGTTTTTGCCTCTGTCCATACCGAGTTTTCAGGCAGGTAAACGCTTCTCGAGCGCGCGCCTTCATAAAGCACAGGCGCGACAAGCACATCAGGACCAAACATGAATTCATCGTCTATATCCCACGCTATCGCATCATCAGGGAAATCGTAAAATAAAGGTCTCATGGGAGGGGTTCCGTTTTCATGCGCAGCTTTCATTTGCTCCATAATATATGGGCGCAGCTTCTCACGTAAAAACAGGTATTTTTTGAGAATAGGATATGCTTCGTCCCCGAAGCTCCAGACTTCGTTCGGGCCGCAGGTTTCAAAATCCCTGGCGCCGCTTTCCTCTGTTCCTCCGGCTTTTTTCTCAGCCCTGGCCGGCGCCCTGCGGAAGCCATGAAGCCTGAAGATCGGGCAAAAAGTCCCATACTGGAACCATCTTATCAACAATTCACGGAAAGAAGGATCCTCAGGGTCTCCTCCTGAAAATCCGCCGATGTCGGTGGTCCACCACGGGATACCTGACAAGGCTATGTTCAGCCCTGCGCGTACTTGAGTCCTGAACGATTCAAAACTGGAATGGATATCTCCCGACCATATTGCCGCCCCGTATTTCTGGCTTCCTGCCCACGCGCTTCGCACAAGATTGATTACATTTGATATTCCCGCCTCTGTCATGCCATCATAAAAAGCTTTGGCGAACATTACAGGATATATATTTCCGACCTCAAGATTCGGTCCGAGATAATAGCGTATGTTGTCAAAATCGTAAGGCCTGATCTCAGGCTCCGCCTCATCGAGCCAAAAGACCCTGATGCCGTAATTAAAGTAATTTTCCCTGACTTTGCTCCAGATATATTTTTGCGCATCGGGATTCGTAGCGTCAAAAAAGATTTCATTGCCACGGCAGATCAGCTGTGTCCTGACACCTCTGTCGGTATTCACAAGATACCCTCTTGCCTTCATCTCTTCAAAATTCTCACTGGAAGGATCAACGGTAGGCCAGACAGAAACCATCAGCTCTATGCCCGTTTCCTTCAGTTCCTTTACCATGGCTTCGGGATCAGGCCAGTACCTTGGATCAAAGCGCCATTCTCCCTGCCGGGTCCAGTGGAAAAAATCAATGACTATAACAGATAAGGGCAGGTTTCTTCTCTTATATTCCCTCGCGATATCCAGCAGCTCCTCCTGCGTCTGATACCTCAGCTTGCACTGCCAGAACCCGGTCGCAAAATCCGGCATCATGGGCGCGCGTCCCGTTACCTGTGTGTAATTTTGAATTATTTCCGAGGGAGTGTTTCCTGCAGTGATCCAGTAATCTATGACGGAAGTAACTTCAGAGGTCCATTTCGTATAGTTCCGTGCCATGGTAACATGTCCATATGCCGGATTGTTCCATAAAAAGCCGTATCCTGAATTTGATAAGAGAAAAGGTATATTGACCTGGGAGTTTCTCTGAGCCAGCTCCAGCTCGCACCCCTTCAGATTTAAATAAGGTTCCTGGTGCTGGCCCATGCCATATAGCTTTTCATTGTCATTGCTTTTAAAATAGACCGTTGATCTGTATTTGCCTCCCGGTATCGGCTTCAGTTCCCTTCCGGGGATAAGCAGAGCGGACGGATTTCCCTTTACATTCCTGTCCCGCCAGTGTTCACTAAGAAGGATTTCATTCTTTTCATTGAAATATCGCACGACACCATATTCATCGATCCGGCATGTTATTTTGCCATTTGTAATGGATGCTTCCTTCTCACCGGTGTTAATTCGCACCTCGCAGCCTTCTTGCGGTATCAGGGCCCAATTCCTGATTTCCCGCCTGTCGCCGTACTTTGTGCAAAGAAATCTCAGACTATCTTTCCCCCAAGGCCCGACCGATATAGTTTCATTATCGTATTCCCTGATTAGACGATCTCCTTCGATTCTGAAAAGGCTGTTCATCGCTTACCCTCCGGATCATTTATTGCGATCAGGTGCCATATGCTTTAAGAGTAAATCCCATTGTTTGCTTTGCTGCTTCAGATAATCATTTCGTGCCGCCTTCAAGTAAACCTTTACTTTAACTGTGAATAAAAAACCGGATACTTATATCAGTCTTAATTGCCATAATTGCCTTATTATCTATGTTTTTGAATGATTTGCCGCATTATTCCACATATTGTCCGGTTAATTTAAAATTGTATTTGAATCAGTTCATCTTAAGTAAACGTGTACTTACAATATAGATTATAATTCCGGAAGAAATGTTTGTCAACATAAATCCAAACAAGTTACTTAATATTTGATTTTTGTTCTGAAAAATCCGGTACTGGTCAC
>CAZQUQ010000064.1:0-3894 GCA_964596445.1 uncultured Oscillospiraceae bacterium
TCCAGAAAGGGTATGGGCAGGCTTTATGAAATATAGAAAACCTGTCCTGAAATCAGTATTGCCCAGGATGCTGCGGATGTCGCAAAAAATGCGGATTGTATATTCATTTGTGTAAAACCTTTGGAGTATATGAATGTTCTAAGAGAGATCAAACCGTTTATTGATTCTCATCACCATATAATTTCCATAGCAGGAACAGTGACTATAGAAAATATTGAGAAAATGGTCGACTGCAAAATAACAAAAATTATGCCGACAATTGTATCAGAAGTGAAAGAAGGAATAATATTGATTTGCCATAACAGCAAAGTCACTGAAAAGGCTTCATCCAATATCGAATCGCTGATTGGGAATATAGGCAGGATACGGCAGATCGATGAAAAGGATTTTGGGTTTGCATCAGAGTTCACCAGCTGCGGACCCGGCTTGATTGCCGCTGTATTCCGGGAACTTGTTGAAGCTGGCTTAAGACATTCAGGCAGCTTCAGGAAAGAAGAATTAGCGGAAATGGTACTTCAAACAATGTATGGAACATCCAGATTGATGCTTGAAAAAAAGATGGATTTCCAGGATGTCATCTCAAGAGTGGCAACAAAAGGCGGCATAACAGAGGAAGGGGTCAAGGTGATCGAGAAATACCTTCCGCAAGTGTTCGATGAAATGCTCGATCAGTGCATGAAAAAGCGTAAAGCTGTCAATGAGAAGGTATTGACATTGACGCAGGGTCAAGGGATACAATCATAGCAGGACTGCTTGGAGGTGCTGCTATGGATTTGATGAAAATAACCCAGGTGACGGAGATGTTCGGCATCTCTTCGAGAACGCTCCGGTACTATGAACAGGTCGGGCTGCTTCGGAGCGAGCGTCCGCCTTTTGAGAAATACCGTTTTTATGACAGCGATAATATCGACCGCCTTCGGCAGATAATCGTGCTGCGCAAAATGCAGATCCCTATCAAAGATATTCTGCGGATCTACGAAAATCAGGATATAGAAACACTGGTACAAAGCTTTGTAAGGCGTATGGAGGAAATCGACAGCGAGATCGACTCGCTTTCCGGGCTGAAATCGTATATAAACGACTTTCTGAATGCAATGGCCCAATATGGGATAACCCAGATTTCCGCTCTTCCTATCCTTTATGAGAAGATGGAGACAGAGTTTTTATCCGTTCAGAAGAAAGACTTATCCATGGAAAAGCTGGATACACTTTCGAAACGGCTGTCAAAGCCGCTGGAGATGGATATCGTAGCGCTTCCTCCCATGCTTGTGATGACTTCGGTCAAAAAAGACAGCGGCAGATCGGAAGCAGACAGCTTCTGGGACTGGCTGTCAGCCAACCAGATCCCTTTCGGCAAGCCGGGGAGCCGGACGTTGTTCGAATATCAAAGAGGTGACGAGATCATTTTCATGCAAAAGCTGCCTGCGCGATTTGACGGCATTGGGGATGCGGATAGCCCGGCAATGGATTGTCCGTTTGAGTGCCGGGAGTTCGAAGGAGGCTTGTTTGCTGTCACGTCAGCTTATACGGATGATGATCTGGGAGCTTTACAATATCGTATGGTGCAGGGGTTCGATGACAATCCGGGTTATGAAGTGGATTTTATGCATAACGGAGATTTGCGCCATGAAACATTGATCGAGGCTGTTTTCTCTCCGGAAACCAACCGGGAGCGGATAAACCTTTACCTGCCTGTGCGGCAGCGCAAGCCAAACTTTGTGGATTATCCCGAGTTTCAGGTTGTGGAAAACATCTCCCTGGAGGAAATAGAAAAAGCAAATCCTGTTTTAAAGGTATACGATGTAGATTTCCATAAGATCACGCCGGTCTATTTCCCGCATTTCAAGGTCCTGGAAAACGGAGAGGCTGAATTCCAGGCATGGATATCCAAAAGATATCTGGACACCAATGTTGCGGTAAGACTGCCATTTAGAATCGATATCGAATTTCTGGCTGAGGAAAAGAGCGAAGAATACCTTTGGGGAACATCCGAGGGCAGCCTGTGGTTTTCCCACGGTAACTGCACATATACGATGAACGGAGAAAACTTTGCAGACAATGCTCAGAAACAACACGCAATCATTTTTCAGCAGCCTGTACTTGAAAACAGGTTTTCGTATCAGGATATCGGGGATATTCCCCATGACCAATATAATAAGCTGAAGTGGATCGTGGGAGCGAAGCATTTTGCTGTTGCGCTCAACGGAGAGGTCCGTTTTTGCGGGGTGGACTTTCCTTATATGAGCATGGACCTGCACCTGCGAACACCGCAGACGATTTTGATCGGTACCAACGGTCAGGGGAAAAAGCTGTTCCGGTCCATCAAAATATCGCAGCTGAAAACCGAACCAAAGACCAATCTTATGCAGGGAGTGTTGAAAATGACTGTGAAACAGAGCAGCAATATGCTGCCGAATATCAGGCAGATAGTGCATCCGGAGTATGGAGAAAACTACTGGTTCAACGGATGTGCGGCATACCTGATGGAATGCCTTGGGATGGGGTATCTGGACTACTGGTTCTTTGCCGGGCTTACCGGAGATAATTTCACCCAGATCTATTCCAAAAATCGATTCAGAGGCGACAGCGCACTGGACTACCGCCTGAGTGAGCAGGGCAACCATGCCTTTGTGGAAGAAATTTTCCGGAAATGCGGGTATGCGAGTACTTTTGTTCCGCTGAGGCAGATCCTGTCAAACCGCGGGATGTATGTGCAGATGCTGATGGCATATATCGACAAGGGTTTACCTGTTATTTTTAACGATTACGGCAATAATCCCCACAAGCGATTCGGCTGGGGCGTTCTGACAGGCTATGCCGACTATGGCAAGACCCTGCAGTATATGGGCGGTGATGCCGCTATGCCGGATTCAGTCTCAGTGGAGGATATACTCCCCAGGGGCCAAACTGAGAAAGATGATTGCCGAGGCTGGCTGTTTATCGGAGAGAAGCTGGAAGAACCCTCTTTTGCAGAGGTCTGCCGGGAACGTATCCTGTCGCTGCCGCAAATGCTCAGCCATGAAACCGATAATTACTGCTTTGGTGCAAAGGCGTTCCGTGCATGGGCTGATGACATCGAAAACGGTTATTTTGAGAAAGTCAAGCCTGAGGAATTCGATAACTGGTTCATGTATACAGTGTATGTCTGCTGCCTTGCAACGAACAGCGGAGGATGTATAAGCTTTCTGGAAAAGACGCTGGAGATGAATCCCGATATGACATTTATTAATGATGTGATATCGCTTTACAGGCAGACAGGGAATTACTGGAACAACGACAATGGTACGGATCTGGAAGCGCTGGGCGGCGGTTTCAACGTCACGCTGGATGCTCTGCAGGATAAAGTGAAGCGGAGAAGGATAGCGGATAAGCTGCGGGATTTTGCCGTTTGCATCGACAAGGTCATATCTGTGATAGAACAGCAGAGTAAGTAAAGATACAAAATCAGTTAAGAACGGGGAATGGACCGGGTCCATTGAACATCGCCCGGTTAATATAATGATATATGATCCGGCTCGGCTGGCACGGCAAAATTCATCTGACAGGAAGCGGATAAAAATTATGTTCGCTTCCTTGTTTATTTTCAGTTTATAATAGAATCGTATAATTTGATTAGTAACCTGAGTAAAAGTGAATAAGAAAGATATGATAGCTATAGACTTCCAAGTAGTTAACTGGTAATTAGATAGAAATGTTTAACAAAATCAATTATACGAGGGAGAAGTGTTTATGAGAAATTGGTTCAGCAATATTGGATACAAGATCCGGCAGTTTATGTATGGACGGTATGGATATGACGAACTGTCCCGTTTCCTTGCCATTGCCGGACTCGTACTGCTATTTCTGTCATATATCCCATACCTGAGGCTTTTTTACCTTGTTTCGCTTGCTTTA
>CAZQUQ010000064.1:3904-14672 GCA_964596445.1 uncultured Oscillospiraceae bacterium
CCCATTGCCGCCATCGCCACCTTTGACATAAATCCTGGCTTTATCAAAAAACATATACAAACGGCAAATGGAACGGCAGAAATACTTGGCGGTCAGATACAGGATAAAGCAGAAGTTCCAGCTTTACAAAAACATCTGGCGGGACAGGAAAACACATAAGTACTATAAATGTCCGCACTGCAAGGCAGTCGTTCGTATCAGCAAGCCGGGGAAGGGAAGAACGATAACTGTTGATTGTCCGAAATGCGGGCAGGGATTTACCAAAAGAACATGACAGATGAGAAAGTGATATCCTAGATGATGGATGGACACATTGATGGCTGATTCTTTCTGTCAATTTTTCCACTTTGGGGCAGTTGATCCGGTAAATAATGGCGATTTTATAGACGTTTTGCATGATTAATTTACATAATACGACATTCGACTGCATTATTTAGCGAAAAATATGTTTCAATAAACGATTTACTGCCCCAAAGCGGAAATTTTGGCAATATGAATGCGTTTCGCTGCCCCAAAGCGGAAATTTTGGCAATATGAATGCGTTTCGCTGCCCCAAAGTGGAAATTTTGGCAATATATCATTGTTTCGTTGCTCCAAAGCTGAAAATTTGGTTAGCCAACCGGTAGTGCAATTCTGGTATCGAAACTTGCGTTGACCGAGCCTTCGATTTCGACCAGCCACAGATCGAGACTGTAGCCGACTGTGCAGCTGCATCCGATCTCCCAGCTTTTGAAGTCGCCGCCCGATGCCAGTGTGCCATGTGCGTCCAGATAAAAGCTGATGATGTCGTATCTTTTGTCGAAGGCTTCGATACCGCCGTTGATACCGCCCTTCAGGTAAATGTCGAGTGTGATCCTGCTGCCGTCGGGACCACCCCAGTAATATGCTCCGTCAGCGCCTGCATAGATGTAGCCGTGCAGGTATACTATAGCGACCTTTATTTCTTTCTCAAGCCCGAACTCTAACTTGGCCTGAACCATCGATTCATTATCCTGATCGATGCGGAAGCCCAGACCGGCGCCAACGTGGACAGGGATGGGACCCAGTTGGAAGTTGGTATATAGCGTTTCCGGGTATCCTATCTGAACGCCGAACAGGCGAGGACTGTACTCAAGGCCTAAGCTGCCGCCGAAATCGAATATTACTATATTCATACTGTCGAAAGTCATTTTGAATGAAAAATAGCGATCAGGATGCCTGTATTGGATGACTGCTCTTCCTACATGCCTGGATGGGTTTCCGTCGACGATGGACTTTATGTCGAGCGGCAGGTATACATCACCTCCAGCGGTGACCTTTGGTCCGGGTTCAAAGCCAAAGTACAGGTCCTTTATAGTACAAAGCCTGAAAACTGTCATCTCACCTTTGATACCGCCTGTAAATTTGCCGCCGCCCACCTGGAGATCTCTGATATAGGCGCTCATCCCGCCGGCATTTGCCGGGAATGCCAGTCTCCCTTGTTCGTCCTTATCGACTTTCATGTTTTGCACTACCAGCCCAGTAAATTTTTCTATGTTGCCGGCGCCGAAGTTGATGGGTTTGCCGTTCATGGGTGTTAGCCCCACAGCAACGTAGAAGCTGCGGCCTGCCTTGCCGAACCGGGGGGAGGGGGGCACCGGCATCGAGTTGAGGTTTTGTCCCAGGAAAATGAGCGCAAGCTCTTCACTCTCAAACTCGATCGGGCCGCTGTTTACGTTCTGCATCTTTTTTGGCACAAGCCTGCCAATGACATCGATACAGCCTTCGAAGGAATTTTTCAGCACGGAGTATGACTTATCGTAAAGCACTGTCGGGATATCCTCTTTTTTGACACATTTGACGACCAGTGAGTCGGTTGTGTCTTCTGACAGTGCAATAGTGTCTGAAAGCTGTGTTGCTCCGCGCAGAGTCAGCTCCGCAAAATCGGTCCTGTCTCTGGGAAGGACTTCAGTTTTTTTCTTGCCGGTATATTTGATATCAAAACCGCGCACTTCCATCGGGAAACCCTGAAAGTTGATATTCACCGGCTTATCTAGTGGTACGGAAGCATAGATGTTTGTATCGCTCTGCACGCGTATTTTTTCAAGATCTGAAGGCACGATCATATTGGTGAAGGCCAGCGGGTCCGGTGAGCCGAGTTCATAACCGGCAGTACCCGGAGGAGGCAATATCAGCTGACCGCTGATCTTCAAACCCTCTTGCTCGAAAAAGCCTCCGTTGATTTTCACATCGACGCCTTTTGCCAGACCATCCCTGATCATTGTCGGCGCAGCCGAGCATATGAAGCTTCCCTTTTCATCGGTGAAAAGCTTTGCTTCGATCCATTCATTTTGGAAGAGATCTACCCTAACCCTTGCGTTGATTTCGAAGTTAACGCGATTGGCGTACATATCCAGCAGGCAGTCCTTTATCCTGACATTCTCAAAACCACCCAGACTGTCACCGAAGCGGGCAGGTACTCCTTCCGGGTCGCTCCCGTACATGTAAGTCTGGTAACTGAAGCCGTTAAGGTCGTAGATCATCTCGCCTTCCGCCAGTTCAAACTCGATAGTCCCGCCGTCAGCCTGCTGCAGGTAGGACGAAGGCAAAGCAAGTTTTCCGCCGTTGATCACGATGCCCACCCAGAATGGTTCTCCGACTTCCTTTGGTGTCAGGATCTCTCCGGTGCCGCTCTGGCTCTGAGAGCTGTCCGTGTCCGACAGTGAGCCTTTGCGGTCAAGGTCGACCGATACTGTCATGGGTGTCACAATTACAGCCTGATTACGTTGTTTATAGTCATAGTGGCCATGGTCGATGAAATGTCCTTCGTCGACATTTCGGTTCGTCACCCTCACGGGATCCATTGTCGACGATTCAGCAATAAAGCCCTCGCCGGTCCAGTTGTTAATATCGATAGGAACCGATGTGCACTTGTCCTGAAGAGTAAAGGAGTCTGGCAGGATGAGAAGGCTGTTTTGCTGAACTGTTTCACCGTAGTGCACCAACATATCGCCCACTGCAGCCTTTTCTTTATCAGTAAGCCCACCGTTGCCGGATGCGAGGTCATCCATCTCACTGTGTGCCGGATGCTTGCCTGCGTAAACTGCCGGCACGAGTTCGCCGCCTGTGGAAGCTTTTTCGAAGGGCAGAACGAGCTTGCCGCGCAGGCGTCCGCCCGGCCTGACCTCTCCGTTCATGAACTGAAGGGCAGCCTCATTGACCCGCAGTCCTGCGCCGCCCGGCACCAGCAACTGCAGACACTGATCCCTGGTAGTGACGAATGTGGCATCCATTTTGCCCTGCATATCAAATCTAATTATACTCTGTTCAAATTGCAAACCCTCGTTGCTGAGCGTTTCAAGGTGGGATCTCATATATACTTCTCTGCCCGACATTGACAGCAGTTCCTTGTCTGTGCTCTGTGCAGCATCGAGATGTATACTGATACGACCAAGATTTTTAATAATAAATTGCTTATAGCGGATCTCAGGGATCCCATCACTGACATCTATTCTGCCCGGCTCCAGCGCCGCGTCTTCAAATTCAAGCGCAAACAGATCGCCTGCCAGATTTTGATCCTCTATCGTACTTTTGATATAACCACTGACCGTCGCTGTTTTACTGTCGGGTGAAATGTTTAGGCTAATCAGCGTCAGCCCGATGTTTTCAAGTCTGACTGGCGCAGATATGTAGATTGCACCTTTTTTCATTATACTGTCGGCGTAACCTGCGGCATCTTCGATGTCGGCATTAATGATCCAGACATCGATGGGAGTGTCGTATCCGATGTTCAGCAGGGCTTTGCCTGCAAAGCTGTCAGAGAACTGGCCTCTGTTCAGTTTTACGTCTGTCAGCGTGAATCCCATACATTTCATCTGATCGATCTCGACATCATAAGCTATTGTGGGGGCCTGGGTGTGCGGATATAGATGTTGACCGGAAGCCGCAGAGACTTGGTGAGTGCCTGGCTGCCCCTGTATATTATTATCCTGAAGTCCTTGAATCTGCGTACCGGGTTGGTCTGATGCATTTTCAAAAGCCGGAGTGCCAGACAGGGCATATAATTGCACTGGTATCTGTTTATAGGCCGGAATGTTTGACTGGGCTGCCAGATTGCTCAGCGGGATCGTATTGGTGCCGGCTGCTCCCGAGACGGTTGATAGAAGCTTCGGTATATTAAGGCCAATGGGTGAAAATCGGGTCATTACAGTGATGTTGACCGCCTTCTCGTCTGAACCGGCATCGTTTGTGACCTTGACTATAAAGCTGTATTTACCGGATTTGATGCCCTTGCTGATAGTCAGCAGGCCGTTGTTGTCGATACTTATTTCGGAGGGAAGAGTACTGAATCGCGAATAACCTGATGTAAGCGACCACCTGAGAGGTTCTGTTCCTGTCGCTGACAGTTGTATCGTATAAGTATCAGACCCGGCGAGGATCGTGAAGTTATAATCATCATCCCGAACAGCCAGCTTTGGAGGTATTGCCGGCTTAGCCTGTACTGTGAGAGTAAAGGAGGCCGAATGTTCGCCGGCAGCGTTTTTGGCTGTTGCTGTGACATGGTATGTGCCGATTTCCAGATCAGGACCGGCCTTCACCAGGCGTGCAGCCTGATCTGCTGAAAATCCTCCGACAGCAGAACCATCGGCAGTGGCTGCTTTTACAGCAACTGTGATCGGCTCGGTGCCGGTAAGTTCGTATACAGTTCCGAATTCTTCACCTTGTGTAATTCTGAAGCTGTTGCCGTCAAAGGAGATCCGGGGCGCAATAAGCATGACCTGTGGTGTGTCGATTGGAGTTTGCGGCGTATCAATGGGAGTCTGTGGTGTATCAATGGGAGTCTGTGGCATATCTATAGGGATCTGTGATGTGTCAGCAGGAGTTTTTGGTGTGTCAATGGGAGTCTGAGGCGTGTCAATAGGATTCTGATGTATTTCAGTGGGAGTCTCATCTTTTTTTCCTATATCCAGACCGTTGTCATCGATACTGATTTCAGATGTTTCAAGTCCGAGTAATCCTGGTATTTCGGTCGTCATGCCGGTGACAAAGTTGTTGAGCCTGACGAGTACCGGCTCGGAAAACTCCGATAAATACCCGCCTGTATCGAGCACTTTCACCCTGTACCAGTTAAAAGCGAAGGGATCGGCAGCTTCGTCCACCCAACTGTTGCTGAAGAGCAGCGGACTTGCCTGATAATAGGTTCCATCTCTTGTGTCTGAACGGTAAACTATGTAGCCTACTGTATCCTCCAGGCACTGATCCTGGGTCAGCGGGAACATTTTCGGCAGATTCCATCTAAGACTCGGCTTCATGGTTCCATCGATCCCGCCCGTAAGTCCATCGATGGGGTCGAAGGCACGGTTCCTGCGAGGTGTGGCTTCCACTGGCTCGGGTCTTGATGAGCCGAGGTTATCATCGTTCCAAGCCTGAACGGTATAGAGGTAAGTGATGCCGTATCTTGCAGTTGTATCAGTAAAGGAGAGAGGTTTCAGAAGCCCGGTGGCAGGGTCGACTGCTTCATTTGTGTCATAGTCGGCCGGAAGCTCGCCTATCTTGACCCATTTTACCCTCTTCATCATTCCAATGCTCAGGTCTTTGTAGTCAGCCAGAGCAAGGGGGCCGTACTTGTCGAGGATCGTCCTGCAGGCAAGGCGTAGTTTGTCATCGCTGAGACCGGTGAGATTATTCAGCACTGAGGCGGTGTTAAAGAATGTAAGAGTTTTTAATTTACTGATCGGATTGATCTGCACTGGCAGATATGACTCCGAAGCATTCTGCGGCTGTACATTTGATCCAGCTTCTGCTGCGGATGATCCGGCCTCCGCCTCTGACTGTCCGGCAGCCTGTGGAGCGCTTGATCCATATGGATCGGTATTCTTTGGGAAGTTCAGCGAAAGGGAAGTCCTCAGCAGATTCGTCAGGAATACATCTTCCTCAGTCGGTGATGTAAAAAGAGCTGTATGCAGATCATGGTTCGAAGCCAGTAATTCTTCAATGTCCTCCTGACCTGGTCTGGGAATGACTGCACGGTATATTTCATACCGGCTGCAGTGGCTGACTGCAGAGAATTGAACCTTCACGCCGTCCTTTGTCTGTAATGGGATCAGCAGGTTGGGGGTCTGCGGAGGCTTAGTGGAAGGCACGCGGAAGCGCTGTATTCTGCCGACCGTTGATTCAACGCCCCAGGGAGACACTGATGTGACCTTGTAGTAGTAATAGTGGGCATAGGTCTGCTCCACCCGTTCAGTGTATTTGGGGTTCACAAGCCGGTCGCCGACCAGTTTCCATTCGAGTGCGGATTCATCTATGGGCTCCTTAAAAGAAGGCACCTCGCAGCGATAAACGCGGTAAAACTCGATCTGCGGGTCGTCGGGAGCATCCCAGTCGATGTAGACATAGCCGCCCTCCGGCTTATTTTCAGATGAAGGAGCATCCGGGAATGGTCGGCCGGTATAATGCAAGTGATCGCCATATTTCAAACGTGATGATTCTGATTCAGATGCTTCAGGTGCTTCCGGCTCAAGGCATATCAGAAATACCGCAAGACTTCCGGGCGTAGAGTCCATGCCGCTTACAAGCAGTTGGTTCTGTGTCAGGGCCGATTCATTCATTCGTTCCCACATACCCATCCGAAGAAGCTCGGCGCGTGTCATTTTCTGCATTTCTTCAAGAGGCTTTATATCAAATAAAGGTCTGTACACAACATAGCCTCCCAGTCCTTCGCCACTGTAAGCAGGCCATTTGAGGCGTGCCGTACCGTCGGGGAAGACATCCTCTCCTCGTACGCCCAAAAAAGCATGGAAGTACCTGTCCTGCGGAAGATTGTCATATCTGATGTCGATATAGGGAGGACAATATGCTATTTTTTGGCGGGATGCCCCGGTGATTATACCGGGACCTGATGAATCCATGCTGAATCCATGGCTTGATGAATCAATACCTGCACCTGATGAATCTATGCTTATAGTCTGGCCGGATGTTCCCATGGTGATGCCCGGGCCAGACGATCCAGCATTGTTGCCCGAGCCGGATACTCCAGCATTGGTGCTTGATCCGTATGATCGCGTACCGCTACTGGTGAGGAAGCTGCCTATGGTAACTCCATCCTCGATGGCATTCTGTACTGTTTCCATTACAGCGCCTTCCGGAGCAGGCCGCTTCGGCAGATCGGCTTCCAGTGCAAGATCGTCGTAGGTGACTATGCCGTCGTGCATAAGTCCAGGAGGATTAACGGAGTAGTCGTTTAAAATACGCGGATGCATCGCGATAAACAGTTCATCCGGATCCTGCGGTTCGGTATCCGTTGGCAGAGCCATTGAGACCGACTGGGACCAGGCGCTTTCGTTGTTCCATGAATCCCATGCTGAAACCCAGTATTTATATGTACAGCCATCTTGTACATCGGTATCAAAGTAGATAAGATCCGGGCTCAATGCAGAAGGAGTTTTGAGCAGTGCATGCTTGGTCCTGTCGAAAATGCCTTTCCGTGTCACAGCTGTTTGATACAACTCAGGCCATGCCTGTTCCAAACCGCTGACAGGTGATGCTTCGGGCATCCCTTGCTGCATTGGTTCCAAACCAAGACCAGGCTGTCCTGCTTCGAAACTCTCTGTCTGTTCTTCGCTCAAGGCAGAAGCTTTCGGATTGTCATATTCCAGGTCGGCGATAACCTCAGGCGGTCCGAATCCCCTGGCGCCGACAGACACTGCTCTGTAAATTGTGAAACGCACTGTATCGGGTGAATCGGTGAAAACCGGCAGAACTATGCCGCGCTTGTTCGGATTGAGTGTACCTGCGATTTCAACTGCGGATGACACCTGCTGATTTTCATGATCATCGGTATTGCCGGCAATAGAAGACTTTCCACGCTTACCGGAGTGTGTGAGGCCGGGCGTACCTGCTGCGGGAGCGTTGGGCGGTGTTATTTTTTCGACCTTCAGTTTTATTACATCTGAATATTCGCTCCTGCGTCCGAATATATCAATGGAGTAAATACGGTATTCGGCTGTGCGGCCGTTTTCAACCGTATCTTCATAAAAGACCGGCGACTGGAAATAGGTGTTTGTTTCGTCGAGCATATGTGTAATGACTACCGGCTCGCCGGTGATCCTGGAGAAATTGCTTTCGCCGTCAAGCCTGCGCTCGATGTGATAACCGCTCAAAATGCTTCTTTCCTGCTTGGTTTCAGCCTCTGCCCAACGCAGCGGCACTTTGCCGTCGATGCCGTATCCCATGAGCCTCTGAGGCTTTGTGAGGTTGTTTTCAACTCCTTTGGTGATATAAATGGTGGAGTCCGTGTGAGCGGGCATTTCGGCAACATAACTGATTTCGGCGCCGATCGGCAGGTCCAGTTCCGACAGATCGTCTCGAATGAGGAACCCTGCTTCCTCGGCAAAGTCGTCGTCAACGAAGGCCAGCGTTGAAAGCCGCTGCCTTGCTGTGAGGATCTCACTTGCAAGTTCGAATTTCTTCGCGCCATCCGGCAGCAGCTTCAAATCGTCTATACCTGACGGCATCTCGGCCTGGTGGACTGAAAATTTTTTCCATACGGATGATCTCATTGTCGCATTGGTATATTGCTCGTTGGACTGTCTGCCTGATACGATGATCGGCAGGCCCAATATAAGGTCGGTTTCAGGGATCTTCTGCCCGATGTCTGCCGGAATGGCGATAAGGGCTTCCTTCATCGCAATGAAGTCTATCTCACCATCTATTCGCGGTATCGATTCGGCAGAATATGTACGGTATGCCATTCCGCCGAACTCCTCGGCGTTCATGCCCAGCATCCTGAGCTTATCGGGAGTCAGTTCTGCCTGCATGTAAAGCTGCTGTATCATATCCGAGTTTTCTACTTTCAGCGCTCCTGAAAGTCCTGCCGCAGATGAAGCAAATCTTTCGCCGATCAGCTCTTTCCGGCCGTTTACCACACGGTAGAGCTTACAGCCATCCTCCGGCAGCCAGCCGCCCGAGGGGACCATATGGATGAGTGCCTCGTCGGGGGATTGCCATACGCCTTTGATATTCAAATTTGACTGATACCTAACAGGGCTGCCTGGCGTCATTGGAGTCAAAAGATCTTCTATGGCAAACTTGACAGCTTCAAGTTTTTCACGGTGCTCTGCAGCGATCTGAGCAGATCCTGCCAGCTGCTGCACATCACTGCCGTTTCTTTCTGATATATCGCCAGGCTGATCCTTCTTGTTTTCTGGTCGATCTGTTATAGTTTCTGTTTTATCTGTTGAGATACTCAGCTTGCTTGCCGAGGTGCTCGATGACTCTGCTGTATCGCCTGTTTGTTCAACTGCAGCAGTATCGTAGGTCTGTGCGGCAGTTCCGACCGCATTGTATCTGCGTGCATTTCCGGCCACATTACCTTTGCGGGCAGCGCTGGTTGATATATCGACAACGGCCGGTGCTTCCTCCTCAAGCCGGTCCTGCAGCGGCTGATCGAGCCTGGGCTGCGTGTTCAGCGCCAGGCGGGAGTCGACGATATCCGTCAGCTTCTCGGCCTGCATCAGTTCCTGTGCTATATCCGGGTTTTTGAGCAAAGTGTCGATGCTGGGCAGATCGCTGTGAAGCAATTCTCCCAACGTTTGAGGCTCCGGCTTGTCGGCAGGAGCAGGAATATATTCACGGTCGGGCAGGTATGTAAACCTGTTGCCGGAAAAAACGCCGCCGGCCCACAGTATACCGCCTGCAGCGATCACCAGTATTGAGATGGCGATAATCACAGATCGGACTGTATGTGTCGTGAGTTGCATATAAAGCCAATGGTATATTCTTTTCAAAAACCCCATATCATTACCCCCGGTTAAAATACTGATCGGCGACTATATTCAAAGTTGCGTATGATTATCTTGGTCAGTGCTTATCTGTAAGTCCTTTCAAACCGGACAAATATAGTTCCATGAAAGGTCAGCTTTCCCCAGTCTCCCTCCTGGAGATCGCTGTAAGCTGATTCGGGTACTATATAGTCGATCTGGTTTCCGTTAACGAATTGAAATGTTATGGTGCTGTTTTCTTTTTTTGCAGCAATAAGCACATTATCAGATGTCTGTTCGGTCAGAGCATGTTGTGTGAGCTTTTTCCCGACACCTCGAATTGATCTGACAACAATGAAGATGATCAGTGCAAAAAACAGCAGCATGACCGACAACACTATATACCCCGATGGAGTTCCTGCTTTAGGCAGCTTTATGCCAGACATGGACAGCACAGAGCCGACAACAAGGGCGATCCCGATCCATATCGGAGCGGTGCTGCCTGCCGCTGCCGCGTTGTCGACAAGGATCCGTTCGGGTTTATACGGGTCGTAAAGGATTTCCATAACCGTTCCGACGGAGTATTTGACCTCAGAAGTCCCCGGTCCTTGCGCCTTCGTTGGCTTACCGCTTACGTAGTACTCAAAAACCGGATGATACTGTGTATGACTTACGTTCTTTCCGGCGCTGCGTGTCCTGTGTATATCGACCACAGTAGCACTGACAGTCACGCCAACTCTTTTGAGACGCATATTTCTGATAATAGTGACAGATGATGATAGTATCAATACTGATCCAAGAGTTAGAAAAATAATTTCAAAAAACATTATCTTCGACCTCCTAATGCACTGTGAATGGTCCATAACGAAAGGATTTCAGCCTATCATATCCGAAATGATCTATCGGCTGTAATGAAGACCTATACTTAATTCCAGCCATATATAACATATAAAATGAGAAGCACATTCGATAGCTATCAATTATGGTAGTTTGCTATAAAAAGGGATTACTGAAAAGGGTGATTTATATCACCCCCGAAGTATTATGGG
>CAZQUQ010000065.1:0-8411 GCA_964596445.1 uncultured Oscillospiraceae bacterium
AGAAAGAGCGCTGTTGGTTGGCGTAAATTTGGATAATGATGCGGATTTCCGCAAATCGATGGAGGAACTGAAAAACCTTGCAGAGGCCTGCGGATTTGATATAGCGGGACAGACCGAGCAGAACCTGAAGACCGTCAGCAATGCATTTTATATCGGGAGCGGCAAGATTAAAGAGGTAGCAGAGCTGATAGATGCGGCAGAAGCTGATCTGGTCGTATTTGACAATGAACTGACGCCGTCACAGCTGAGGAATCTTGAAAAGAGTCTGCAGTGCAGGATACTGGACAGGACATCGCTTATACTCGAGATATTTGCACAGCGTGCCAGAACGAGGGAAGCAAAGCTGCAGGTCGAGGTAGCAAGGCTTCAGTATATGCTCCCCAGGCTTGCGGGAATGAACAAGGCCATGGACAGGCGGGGCGGAGGCGGTGTCGGCACCGTAGTCAGAGGATCCGGAGAGAAAAAGATCGTTCTGGACCGCCGAAGGATCGGACAAAATATCGCAGCAATAAAGAAGGAACTTGAGATCATTGCCAGGGACAGGCAGACGCAGCGCAGCAAAAGGAATGAGTCCGGTCTTCCCAGGGTTGCGCTGGTCGGCTATACCAACGCAGGCAAGTCGACGCTTATGAATGCTCTGGTGGAGCTTTCACAAAAACCTGACAGCAAAAAAGTCTTTGAAAAGGATATGCTGTTTGCAACACTTGAGACATCGGTGAGGAACATAGTGCTTCCGGACAATAAAGCATTTCTGCTGTCAGACACCGTCGGTTTCGTAAGCAGACTGCCCCATGATCTGGTCAAGGCGTTCCGTTCCACCCTCGACGAGGTGAGGGAGGCCGACCTGCTGCTGCATGTGGTGGATGCTTCTGATCCCGATTGTAAACGCCAGATCGAAGTGACCGAGGAGACCCTCAGGCAGATCGGGGCTGATATGATCCCGTCGGTTTATGTTTTCAACAAAGCGGATCTGACCGACATGAGCATACCGATGACCAGGGACGACAAAACCATCTATATTTCTGCAAAGGAAAAGAAAGGCCTCGATGAACTGATAGGTCTGATCGGCAAATACATTTTCAAATCATACGTGGACTGCAAATTGCTGATTCCTTATGAACTGGGCAGTATCGTTTCATACTTTAAGGAAAATGCAAATGTGAAGGAAATCAGTTATGAGAGCGACGGGACCAGATTGACTGTGGAATGCAGCAAAACGGACTACAACCGCTATAAGCAGTTCGCCATGGATGTTTGATGGCCGGCAGGAGCACGTCACTTGACGCAGTTTGTCCGATGTGATATTGTGGGAAAGGAACAGATCGGCTATTCATTTTATCTGATGCGGGAGTGTAATGATGAACAGGGTAGGTTTTGACAACGAGAAGTATCTTCGTCTGCAGTCTGAGAAAATCCGTGAGCGGATCGAACACTTTGGAGGCAAGCTGTATCTGGAGTTTGGAGGCAAACTATTCGATGACTATCACGCATCAAGAGTCCTTCCCGGATTCAAGCCGGACAGTAAGGTCAGGATGCTGATGAAGCTTAAGGATCAGGCTGAAATCGTCATTACCATAAACGCTGACGATATCGAGAAAAATAAAAGAAGAGGCGATCTTGGGATCACATATGATCTGGACGTACTCCGGCTTATAGATGCTTTTCGCGAGATAGGACTATATGTGGGAAGCGTCGTGATCACGCATTACCGCTCGCAGCATACCGCCGATTCATTCCAAAAGAGACTGATGAATCTGGGGATGAAGGTTTACAGGCATTATCCCATACCGGATTACCCGTCAAATATACCACTGATAGTAAGCGATGAGGGATTTGGCAGAAACGATTATGTCGAAACGTCACGATCACTCGTGGTCGTGACGGCGCCGGGTCCCGGAAGCGGAAAAATGGCCGTATGCCTGTCACAGATATATCATGAGCACACTCGTGGGATACAGGCAGGATACGCCAAGTTCGAGACATTCCCGATATGGAACATTCCCCTGAAGCATCCGGTCAATCTGGCTTATGAAGCAGCCACTACGGACCTGAACGACGTCAATATGATCGACCCCTTCCATCTGGAAGCATACGGCACCACTGCCGTGAACTATAACAGGGATATCGAGATATTCCCGGTTCTGAAGGCCATACTCGAGAAAATTGAGGGAAAGTCTTTGTATCAGAGTCCGACCGATATGGGCGTAAATATGGCCGGATTGTGCATAACCGACGATGATGTGGTTTGCAGGGCTTCGGAGCAGGAAGTGATCCGCAGATATTTCAATACAAGGTGCGCTCTGCGCCAGGGGCTGGCTGACAGAGCCGAAGTATACAGGCTGGAACTTCTGATGAAGCAGCTCGGCATTTCACAGGCGGACCGTCCGGTGGTGGATGCTGCGAACAAGCGCGCCGAAGCTACAGGCGGACCTGCTGTTGCAATACAGCTGAACGACGGCAGGATAGTGACCGGCAAGACCACACCGCTGCTGGGAGCTTCAGCGGCACTTTTGCTGAATGCACTGAAGGAGCTTGGCGGCATACATCATGATATCCACCTTATCTCTCCAATAATCATCGAACCGATACAGGCGCTGAAGGTCAATCACATGGGGAACCACAATCCCCGCCTTCATACCGATGAAATACTGATCGCGCTGTCGATCTGCGCTGCAACGAACCCGACCGCCGCTCTTGCGATGGAGCAGCTGCCCAAGCTGAGAGGCTGTGAGGCCCATTCGTCAGTAATACTGTCGCGCGTGGATGAAAACGTATTCCAGAAGCTTGGCGTGAATATAACGTGCGAGCCTCAATATCAGACAAAGAAGCTGTATCATAAGTGATCTTTTCCGGACTTTGGTTAGTATACGCAGCATTACATAATTTCTATCTCAAAAGAGTGCTTTGAATTACCAGAGCACTTTATATTTTCATAGAATTTTGAATCACCGGAGTACTTAGAATTACCGGAGCACTTAGAATTACCGGAGCACTTAGAATTACCGGAGCACTTTGAATCACCGGATCCACTCTGAATAGCCGAAGCACTTTGAGTTCCCAAAGCGTTTGAGTTTATCTCCCAAGCACCTTATCGATCAGCCGTCTGAAGAAGCCCTTCTTTTCAGCAGGCTTTTTTACCTGATCATTAGCAGCCGGTTTTGGAATGCTGCCGGCGCTCCCGGGCTTTTTGCCGTCGGAAGATGTGTATGGCCTTTGTGTACGACTCTGCCGATTATCTGCTGAGTATGGCTTTTGTGCACGATCTTGCCGTTGCCCTTTATATTTGCTATGTTGACTCGATGCATTATCCGTCCTTCTGTTAGAAACATTATCCGTCTTGCTGCCAGAAATATTATCTGACCAGTTGCTGCCAGGAACATAATCTGTTCTTTTCTTCTTCGAAGCATAATACGTCCTATTCTTGTTAGATGCATAATTTGTTATGGTTGACGTATTATCTGCTCTGCTTCTGTCTGGTCCTTTATCCGTCTTGCTCCTGCTTTGTCCATTATCCGTCCTGCTCCGGTTCGAACCGCTTTCCCTGTAGCCTTTCTCACGGCTTCGTTCATTACTGCCGCCCTTCTTGCGGTTTGCACGGACTTGCTCATGCACCTTTGCTTCATTTGCTTTTTTCCATGCGTCTATTTCAGCCTTATGCTCATTCAAATATCCGTCACTGGGCAGTTCGGCCTCCTCGATCATTGTCCCTATATGTTCTTCTATCTCATACAGGCTGATTATATCATCCGAGGTCACCAGTGATACTGCCCGTCCTTCACGGCCTGCCCTTCCGGTGCGGCCGATCCTGTGCACATAGCTGTCTTTTTCGACCGGCACATCATAGTTGATTACCAGTGACAGTTCATCGATATGGATGCCGCGGGCAGCAACATCTGTAGCCACCAATATGCGGAACTCTCCCTGCTTGAACTGCTGGATCGTCTTCAAACGTTTTGCCTGGGGGATTTCACCGTGAAGTGCATGACAGGCATATCCCTGCCTGTTCAGAAAGCTTTTTACCTGATCGACCGCTATTCTTGTATTGCAGAAAATCATACAGCTTTCAGGCCTTTCTGCCAGAAGAAGACGGATGAGCTGTGTGCGTTTCTCGTTTTTTTCGACGCGGAAATACAGCTGACGGATCGCATCCACAGTCTTTGTCTGTGATTCTATCTCAATGGTCACAGGATCTTTCATATATTTTGTGCAGATCCTTTTGATCTCGACAGGGATCGTTGCTGAAAAAAGCATTGTAACTCTGTCTTTAGGTATCGTCCTGATTATTTGCTCGACCTGGGATATGAATCCCATATCGAGCATCCTGTCCGCTTCATCCAGCACCAGAAAGCGAATATTTCTTGTCTTCAGATTACCATGCTCTATATGGTCGAATACTCTTCCCGGAGTGCCTGTGACGATTACAGGGCCCTTGGATAATGCCTGTACTTCAGCGTTCATACTGTGCTGGCCGTATACGGCCGTTGTTTTATGCGGCAGATGTTTTGCCATCAGTCTGATATCATTATACACCTGGACCGCCAGTTCCCGCGTCGGTGTCAGGATTAGTCCCTGGAGACCGGCTGCCTGAGGGTCTGTGAGCTGCAGCATCGATACCCCGAATACTGCTGTTTTGCCGCTGCCTGTCTTTGACATTACTATAAGGTCTTTTTTGCCCAGAATGTGGGGGATTGCCCGGCTCTGTACCTCTGTGGGCGATTCGAAGCCCATATCCTCAAGGGCCTTCAATATAGGAGGCTCGATCCCCAGATTGTCGAATGTGCGTTTATTATCGAATAAATTCTCCATCAAAATCTTCTTTCAAATATCAAATTTTTTTTATTATAGCATTATATCGTGATATAATCCACCATTCGTATATCTGAAGCTGAAACAACAGGTATCTGACCCGATGATAAACCACATGCCGTGGAATGTATTTATCGCAGAGGCTGAGGACCGGTGTTAGCTGCAGGATATTACGGGTATTATATTATTACTCAATAGATGAAGGATTTTTCTGAGAGGTGATGAAAATGAGTAAGGAACTGGATCTTACAAGGAGTGTTTATGAACTGTGCAGCAATGATGCGGAAGTTATCGAAGTAATGAAGGAACTGGGGTTTGAAGGCATAACCTCGCCGGGCATGCTCAATACCGCCGGCAGATTCATGACTATCCCGAAAGGCGCTGCGATGAAAAAGATACCGATGGACAAAATCAAAGAGGTTTTCGGCAGCAGAGGTTACATAATCAAGGAGTAAGCACGAAGGTAGACTGGTTTCGTGTATCGGCTGACAGACCCGGTTCATACACTATTATGTAAATGAATTTTGAATCGGGTGATTAAATGTATAAACTATATTTATACGGCAAGACCGCTTATCTCCCTTGCCATGACCCGGAATTCCGTATATTTCCGGGCTTTTATCCATACCAGGATTTCAGTCCATACCAGGATATCCGGTCATATCAGGATTTCCAGTCACATCAGAATATCCAGCAATACCAGGATTTCAGTCCACACCGGGATATCCGACCATACCAGGATTTCCGGTCACATCGGAATATCAAGCCATTCAGGGCGCAAAGCGTATTGCAGCAGGTTCCCCTGCATTATACGATCAGGCAGGAGGCAAATGCGTTCTCATTTGCATCGGGGGATGTGAATGGAGACGGTGTTGCGGACAATGTTTTCCTAACAGGCTATATGACGCCGGACAGCCAATTTGTCCGGGATATCACTCTTGTTATTCAGGATGGCAGGACCGGTCGGTTTTATGAAACAGCCCTAAAAGAAAATGCGGGTTATGACCCGGCCCTTTTTCTTGGCGACTTTACCGGCGACGGCGTTTCAGACATACTTGTGAGCATAAACTCAGGCGGCAGCGGAGCATTTATGTATCACTATGTCTATTCGAACCTGAACAATCAGCTAAGATTGCTGTTCAACTTTGAGGATTATAACAGTAAGTATCGATACACTGTCAATTATCTGGACGGGTATTTGGTCGAAGTCGTCAGCATAAACAACAATACCCGGTACCTTATCGACATATCACAAAAGGGTTCGGAGTATCTGAATGAGATATATAACAGCGACGGCACGCTGAAAGCTCCCATCAGCGGCTTTGTCAATCCGCTGAGCGTACTGCAGCCCGTTGATCTGGATTATGACAGGGTACTGGAGCTTATGGCATGGCAGAAAATAGCCGGAAGGTATAACGCTGACTCGCTGGGGTACGTACAGAATATACTCAAGTGGGGCGGACAGAGCTTTGAGCTGACTGATCAGATGGTGGCGATATTCGGAAGTGACAGGCAATAAGATGTCTGTACTTTCAATGACTGAAAGTACAGACAATCACCCCTTGCCAGTGCTCTTTCAGTATAGCCTGCTTAATCGAATTTCTTAATTGTGCTTTTCATCTAGTTGAACCTTTTAACTGCACTTATCAGTCAAGTTTTATGTCGCCACGTTCTCTCAGATCATTGAGTATCTTTGTATATGTGCCTGCATCGATCTTGTATTTGAACTTATAGATCAGGTATCCTGCCAGGATGCATATCAAAGGAAGTATGAGCATGGCGGCTTTTAGTATGATAAGGCCTTCCTCTGTTACGTCGGCGGCTGATACGGCCTGACTGATGCCGGATATGATGACGGTCGAGCCGACGATTCCGCTGGCAATAGCATTGCCTATCTTGTTTATGAAAGGCTGAAGGGACAGCGTTACGCTGTCATTCCGTTTGCCAAGCTTCCACTGTCCGTACTCTATCGTGTCTGAGAGGAACATCAGCATCAGAAGCTGTATGAATGCTTGCCCCAGAAAGATCAGCACCCCGGAGGTTCCAATATAAAGCATATCCATCGGAGAGAAGAAGAAGATAACATATCCGACAACAACGAATGCAGTTGCAGCCGCATACAGCGCCTTTCTGTCGAACTTCTTACTGAACAGAGGGAAGACCACTAGAGCAATGATCTGCGATACTCCAAGCACCAGTGCGAACAGCGAGTACATATTCTCATCGCCATATGCATATTTGAAGAAATACAGACCAAAGCTGGTTGTCGTTGAGTAGCCTATCATGAAGAGAGCCATTGAGATGGCGGTGTAAAGGAGCTGGTCATTTTTGAAAATCACCGTGGCCATGCCTTTCAGCGTCGTCTGATCCTCCTGTTTGAAAACACCCTTGAACTCCCTTACACCGAACAGTGTTATGCACTGCCCGCCTATCATTATCAGCGATATGATGATCGAAAACACGAAGTATGCTTTTTGCATGCTTCCGAGGTATGCACCCAGAGCATTCGTGACCGGTACTATACCGACGACTACAGCAAACAAGCCTATGTCTGCACAGATACGGGCGAAAGCCCCTATCTTTTCACGTTCCTTCTGATCCATACTGAGAGAAGGCAGCATGGACCAGTATGCTATGTCGTTGGCTGTAAAACTGACATCCCAGAGGAGGTAAACAACTGTGAACATGATAAGGTAAGGCGCTCCTTCAAGGCCGAGATCCGTATACATAATGACGGTGAAAATTCCGGTGAACAGCGCGCCCACTGCGATCCACGGTTTGAATTTGCCGTATCTGCCTTTGGTGTTATCTACAATTACTCCCATTACCGGATCATTGACAGCGTCGAAGATTCGTGCCACCAGTAGGATAGCCGTCAGCCACCACAGCATGTAATCAGGCAGTTCAAGAATATCTGTCAGATAGAACATTAGGTACATGCTGACAAGTGAAAACAGCATGTCTCTTCCGATGGTCCCGAGACCGAAGGTATAGCGGTTCCAGTGCGATGCGGTTGTTTTCATCGTGCGGCCCCCATTCGATTAGATATTGAAGTGTCTTTTTGCTTGCTGATCTTTATTCAATTATATCATCTATAGACTTCTGATAAAATCAGAGAATTTAAACTGCGTGTACGGATAACTCAATGTATGCTTTATTGACATATATACATTTAGAACTGAAGAATATTTATTATCTGTACCAAATTGCAACTTTTGGGCACCTGTCTCAATGATAGTGAATAAAAAGTTGCAAAAATGCTACATAATTAGAGACTTCATTGCATTATTTGCCTGATATGAAATAGTTCTGTCTGCCGCTTGCAAAGAGATGCCCAAAACTTGAAAAACGGTACAATTTCCCAAAGTACTTGATTATTTCCCAACAGGTCCGGACATGATGTTTTGCCGTCAAGATAATCTTGACTTAATTATTTATATAACAACTAAACTAGCTTTCCTACTACACGTCCAGGCTATATGTTCAAACTGAATGCTTAGGCTGCACGTCTAGGCTGTATGTTCAGACTGAATGCTCAGGCTGCACGTCCAGGCTGTATGTTCAGACTGAATGCTCAGATTGTATGTCCAGACTGCATGTTCAGA
>CAZQUQ010000065.1:8511-14477 GCA_964596445.1 uncultured Oscillospiraceae bacterium
GACATACAGATTTGAACCGAAATCGCCGAGCAGCCTTACCGATGGATCATAACCTGTGCCCATGAACTGGTTGTTCAGACGGATACCGGACATCAGCATGTCTCCGTACCCCTCGTACTTCTCCGTACAATCCGTCAGGCAGTAATATTTACCGACTGTCCGAAGGATAATTCCGTCCGGATCTAACCGAAAAGGAAGGATGTGGTTGATCAGACCGCCGAAACGCTTGATGAACAGGCTTTGCGGGCGGGTGGAGACCTTGTAGCGACTGTCCGGGTCGAGGCCGGTCAAAGGCAGAAAATCGTATCCTTCACTTGCTCCGGCCTGCGTCTGGAAGAAACCTGCGATGGCCTTGCTGCCGTCAGGCTCGATGCATTGCCAATGCGCCTTGTTGTCCTTTAACGAAGGAAGACGATGAAATCTGCCGTACTGAAAGGTCCGTCGGTGCTGTTTGTAGAATGTGATCTGATTCTTGATCTCACGTTTTTCTGCCGATGAAAGATACTTCAGATCCAGTTCATATCCGAGGCAGCCAAAGCAGGCAACGTTAAAACGTGTCGTCAGCGGTGTGTCGCGCAGCGTTTGCTGGTGGGGAGCGCTCGAAACATGTGCGCCGATGGAGGATAGAGGATAGAGGTATGAGAGCCCCTCCTGAATTTTCAGCCTTTCGACAGGATCAGTATTGTCCGATGCCCATATCTGCGGTGAGTAGCAAAGCATTCCAAGGTCGAAACGGTTGCCTCCGCTGGAGCAGCTTTCGAGCAATATATGCGGACGCGGCCTGAATATCCTTTCAAGTATTTCGTAGAGACCCAGGATATAACGGTGGAAGAATTCGCCCTGATCCTTCAGATGCGGTGAGAAGGCATCGCTGATATGGCGGTTCATGTCCCATTTTACATAGGAAACACCTGCCTCATCCAGGACCTTTCCCACGGCATCGACGATGTAGTCCCTGACCGCCGGATTGCACAGATCAAGTACCAACTGATTGCGGCCCATCGTCGGTTTCTTTCCCGGAGTAGTGACGGCATACTCAGGGTGTTTCCTGTAGAGCTCGCTGTCCGGATTGACCATCTCAGGTTCGAACCAAAGCCCGAAATCAAGCCCGAGCCTTCGTATCCGGCCTACAAAATGAGCAAGGCCGCGGGGCAGCTTTTTACGGTTTACAGTATAGTCGCCGAGACCTGCCTTATCACTGTTCCGTTTGCCGAACCAGCCATCGTCGAGCACAAATAATTCGACACCCAGGCGCCTGGCTTGACGGGCCAGCCTTAAAAGCCTGCCCTGGGTGAAGTCAAAAAAATGGGCTTCCCAGTTGTTTATAAGTACCGGGCGGTCTTTGTTCTTCCAGTCGCCCCGTACAATATGATTATTTATGAAGTCGTGAAAATTGTGGCTCACGCCGCTGAATCCATCCGGACTGAAGGTCATGACTGCTTCAGGAGTAAAGAATCGCTCACCCTTTTGCAGTGTCCATTCGAAGCAATGCGGATTAATGCCCTGCATGATCCTTGCGATGCGGTGATTGCTTAGTTCTACTGCACTATAATGGTTGCCGCTGTAAACCAGATTGAAACCATAGACATATCCATGTTCTTCCGATGCACCGTCCTCAGCAAGCAGGATGCCGGGGTTGTGCCTGTTGCTGCTGGCGCCTGTGGTTGAGGAGTTGATATATATGCCGTACTCAAGCGGCCTTATGTGGCGGTGGGCTTCCTTGATCCAGCCGCCGTCGAATGTCACCAGCCTGAAGCCGCGGTCGGGCAAGTCCATCATCATGCTCATCAGCCGGCGGATGACCAGCGGCTTCTCATTGTGGTTCTCCAAAACGGTGCGGCGTGTGATGACATTGGTTTTTTCATATACAGTGTAATAGAGAAGCAGTATACAATCGTTTGAGGTATCCTGCAGCGTTATCTCCAGTGTTTCGCAGTCATCTGCGCTGCCATAGGCCGTAGGCAGCTGATCCATGGGGATATGTCCTGGTATCACTTTATGGGACTGATATTGGAAATCACAAGTAAACGTCCTGTCCGGCATTTTGATCTCAGCAGGTGAATGGCGGTAGTCACCGCGTCCTATACCCGACCATTCAAGGCACATATTGTCCAGACAGTAAGTCGGATCGGATTCATCGTAACATACGCTGCTCCCTGTCATAATGCTGCGTTTGAGTACCAGACCCTCGGGAGACTGATCCTTCAGCCTTGGTCCGTAATATATATGTTCCGGGTGGCCGAAAGCTGCTATGCGGAACCAGTATGAGGTTTTCTCCGTTGTCAGGCGAAAGATGCCGTCGCTTTGTCCGATCATATTTTTACTGACCCTCCCTTAATGGGTTATTTGCATGCGGTTATTAGCAATATGCATGCAGGAAATGAGTCATTTGCTTGACATTGTACAGCACTTACTTGCTTCCAAATAACAGAACCGCTTCATATGGTTCCAGACAGCCGTCGAAGGTCGTTCTGCCATAACTGGACAGGAGAAGTCTGAGATCATTATCAGAACCCGTTCCATTACCGACCGGCAAAGCACCGACATCCGGGGCTGCATTGCCTTGACCTGACTGCAGTGGTCCGACATTGAAACCGGTTTTCCGAGGGCGATCAGAAAAATTCAGCAATACTGTGATCGACTGACCATCCAGTTCGCGTTTATAAATGAAGACATAACTGCTGATCTTCAATGGTACGAACCGGCCATATATCAATATCCTGCTGCTGTTCCGCAGCGCTATCATTCTTTTGTAATAACTCCTGACAGAATCGGGATCCTTCATCTGTGATGCCATATTTATGACTTTGTAGTTGCTGTTTACACCAAGCCACGGCTTGCCCGTTGTAAAGCCGCCGTTGGGGCTGTCGTCCCACTGTACGGGTGTACGGGCATTGTCCCTTGAGGTCGCTTTTATCATCTTCCAGCGAAACGGCGCAGGAATGTGTAGGCGTTTTGCCAGACGGTATATGTTGTGTGATTCGATATCCTGTATCTGGTCCATTCCCGTGAAATCGAAGTTTGTCATCCCGATCTCCTGACCCTGATATATGAACGGAGTCCCGCGCAGCGTCAGCAAAAGCGAGCATAATAGCTTTGCCGACTGGGCATGATACCTGCCTTCGTTTCCAAAGCGTGAAACGCTGCGGGGCTGGTCATGGTTTTCAAGATAATTGGCGTTCCATTCAAGGGCATCCTGCCATTTGGAGATAACCTTTGCAAAACGGCCGGCATTGAATTTTCTCTTGAACCACTTAACGATGTACTGGTCTGTTTCCATGTGCTCGAAGGAAAAGATCATATTGAGCTCGCGCCGGTCCGGATCACACAGTTTCCTGGCATCAGCCGGAGTAACGAAGACCGTCTCGCCCACTGTGAAACAGTCATATCCATCCAGTACATCGCGCCTGAGCTCCTGAAGTATCTTATGTGTGCCTTCCTGTGAAACATAATGTTCGCTGCCGGTCAGCACAAGCTTTTTTCTGCCGTTTTCGAGACTGGTTTTATACAGTACATTGATCACATCACATCTGAAGCCGGCAATCCCTTTATCGAGCCAGAAGCGCATGATATCTTTGATTTCTTCCATTACCCTTGGATTGTGCCAGTTGAGATCCGGCTGCTTTTTTGCGAACAGATGCAGATAGTATTCGCCGCTTTTCTCATCATATTCCCAGCAATCCTCGCCAAAAAAGCTGGTCCAGTTGTTGGGAGGCTTCCCGTCCACGCCGGGTCTCCAGATATAGTAATCTCGGTATGGGCTTTGCTTGTCGCGGCTTTGGATGAACCAGCGGTGTTCATCAGAGGTGTGGTTTATTACCAGATCCATTATTATTTTTATGTCACGTTTGCCCGCTTCGGCGATTAGCCAGTCCATGTCTTCCATGGTGCCATAATCCGGGTGTATGCCGCAGTAATCGCTGATATCATAACCATTGTCGGCGTTTGGGGAGGGGTATACGGGACTTAGCCATATTATGCCTATGCCCAGATCACGAAGATCGTCGAGATGCATGATGATGCCGGGGATATCTCCAATACCGTCTCTATTCGTATCCTGAAAACTGCGGGGATATATCTGATAGACCGTGCGTTCCTTCCACCATTCAGCCATGGAGCACCATCCTTATCCGTATGATGTATTTATCATGCAAACTATTATACCATTTCTGTGGAAATCATGACAGGCGGCCTGATGGTTTATATGAACATAAAAAGGGAGCAGCTTGATACTGCTCCCCTTCGATAAACACTTTTCCGTTTCATCAGAGGTGTTTGATCACATTTGTCATTTATTATCGCTCTGTTCGGCGTCATTTTTCTTTTCGCCGATACTGAGGATCAGGTTGAGGATTATGCCGAATATGGCAGCGCCTGCAATACATGGAACCTCAATTCCGAAGAACGGGATGTTGCCGCCGAAGGCATAGTTGCCGCCGAGGCCGATAACCATGATCGTTGCTATGACTGCAATGTTCCTGGGGCTGAACATGTCGACTTTCTTTTCGATCATGATGGCTGCACCCTGGGCTGCTATCGCACCGAACAGGTATACCTCGAGTCCTCCGATGACTGCCAGAGGTATCGAGTATATACCCTGGACCAGCGGAGTGAAGAATGATATTACCATTGCTATGATCGCTGCGATCATAAGCACCGGTACTGAGAACACTCTGGTGATGGCCATCGTGCTTATGTTTTCACCGTAGTTGGTACCTGCAGGACCTCCGACAAGTCCGGAGATCATATCGCCGATACCGTCGCCTATCAGGTTGATATCGAGTTTTTCAGCGAGGTTGTATTTCTTCTGTGAACCTTTCTTCTTTGCAAGATCATTTATATAGACATCAAGCTGATACATGTGGGCTGTGGATTCCGGTATGGTTGCGATAGCTATTGGCATTATCGCGAGCATTGCTGCCAATGACGGCTTGGGGAAAGTGAATGCCGGTATTGCTATCGGTCCTGCCTGCCAGAGAGAAGCCTCGAGCGCTTCCTTGGGTATCGCTCTGAAGAGGTTGAAATCTGCTCCGCCAATGAGGTATATCAGGCCGGCGGTAGCACATCCTACTGCAGCGCCCAGCAGCAGCGGCAGCTGCCCGAGGAAGCCTTTGAGATATCTTGAGAACAGGATCGTTGACAGAAGAGTTGCCAGAGAAACTACCCATACCCAGTTACTGCTCATGACCGCTGCCGCAGCGCCAGCCTTCGGAGCTGCGTCGCTTAGTGCGGTGCCGGCAAGCGTGAGGCCTATTATCATGGCTATAGGACCTGTTATGCTCGGAGGAAGTATCTTCTCTACCGCATCGCTTCCGGAGAGTTTGATCAGGAAGCCGGCTGCGATGGATATCAAACCTGACATGATGATGCCAAACTGTGCGTAGGAAATCGCTTCGGGCGGAAGTATGCTTGTTGCGCCTGATTTCCAGGCATCAAGCTTTGTGAGCGTTTCCGGGCTTACCATGGATCTGATCGCTTCGCCTGCCATCAGACCGGAAATTGCAGTCAGGTATGAAAAGCTGGAGCCGTAGTAAAGGGGTATCTTCTTGCCCGTAATGAATATGAAGCATATGGTCGCCAGGCCGCTGGCGAAGATGGTGGTTGATACCTGAAAACCTGTGATGAGTGCAACAGCAACAGTAGCTGGGAACATTACGATCACCTGCTGCAGTGCATAGAAGAGCAGTTTCCAGATTGGGGGCCTTTCGTCGGGCAGATACCCGATAGTGGTTTGTGCTTTCAGCATGGTAAATCCTCCTTGTTTGATATTATTTTGCCCATACATTAAAAAATCTTGCCGGCAGAATGCAGGCAAGATTGTTGGAATCGCATCATTACAAGGATGGGTATGAATACCCAATGTTATAATATGGCATCTTGTCGGCATCTCTGTACCGGACTTAAAGACATTTATTTTTCGACATTATATCATTCGTGAAAAATGTTTTCAATAAATTTCTTTAAGT
>CAZQUQ010000066.1:0-14369 GCA_964596445.1 uncultured Oscillospiraceae bacterium
TATGAAAAAAGAGATCTTACGATCTCTTTTTTCATACCTTTCTTAAAAAGTCCAGTTTGGTAAAATCCCGTTCCAGACGCTCACGCAGATACCTTCTGGCAATGCAGCCCAGTTCTTCTAGTACCTCCGGAGAAAGGCCGAAGCTGAACAACGTTTCCATCGGAGCATGGACGATATGCTGGAGCGCTCTTGATGCACCCGGCGACATCATAACAGACGTACTGTCTTCTCCTGCACACCCTTCCCTGTCGCACAGGAAACCGCACCTTTGGTAGCTGAAGAAGTAATTTTTCTCTGGTGCTTCTCCACATTTCATGCATGTCTGGACATGAGGAGCATATCCCGCCGATGATACTGCCCTGAGTTCAAATATCGAAGCCAGCAGCTCAGGCTGCTTATCCGTCCTTGCAAGCATATAAAGTGTATTCAGCAACAGCTTCAGCAGCTTTGGAGATGGCTGATTTTCCTGTATTATCTCCATCACAATATCGGTAAAATGCGCCGCATATGTCAGCTTTACCAGATCATTTCTAATTTCATAGAACGGCTCGATGACATCACAGCTATTGATGGAATACATCTCTTTTCCGCTGTACAGCATGTATTCGCCGTAACACAGTATCTGAGATGCCGCAGAAAGCTTCGACCTCGGCCTTCTCCCTCCTTTGGCAAGCGCTGAGATCCGGCCCTGGTTTCTCGAAAATATCGTTACTATCTTGTCGGCCTCGCCAGTATTGACCTCTTTTACTATTATCCCCCTGGTCTTGAGAAAACCCATTACAAATCATACCGCTGAATCACATGCAAAGCTTTATGCATTGCTTACACTGGGAGCTGCCTCAGCCTCGGCAAGCTTTCTTTGCTCATCAGCCCTTTCCCTCTCTTCTATCTCCTTATAGAATATATATGACTCCAACATACCATGCCTAATGAACATATCCCATGCAAAATCCTTCAGCATTACAATCCCCCTTAGCTTTAAGATCCGGTGATACGGGCTGATCGCCCGTATACATTATTATCTTTCTCTGAAAAGGAGTTTGTATACCTGTAATAGATTCCGCTGTTTCATTTATATCCAAGCGTTTTGAGCATATTTTCACTATTGCGCCAGTCTGGCTTGACCTTGACCCACAGCTTCAGAAATACCTTTACTCCAAGCAGGTTTTCCATTTCTGTCCTTGCCAGCATTCCTATCTTTTTAAGCATTGCGCCTTCCTTGCCTATCAGGATCCCTTTATGAGTCTCACGCTCACAGTAAATATTTGCCTCGATGTCGATCAGATCTTTACCTTCCCGTTCTTTATACGAGATGACCTCCACACCGGTGCCGTGCGGCACCTCGTCTTTTACGAGCTCAAGTATCTTTTCCCTTATGAGCTCAGCTGCAAGCACCTTCTCAGGCTGGTCGGTGATCATATCGTCAGGGAAATATTTTGGCCCTTCCGGAAGCAATCTGCTTATCTCGCTTATAACTATGTCTGTTCCTTCGTCATTGATGGCCGATATTGGGATAACGGCCTTGAAATCCATCAATTGTGAAAAACTTCTGATCCTTTCAAGCAGCTGTTCCTTCCTGACAAGATCTATCTTGTTGATTATCAGAATGACAGGCGTTTTTATTTTTTTCATCTGCTCAACGATATAAATATCGCCTGCACCAGGTTGTTCATCTTCTGCCTCCACAAGGAACAGTACCACGTCTACTTCATTTAGCGTTCCTTCCGCCAGCTTGACCATATATTCACCGAGCTTGTTCTTCGGCTTGTGGATGCCTGGGGTGTCTATGATCACGATCTGGCTGTCCGGTGTGTTTATGATGGTTTTTATAGCATTTCTTGTGGTCTGGGGTTTACTTGATATAATGGATATCTTCTCCCCGACAAGCTTGTTTGTAAGTGTCGACTTACCCACATTGGGACGGCCGACGATCGAAACGAAACCTGACCTGAACACTCGCAATTACCTCTTCTTTCTGTCACATATTTTATGATCCGGTTATGCAATAAGCTGAAAAATCAGCAGTGTCACCAGAAAACCAATTATTGCTCCGGCAAACAGCTCAATGATATTATGTATTTTGCCCTCTAATCGACTTTGTACTACAAGCAGTGCGACAATCAAGGACAGTATGGTGATCCCGGAGTTGCCGGAATAAAGCGCAACAGCTGTGGCTGCTGAAAACGCGACAGCGGAATGTCCGCTTGGCATTCCACCGCTGAACGGCGTACCTTTCTTGAATATGATCTTCAGCACCAGCACTGCAGCCATCGTCACTGCAATGGCGATCACCGTCACATGCATCGGTGTCTGTTTGACTCTGACTATTACCGATTCAAGACTGGTACTGACTCTGTCAAAAAATATAAAGTATGCTACGATTATCGAAAGCGCTGCAGATACGAAAACTGCGCCTGCCGCAGTATCCTTCACGATTTTTGCCTTTGGATGATATACTCCGATGATCGTATCAATTATCACTTCTATCGCTGTGTTGAACAGCTCACAGATAATGACAAGCGCGATCGTGAAGCAAATGATGATGAATTCCAGCCTGGTCAGATCATAAAAAAGAGACATTACAAGCACCAGCGCCGCTGCAGTCAAATGGAACTTCATGTTCCTTTCGGTCCTGAAAGCGGAAATGATTCCGTTGATCGCATTGTTGAAGCTGTCGATCAGGCTCTTGTTCTTCATGCCCGTTTTAACCCCAGAATATCCAGCACTGCTTCCTGCTTACCCATCATCTCGGCTTCATCCTGGGCATCCATATGATCATATCCCAGTAAATGGAATACTCCATGGGATACCAGAAAAGCCAGCTCTCTTTCCAGTGAGTGTCCATACTTCTCGGACTGCCTTTTCGCTGTCTCCATCGATATCACTATATCACCGATCATAAGCAGACCTTCATCAATGTCGTAGTCGCCTCCGCCGCCGACGATTTCTCCTTTTCTGATATCAGCCATCGGAAATGACAAAACATCGGTCGGAGCATCGATATTTCTGAATTGATTATTAATCTGCCTGATCGATTCATCATCCGTAAGAAGGATATTGGCTTCACAGCCGGTTTTCACATTTTCGGCCCTGAGACATGTCAGGACTGTATCTTTAAGCAGTTTCAAAAACTCATCCTTTACTTCCACTGCTGACTGCTCATTCTCAATATATACTCCGGATTGCTCAACATCTTTATGCATGCTGTTTTTCAACTTTTACCTCCTGCTCCGGCAGGTTCTGATCTTCCTCTGCCGGCTTGCTTGCCTTCATCTCAGGGTACTCCTCACGCTCATGGAAATAGCCTCCGAATACATGCATGAATGACTTTGCTATCATATCGAGATCTCTGAGCGTAAGATCGCAAAGGTCCAACTGTCCGTCGTCAAGTTTGTCTTTTATTATGCTTCTGATAAGTCCTTCCATTTTCCCTTCAGTCTTCTCGACCATCGAGCGCACCGCAGCCTCCACAGAATCGGCCAGCATCACGACTGCTGCTTCCTTTGTGGTCGGTCTCGGACCGGGATATCTGAAATCCTCCTGTTTGATATTATCTCCCTTGTCAGCCTTTTTTGCCTTGTAATAGAAATATGCCGCCAGTGTTGTTCCATGGTGCTGGCTGATGATATTCCTTACCGCAAGCGGCACCTTGTATTTCTCTGCTATCTCGGCTCCGTCCGTCGTATGAGAAGTGATCACAAGCGTACTTAAGTTGGGGGTCATCCTGTCATGAGGATTGTCGGAAAGCTGGTTTTCCTTAAAGAAGTTCGGTCGTTTCAGTTTGCCCACATCATGGTAGTATGCGCCTACTCTGGCAAGAAGTGCATTGCTGTTGATCGCCTCGGCGGCAGACTCTGCAAGGTTACCGACCATAAGGCTGTGATGATATGTTCCCGGTGCTTCCATCAGAAGCTTCTTCATCAGCGGCTGATTGGGATTTGCCAGTTCCAGCAGCTTCAATGGTGTAATAATATTAAATGTACTCTCAAAGAAAGGAAGCGTGCCTATTGTAAATATTGTTGAAAGCATACCGTTTACTGCCACGAGCGCAGCATTGTTTGCGATCGTGATCAGATCGTTCTTGCCTATAAGCCCCATACAGGCTATGACGACAGCGTTTATCGCAGCTATCGCAATACCGGATGCCGAAAGCCTGCTTCTCTGATTCGCCCCGGTCACGATAAAGGCAGCAGCTGTACCGCCTATCAGCGATGTATATAGAAATTGCTGATCTCCGTTCGTAATAAAAAAAATAGTAAAGGACAGCAGAATATTGACAATGACCCCAAGTCTCAGATCCAGCAGAATGGTTATAAGCATCGGCGCGATAAAGGCCGGGATCAATAATGGCCTGACAGGCTCAAGTAACCATGCCGAAACCAGTGTCAGCAGAATAATAACGCACAGGAGTATGGTTTCTTTCACTCCTGATATGATCCTGCGGCAAAAATTATTAATATATAAGATAAGCAGGAACGACAACATCAGAATGACAGCGAGTATCCCGCCGGCAAACATGTAATCGAAGCCGCCTGTTTCCAGCAGATTCAGTTCCTTGAGAACCTCCAGCTTGTCTTCGGTAACGATGTCGCCATAGCTTAGTATCCTTGAGCCTTCCTGTATGATCTGCTTGTTTTCAAGTGCGGCGTTGTACGCTTCATCCCGGGCTTTATCCGTCATTTCCTCGTCGATTATGCTGTTTGGCTTTATTAAGGCTTTGACAGCAGTGCTGCCCATATTTTTTATTTCCTGCGGAAGTTCGCTTTCCTGGAATTTGCTGCTGATATATTCCGCTTTTTCTGAAATATTGCCGGAATTCACTTCTTCCTTCATGACTGTGCTGATCAGATCTATAGTCATGGATTCGAATAAACCCAGTTCATCCTCAGAAGTCTTGGCTATAATAAAATAGGCTTGTTCCTCCGACAGAGCCACACCGATCTGTCTAAGTGTTAGTAACAGCGCTTCCGCTGCTTTTGCCCTTTCCGTTTCCAACAGTTCTTCATATTGCTCGGTACCTTCAATAATACCTTGTTCATTCAAACTTCTGTCCAGACCGAGTCTGGCAGATTTTACACGATCAAAAAAATCATTCGCCGTATTGATGATATCGATCGGAACGTCATCCAGTCTTTCCGTCACCGGCGGAACCTTTTCAGCCGCCTCTCTTGCCAGCTTCTCCGTAAGCATCACATTTACGATATCCCGCGGCGCAGTGATATCATATTTGGAGTTTTCTCCTGCCTCCAGCCTGTATTTTTTCGGAGCTGCTCCGTTTTCAACTATAATGACCGACAGTATTACAGTCACAAAAGCGATCAGTATTCGTTGGATCGTTTTGTCTTTAAAGTGGGACAGAATCTTCTTCCGGGATTTTTTATTGACTGATTTCAATAACAAGCCCCCTGTCGATTTTATTTGCGGCAGTTTGCCGACCGCATCTCGGTCCTGTATATCATCACTTTTTTGAATCGAATCTTTCGTAAGCCTTTATGATCCTCTGTACCAGTTCATGTCTTACCACGTCTTTTTCAGTCAGGTATACGAATTCAAGGCCTTCGACATCCTTCAGTATCTTTGTGACTTCCTTGAGGCCCGACTTCTTGTCGCCGGGCAGGTCGATCTGAGTAATATCGCCTGTAACCACGGCTTTCGATCCAAATCCGATACGCGTGAGGAACATTTTCATCTGTTCCGGTGTCGTATTCTGTGCCTCATCAAGAATAATGAAGGAGTCGTCAAGCGTACGGCCTCTCATGTATGCAAGCGGCGCTATCTCTATCATGCCCTTCTCAAGATATTTCTGATATGTTTCAGCTCCCATTATTTCATAAAGGGCGTCATACAGCGGTCTTAAATACGGATCGACCTTGTTCTGCATATCGCCGGGGAGAAAGCCCAGCTTTTCTCCTGCTTCAACAGCCGGACGGGTCAGTATTATCCTGTTGACAAGCTTGTCCCTGAACGCTGTCACTGCCATGGCAACGGCCAGAAAAGTCTTTCCGGTCCCGGCAGGACCTATGCCGAATACCACAGTGTTTTCCTTTATTGCATTGACATACCTTTTCTGACCATGCGTTTTGGATCTGATCTGCCTTCCTCTGGCCGTGACGCATATCTGATCTCCGGAATACTCCCCGATCTTTTCCATCATACCCTCGGATGCCAGATCCACAAGATAGCTGACATTCTGCCTTGTGATATCATCTCCGCGTTCGACTATCGATAAAAGCTTCTCTACGACAGCAGAAGCCTTTTCTATATCATCCTTTGCGCCGGTGATTTTTATTTCGGTATCTCTTGAAACAAGCTTTACATTGAGACCATCCTCGATTATCCTTGCATTTTCGTCAAATTGTCCGAATAAATTTATTACATGCTCTATCTTGGCAAACTCCACTGTCTTTTCAAAAATGTCCAATCAATTTCCTCCAATCCGTTTGGAAACACCTATATCTTCTATGCATTCCAGTATGACTCTTGCAGTTGGCACACCATCCTTATCGATGAACTGAAGTTTTCTGTCGACTACCTCAGCTCCTTCGGGTACATGGTCCAGCGCTTTCCTGTATGCCTCATCCGCTGCATTTCTTCTTGCATCTTCTTCACTTATATGTGCTCCAATAATCTTTTCCTCATAATAACTGATTGTCACCAATTCAAGCGGGAACACAAGATTCTCGCCGATCGTAAGCTTTTTTCCCGTCTCTTCGGCCGTATAATACTTAAAACTGTTTTTTCTGTGAAAAAGATCAAGTTTCCACGAAAACAGTATCAATGCACTATCTCTTATCACTCTCCCTGTTTTCAGCCTTACGGTTTTGTCAGTTACCACCGGGGATTCTTCCTCATACCAGGTCCTTGCATTGACGATCCCCATTGCATGTACCAGCCTGTTTTCATTTTCGGGACCCTTCAGCGGGATGCTTCCGGATATGAGTACCTGACCCTTTTTTACCGTATCGCCTTCACCGACGGCTTCGATGCCTTCCTTTGCTATCACCTGCTTGATTATTCCATCCTTTTGTGCGACGATATCGCACGGTACATGTCTTGGCACGATTTCGGGAATGTCTCTTCTTTCCCTTAACTCGACTTTGACCTTGGTACCTCTGATATATATGCTGATCCATGACAGCTTGTCGATTTCCAGCATCATTCTTTCTACAGCTCTGTCAGTATTTATCCCGTATTTGAGTGCTCCTGTCCTTATTCCGTTGCTTTCGAGCATTCCTTCAATGAATGACGTTTCCAGTTCATTGTTGCCGACTATCTCAATACTCCAGATAAACGATGCAAGTAGATTTATCAATAAAATAAATAAAACAGCTCCTGCAAAAAACGCTTTCCGTCTGCGATATCTATTGAATACAAACGGCATGCCTGTCTTTTTCAGCAGCCTTACCCTGCATCCGGATTTCCTCGCAGCAGGTCTTACAAGTCTGAAGCCTTTTATGGTCATCCTCATTGTGACCAGCCGCTTGCTTTGCATCCTGACATCCCACATTGGGATTTTTCGTCTTGCGCAGATGTTTATAAACTTCTCTAAAAAATAGCCTTCGACTATAATAATAACATATCCCCGCAGATAATTCCACAGTCTGAAAAGCAAGAGCTTCACCCCGCATCGGCAAATTCAAGTGTATGGATAGTTCCGGATATGATAATATCTTCAGATGTTATTTCCCTGATTATAAGATCTGTCCCGGTTATCAGGATGACACCTGATCCGGTCCTTACTCTGATACGGTCATTGTCATATTCAAGAACTGATTTGTAGTTCTCTATCATCAGATCATACTGTCCGATCATGGTAAGCTTTGGACGGTCAAGAACCAGTTCCTTCGGAAGCTCCAGCATTTCTGCAAATTTTTCCTTTATACTCTTCTTGTCTGTATGAGCTTTATTTTTAGCTTTCCGCTTTTCAGGCACGGCGTAATTATTCGTCATATGACCCGTCTCCAGACTTATCAGATGGCAGCAGATCTTCAGGGTCTCCAAAGGAATATCCTCTGTCTGCGGCCCCTTTTATAATGCTGTCCAGAGCCTGTGCATTGTCCCTGGACACGGCATGCAGCAGCAGGACCGCTCCATTATGCAAATTGCGCATCACGATGTCATAAGCATATTGCGGTCCTCTTGATCTGTCACGGTACCAGTCATCATATGCAAAGCTCCAGAACAGGTTACAATAACCAAGCTTATTGGTCAGTGAAAGTGTCCTTTCACTGTACTCCCCTTTTGGCGGACGCAGAAATTTCATATTTGATCCGAATTTTTCGCCAAATGCCCTGTCCAGACCGAGTACTTCCTCTTCGAGACGGGCGTTGTCAAGTTCGGGAAGGCTTGGATGATGTATCGTGTGGTTTCCTACCGTGTGTCCTTCTTCTACCATCCTTCTAACAAGATCCTGGTGTTCCTTCAAATAAGGTCCTGTAATAAAAAAAATCGCCTTGACTCCATTCTCAGCCAAAGTGTCCAGTATTACAGGCGTATATCCGTTCTCATATCCCTCGTCAAATGTAAGGTATATTATTTTTTTATCTGTATCTCCTATCCATACACCGCCATACTTCGATAAAAGCTCGGGAGCGCCGGGATCAGCTTTGGGCGTGAGGTTGTCCGGCCTCCTTGAAATACCCCATCTCAGCAGCTTATTGCTCAAAGCCTCATCAGCAGTTGTCCCGCTGAGGGTCACCTCCTCTTCATGACCCACACTGCTCCAGTTAACCTGTATTTGGAGTTCTTCTTCCACCTCTTCCGAAAGTCTCCCTGTGATCTCCTCCGAGAGATCCATATCGCTGAAATTGCTTGCATACACACCCCCAAGATCGCTCAGCGAGGACTCAAATGTTTTAGCCGGTGAACAAGAGCATAGGCATAATACAACAGATATTATGACTGCAGCGGCAGCTTTTGCGCTGCATCTTCCGTTATATCCATCATTAAAAATCATAAAAACGACCTCCATAATACCTCTTTTTATTTGTATTATGGAGGTCCGAAAATATGCCGATTTCTTTTTGCCGCAGTTATTCTAAAGGTATCAGGAAATCTGTCCTGATGACTGTGCCGTCATCAACGAACTTATTAATTACTACCTCATCGGATTTTTTCATATTTATGACAAGCATATAATTTTCTTCGAGATAATCCAAATATCCCCCTATCAACGACATTGATCTTTCAAGCTTGTCTGGATCAGCTATGGCCTTTATTGTAAAGGGCGCTGTGAACTGCTTTCCGTTTATGATCATATATGGTTTTGCATATCGTATCTCCGTCATTGCAACAATTCGTTCATCGTTTATTGATATCGCCTGGGCCCCGCTGGCTTTCAACTCATTCACTATGTTCAGCAGATCATCATCCGCTACATATGAGAATTCTGTCTCATCAAGCGTGATGATTACCCCTGCTCCCTTGACTGTCTCAAGTCCGGCAAAAATTCTTGCCTTCTTAAGGTTGTTCTGTATCTGCTGCACAGCCTCGCTGTCTCCTGCCTTGACTTTTGCATAAGTCTGGTTCTCTTCCTCCAGCTTTTGATACCTTTCCTGAAGCTCATTTCTCTGGTTCTGGAGCTTGATCAATTCCTCCTTCAGTTCTTCAAGCCTCTTATTATCCAGACTAGCCATTGCCTGATAATTATTCACGCTTTTATACTGCAATGACAACATGATTCCCAGTAATATGCACACTATCATCATTGCTATATTACGTGCGATTTTCATTGCTCGACCACCTCCAGTCCCGATATATACCTGTCCAGATTATCAACGCCACTGAATTTTGCTATTTTGATCTCCTTGGATTTCTTTATTTCGACTTTGATATTGAATTCTCTCAACTCATTGATTTTTGCACTGGTATTTAAAGAATCGTACAATACATCCGGATCCCCGATCGCTTCGATAACAAATGGGACAGGATGTCTGTTTTTGTTGATAATGATCGTGGGGCCGGCACATATCAGCTCACTCATGGGGACCATCCTTTCACCATTGATGGCGATGGCCTGGGCGCCGGCTTTTTTGAGATCGTTGACTATCTGTCTTACGTCATAATCGTGTATTATAAAAAACTCCAGGGGCAAGTCAGACTGAATTTCGGATGCATCATCAAGCGTTATCGTGACCCCTGGACCGGATACGCTTGACAGACCTGTGTGCAGTTTTAAAAGATTCCATTCTTCCATCAGCTTTTCATCGTTCTGAAGAGCTATATATTCCTTTATTATTTCATTCTGAAAAGCAAGACTTTCATCGATGGATATCCTAAGTTCCTCTATTTCCCTGCTTATCTCCGTGATCTGCTCCTTAAGCGCGTCAGCGCTGAGTTTGTTTGAAGCGGTGACCTTTCTGGAGTTGAGGGTGCTTTTGAACTGAACGGCCATAACTAATCCAAGTATTATAAAAACTATAAATAATATATACCGGCTTGCAGGATTTTTCATAATATCTCCGCTTATACCCCACTATTCTTTCTTACCTCAATTCTACTTATTAAATCATCTTATTTCAAGTGGAATATATACACCATAAGCGGAGCACTCAGCTGCGGCTGATTTCCCTCACCTTCCTGACATACAGATTGGTCAGCTCTTCAGCAAACTCCTCGCTGTAGCCCTCACCTATAACGCTGCACACCGGCCTTTCCGCATCGGGAAGCACCAGCACCCACCCTTTGTCATTATACACTTTTACTCCTTCAAGCGTTTCGATTTTATTTCCGTAATTCTCCTGTATGATTTTTCTTATGACCTTTCCTTTTGCGTCCCATCTGCACTCCACCTCCTGCCTGTGCATATGGATATCGGGCAGCATATCCATCATTTCATGCAGGCTCGTTTTGCTCGCCGCCATAAAATCCAGCAGCTTCATAAGTCCTGCTGCAGCATCGAAATGCATTGTGAACTGTTCCAGAAGTTCTTCTCCGGCTTCCCTTCCCAGCAGCCTTCCCATCAGATCCTTTGGCGACGTTTTTGTCCTGATCACGCTTCCTTTATATTTGTCGGCGATCATATCGACAGCCTGACTTGCAGAAAAAGGAACGACCACTGTACCGCTGCCTATCTTCATGAACATCACCATCGTGATCAGCGCAATAAACATGTCTTCGGTAACAAGCCTTCCGTGTGAATCGACCAGCAGCATTTTTTCTCCCGAGTCCTCAATCATTACACCCAGATCAAAACCTCCGTTTTTTACCATCCTGCATAAATGCGCTGCTTCTGTCCCGGAAGCTGAAAGATCGTCTGCTTCGGTCAGTCTTGTCACATTACAGCCTTTATTTTTCAACAGTCCGGCGACAGCTGCCATCACCTGCTCGGATCTCCCGCAAAGAGCGATTTTGAAATCGAAGCTTTCGGATTTGATTTCATTCAATATACTTCCAAGATAAAAATCGTTATAACCCGGGATCTCAGTTACTCCCTTCAGGCAGTCTCCTTCACATCTTGCAAAATCATCCCGCAGAAATATCGTTTCAATTTTCCTTTCCAGCTGCCTGTCAATATTGCTTCCCGTTTTGTCTATGAAATCCAGCGAAAGCCTCATTCCACCCCCGCTGCACATACTTGCATGAATCCCTCCGTCCAGTCTGTAGAACCTGGCTGCAGATCTCAATGCCGGAAGCAGTATTGTTTTATAGTCATTTACATGGACACCTGAGGAAAGCAGACCTGATATAAGTGCATTCCTTATCATAGACGATGCGGATGTTCCGTCGCAGCTGACCCCTATAACTCCCCTGTTCTTTACAGCAGCTCCGAAAGCAGCGCCGACCTTTGCTGCAAACTCAGGAGTGATATCGATATTAACAGTACCGCAGATGCCTCTGTATCCGAAAAGTTGTCTGCCTGTCTTCGATCCCCATACAATGTTGGATTCAACTTCCGTACATTCCCCTATAGATTTGCCGGGCCATATCCGTACGGAAGGCCTGATAAGCGTTCTGCCGCCTACATTTGAAAACTCTCCGACAACGGAACCTTCAAATGCGGACACTCCCTGTCCGAGATATGACCGGCTGCAGACAATGCTTCCTCTCAATTGCACTTCTCCGGCAATGGTGGAGTTCTTCCATATTATGCTTCGCTTGATGCTGCTGCGTTCACCGATCGTACAGTTGTCTCCGATAACGGTATGGCTCCCGATTACAGAACTGTCCCCTATATGACATCCTGCACCTATTATGCATGGCGGCTCGATGACGGCAGTCTCTTCCACTCTTGTTCCGGGGCCGATCCATATGCCGCTTTTGATCTCACTGCCCGGGACAAATACCTTTGCTTTTTTGTCCAGGATATCATAGTTTGCCTGCAAGTATGCATTTATATCTCCGATATCACACCAGTAATCCTCCGTAATATAGCCATACATCCTCCTGTCATCCTTCAGAAGGGCCGGGAAAAGATCCTTGCTGAAGTCGAATACTCTGTCTTTTTCAAAATACCGGAATATATCAGGTGAAAGGATATATATCCCTGTGTTTACGGTATCACTGAAAACCTCGCCCCAGCCCGGTTTCTCCAGAAACCGGATGATCCTTCCGTCATGATCGGTAATGACCACACCATATTCCAGCGGAATATCGACTCTCTTAAGTACCAGTGTTGCCATGGCATCCTTTTCCCTGTGGAAGCTGACAGCGTCGGACAGATCGATGTCTGTCAGCGCATCACCACTGATCACAAGAAACTCATCATCAAGAAATTCCTCTGCATTCTTCACGCTTCCCGCAGTTCCAAGCGGCTTGTGCTCAACATAATAACGCATCCTGACGCCAAAGGGGTCACCATCTCCAAAATACTCACTGATATGATCGGGCAAATATTGCAATGTAACAGCTATATCGACTATTCCATGGTTTTTAAGCAAACTGACGATATGTTCCATAATGGGTATACCGGCAGCCGGGACCATCGGCTTGGGCCTGTTGCATGTCAGCGGCCTCAGCCTGGTTCCTTCGCCTCCCGCCATAATAACTGCTTTCATTTTCTGCTTCCCTTCATAGATATTTTTAGATATTAAACCGGTATACAACTCCGGTTTCAGTATTCACATCTAGTTTTGGCAATTCACGCAGGAAAAATTCCATACAGTGTCAATGATTGTCTCACCAGCTTTTGAATTTTTTTATCTTTCTGTGTATATGCTAATACGGAATCAGAAATGAGTATAAGGCGGATGAAAATGCAGAAAAAATCATCAAAGAACCTTGAATATGTTGACCACGGTGTGGCAATAAGCCCAGCTTCTCCAGCAGTTGGAGATAAAGTTACCATAAAGTATGACGGAATACTTTCCAAGAATGGTGCTGCCGAAATATTTTTACATTTCGGATATGGCAGCAACTGGGACATCGAACAGGATGTCCCGATGGTAAAAAAAGAAACCGGTTTCGAAGCAACGATACCGGCTCTTAAGGATGATTACCTGAAGCTCAGCTTCAGGGATCCGTTCAGTAATGTAGATGACAATTATGGTGAAGGATACAGCTTTGACATAATGAAATGATACTGATCCTGATATTGTGTGTTATTTTACCTTACACCTTTGCTTAGGAAAAACTCCTTGTACTTCATGTCTTCCTGCAGTATATGATTCGTGATCCAGTCAGATATAAATGCAGCCAGTTCCATCACCGTATCTCTCTGTTTTTCATCAATATCCTGGCTGTCATACTTGTTGATTTTCTTCATCAGGAAGAAATGCTGGAACTTCTGATGTTCATAATGTTCATATCCATACTGCTCCATCAGCTTCTCCTCAAAGCCGAAATGGTATTGTGTGTAATCCCTCAGCTCACCTACGACTTTCATTATCTCATCGTAGTGATCGTACCCATCATCCGTTTCAGCAAGTTCAAATATCCTTGCTCCGATTTCCATCAGATGCTTGTGCTGTTTGTCGATTATGTCTATTCCCGTACTGTATACATCCTTCCATTTAAAGTACATTCCCGCATTCCTCCTTGACTGATGCATTTTCACAGCATATAATGTCGATCAAATTATATTATGACATAAATATACCCTGATGAAAAAGTCATAAACAATCAAACCGTTCAGACTGCTCAAAAAAGGCGGTATGGTTGCATCAGAAGATACCCGCAGGATCGAGTATATCATCAGCGATGAATCCTTTGAAGCTATGAATAAGCATGCTGGCAGTAAAAATGGCTGAGCAGTAAGGGCTGCAACAGTTCTGCAGAAAATAAAACAACCCTCAATCCGCCTGCAGGCAATTTGAGAGCTGCTGGTTTCTATGGTGCCGAAGGCCGGACTCGAACCGGCACGGTATCGCTACCGGTGGATTTTGAGTCCACTACGTCTGCCAATTCCATCACTTCGGCATATTCACGCGCTG
>CAZQUQ010000067.1:0-14112 GCA_964596445.1 uncultured Oscillospiraceae bacterium
ACGGGTGGTGAACCGCTGACAGATATATGATATCAGAAATAGCAAAATATCAATACCCCGCCGGGTATATTTTTGATCCCTACATGGTACATTTCAAATCTATATTGGGAATATCTCAAGATTTCGTCGAGTACATATCAAAGCGATATTACGGTGATGTATTATGTTGTCAGTAGTTTTTTGCTATACTGTTGTATGGAGCCAGACGACAAAGTTTTTGAGAGCTTTGGATAACAAAGTTTTTTTGGAGTTCGGATAACGGGGTAAAGGCTACTTTGAACGACAAAGTTGATGCTGGCTTTGGACAAAAAAAGTCATGTGGGCTACTGAAGAGGGCTTATTGCCGGCTTTGAACGGGAAGGAGTTGTGTACATGCTTAAGGCGGAGAATCAGGAAAAGCTTACATTGCCGCGCCTTATCAGTGATGGTATGGTACTGCAGAGAAATGCGAAGGTTAAAATATGGGGAAAGGCTCCCGTTGGCTGTACAATTGATATTTATTTTCTAGAGAGGTTACACAGGTGCACTGCCAGCATCGACGGAAAGTGGTCTGTATATATAGATACGGGTAATGCGGGCGGACCATATGATATGAAAGTTACGGACAACTGCGGTAATGAGATCGTGGTGAGGGACATCCTGCTGGGTGATGTGTGGTTTTGCTCAGGCCAATCCAATATGCAGATACCGATGCTGTTTATGAGGGAAAGGTACCCCAATGATGTCGCAGGTGCAGACAACGATTTCATCAGGCACTTTTCCGTTCCCATCAGGTCGAATTTCAAGAATCCGGAGGAAGACTACGAGTCCGGATCCTGGATATCGGCGAAAAGTGATGTTCTTGGCTTTACTGCAGTTGGGTATTATTTTGCCTTAAAAATATATAAAAAGTATCAGATACCGATAGGCCTCATCAATGCAAGCATGGGAGGCACCGCAGCGGAGACATGGATGAGCGCTGAAGCTCTTGAAGACTTCCCTGAGTTCCTTTCCAGGGCTATAAACCTTAAGGATGATGACCATGTTGCTGAAATCAAGAAAAGAAATCAGGAAACACACGATGAATGGTATGCATATATAAATGCAAACGATGCAGGATTGCCTGCAGGCGGCAAGCCGTGTTACGACATTGACTATGATGCTTCGTCGTGGCCGTTTGTCAAGGTGCCATGCATATGGGAGGAGGAAGGTCTGGGCAGCTTCAACGGAGTTGTCTGGTTCAGGAAGGAAATCGAGCTGCTTCCCGGACTTTTGGGGAAACCGGCGAGTATTTATATGGGGCATGTAAGAGATAATGATATGGTTTACATAAACGGAACCCTGGTGGGTTCGATGGAAGGCCAGTGGGGGCCGCGGATTTATAATATTCCCGACGGACTTCTGAAAGAAGGCAGGAATATCATTACTGCAAGAGTCATAAGTGAATCGGGAAAGGGAGGTTTCTATAAAGGGAAGCCATATCATCTGAAGATAGGCAGCCATATCATCGATCTGTATGGAAAATGGCAATACCTTGTCGGAGTCAGGACCCAGCCTATGACGCCACCCGTATTTATTGACTGGGAGCCGATGGGACTGTATAACGGCATGGTCGCTCCGGCAATCAACTATGTCATAAAAGGCGTGTTGTGGTATCAGGGCGAGACCAATACCCACAGGCCCGAAAGCTATAAAAGGGTCATGCAGTCATTGATAACGGACTGGAGAAAGAAATGGGGCGTGGGAGACTTCCCCTTCTTATACGTTCAGCTTCCCAATTTCGAAGAACTGAACGACGACCGTTGGCCCGAGCTGAGGCAGAAGCAGCTTGAGACGCTGGATGTGCCGAATACCGGGATGGCAGTGACGATCGATATCGGTGAATGGAATGATATCCACCCGGACAACAAGAGGGATGTCGGATACAGACTTGCGCTGCTGGCTCAAAAGTTGGCTTACAGTGATGAGTCAGAAGTCAGTTCGGGACCTATTTATGAATCGATGAGGATCGACGGCAACAAGATCTTCCTCAGTTTTACCGATACAGGAAGCGGCCTGGCTACGAGAGACGGATGCAAGCCAAGGTGTTTTGAAGTATGCGGATCGGATGGAGTCTATGTACAGGCTGATGCATGGCTGGATGAGAATATGGTCGTTGTATCCAGTGATCTGGTCGATGAACCGCTGCATGTACGATATGCCTGGTCGGGCAACCCCGAGGGTGCGAACCTGTGCAACAGAGAAGGTCTGCCTGCTTCACCGTTCACGACGAAGACAATGTAAACAGTGCAAGCAACTTAAACTATGTAAATGACTTAACTACGTAAACAAGCAAATAGCTGCATATGTTTTGGTGTAACAAATCTGTACATTATGATATAATTGGGATATCCTAAAAAATGTAATTGAAAGAGAGATAATCACATGAACAAAGCTGTTGAATTTCTAAACTCATGCAGAACTTTTTATGTAGCAACTCTGGAAGGCGATAAACCAAGGGTCAGACCCTTCGGGGCAGTTGCGGAATTTAACGGAAAGGTCTACATTACGACAAACAACACAAAAAATGTATTCAAACAGATCCAGGCAAACCCCAGGATCGAAATATGCGGCTGTTTGCCGGACGGCAAATGGATACGCATAGAGGCCGAGGCAGTTGTCGATCCTAATCGTGAAGCGAAGGCCCATATGCTCGAGAGCGTCCCTGTCCTTAAAAACATGTATAGTTTGGATGATGGGATATTCGAAGTGCTTTACCTTAAAAATGCAACTGCAACCATTTATGCTTTTGGTAATCCGCCTGAAACTTTTTCATTCTGATTAGAAGGTATGCTGCAAGTTTCGCTGTTTTGCTCTGATTTGTCGGTATGCTGCAAGTTTCGCTGTTTTGCTCTGATTTGCCGGAACACTATAAGTTTCGCTGTATTGTTCTGATTTGTCGGTACGCTGTAAGGTTCGCTGATTCGTTCTGATCAGCAAGTATGTTGCTGGGCTGGCTGATTCGCCCGATCACTGATACGCAGCAAAGTCACTGCTTCATTTGATCAGCCAGAACAGTATATAGCTGGTATTAGGCTGAATCATTTTTTCGTTTGCAGGGCAACATAAGGTTGTTTGAGCTACAGCATCGGACCTAATATGAAGAAGAGCAGGGAAAACAAATGGAAGTAAAAGATGAAGCAAATGGAAGTAAAAGATGAAGCAGAAGATAATGTTATGAAAGCCGGCTGGAATCTGGACAACAGTTATGCACGCATGCCCGGAACATTGTACTCCCGTGTAGATCCTACGCCGGTGCGTTCACCTGGACCGGCTGTCTTCAACCATGCGCTTGCGCGTTCACTCGGACTGGACCCTCTTGTGTTGTCAGGCGGCGAAGGCATAGAAATATTTGCCGGCAATAAGCTGCCCGAAGGAGCGGAACCGATAGCTCAGGCTTACGCGGGACACCAATTCGGGTATTTTACCATGCTTGGAGATGGACGGGCTGTGCTGTTGGGTGAGCAAATCACTCCGTCCGGTGAGAGGTTCGATATACAATTAAAGGGTTCAGGCAGAACCCCGTATTCCCGCGGAGGAGACGGCAGAGCGGCACTTGGGCCGATGCTGCGGGAATATATCATCAGTGAGGCGATGCACGCACTTGGGATACCTACTACCAGGAGCCTTGCGGTGGTTACGACCGGGGAACCGGTATTCCGGAAGGCTGTACTTCCGGGCGCAGTGCTGACCAGAGTGGCTGCGAGCCATCTTCGGGTCGGTACGTTCGAGTATGTATCAGAATGGGGAACTGTTGATGAGCTCAGGACATTGGCGGATTATACTATCGATCGTCACTTTTCCTTTGGAAGTACCGATAACAGCGATAACCGGTACCTTTTCCTCCTGAAGGAGGTTATAAAGCGCCAAGCTGCCCTGATTGCCAAATGGCAGTTGGCTGGCTTCGTTCATGGGGTAATGAATACCGATAATATGGCGTTGAGTGGTGAGACCATCGATTACGGTCCATGCGCCTTCATGGATAATTATGACCCAGCCACTGTATTCAGTTCCATCGATACCCATGGCAGGTATGCGTACGGGAAACAGCCAAGTATTGCGGCGTGGAATCTGGCAAGATTTGCTGAGACGCTGTTGCCGCTGCTTCACACGGACAGTGATAAGGCTGTTGCACTTGCGCAGGACGCCGTATCAGGATTCGCTGATCTGTTTCACTCATACTGGCTTGACGGTATGAGGTCAAAGCTGGGGATCATTGGCCGGGAACAGCAGGATGAAAATCTGATAGATGACCTCCTCACCATAATGTACGAAAACAAGGCTGATTTCACCAATACCTTCCGATCGCTCACTTATAATGAAAACCTTGATATTGAGATGTTCGGCACCGACAAGTTCAAACGATGGTACGAGCGGTGGCAGAACAGGCTCAGCCGGCAACCGGAGCCTGCAAATCTGATGAAGAAAAGCAATCCGGTGATCATACCGCGCAACCACCGTGTTGAGGAAGCTCTCGAGGCTGCAAAAAAGGACAGAGACTACAGCGTCATGGAGAGGCTTGTCAGCACTTTGTCGACTCCATATGAATATTCACCTGATAAGGATTATTACTCCTCACCTCCCGGACCATCTGCATGTCCATATCGGACCTTCTGCGGCACCTGACCGATATGTTGCAGCCCGAACCTAAAATATAGCTTCTACCGTGTGTCAGCCTTTATTGACTCTGCCCCAGGGACATAGTTTACAATTATTCTCAGGGGGCGTTGAAATGTCATTGCTTATCAAACTTATGCGAAAACGCATCGGACTGGTCTTGCTTCCGGTCTTTGCCGGCATAGCTGCTATACTGGCCGCTTTATGGTGGAATATACAGATAGGCGGTATAATCGATACAATAAATTCCGATAAAAGCATATTGACAGGGATGGTCTTAAGAGCCGCAGCCGCTGTTTTGTTAAGTGCGGCATCGTCATACCTGCTGGGCATTTGTTCGGGCTGGACGTGTGAAACTCTGGCTCATGATCTTCGGATGGGCTATGCATCATACTACACTAAACTGCCGCTGGCTGAGATCGAAAATCTGAATGCCGGTGTACAGCTGTCGAGGCTTCAGAATGAAATCAATGATGTTGCATCCTTTATGCGTGATAACCTGTATTCATTCATCGATGATCTGATTAGATTTTCCGGAACGTTTTCCTTTTTGCTTATTCTGGATCCGAAGCTGATGCTGGTCACAAACGCGCCTATGGCTATTTTTATCTGGTATGCGGCGTTTTCGAGCAAGCTCATCGGAGAAGCAGCACAGCTGAGCCAACAGGCAAATGTCCAGATGAACGGCTTTACCGATACGATCGTCACGATATTCCCTGCGGTGAAGCTTTATGAAGCTGTCTCATTCATCAGAGAAAAATATTATACAGCATTGGAAAGATGGGAGAACGCCACTGTAAAGGAAGAGCGCAGACGTGCAGCTCTGATGTCGCTGTCGGCAATTATGTCATGCGTGCCGATGCTGCTTCTTTTTTTGATCGGCGGATCCCAGGTCATTCATGGAACGATAACGCTTGGAACTTTGTATATATTTATCAACCTTTCCGAAAATGTGTCGGGGGTTATGATGAACATACCCGGACGCATTGCTGCCCTTCGCCGTTTTTCAACGAATATGAAGCGGCTGGAGCCATTCCTGACAGGCAAATAAATGGGGGAGTAGGGGGCAGTATATTGGGCATATTAGTTGAAAATCTAAGTTTCGGATATGGCGGGAACATGATCCTGCAGGATATCAGCATGAATGTCGGAACCGGTGAATACGTAGGCATCGTCGGTGTCAGCGGCTGCGGCAAAAGCACGCTGCTTAAGCTTTTGGCCGGTTTGTACCCCGCAATGACAGGAATCGTGGAGGTCGAAGGAAAGCACAGGCCTGAGGATATCCGCAGGCAGGTGGCAATGGTCATGCAGGACCCCATGCTGTTTCCAGCGAGTATAAGGGACAACATAACCTGCGGACATGAAATGAGCCCTGATACCATAATGCAAGCTTGCAGAGCGGCGCAACTGACGGATTGGATAGCTGAGTTGCCTGATGGGATCGACACCTTCGTTGGAGAACGGGGCGGTAAAGTATCCGGAGGTCAGGCCCAGCGTATTGCAATAGCCCGGGCAATAGCCAAAGATGCGCCTGTGATACTGCTGGACGAGGCCACCAGCGCCCTTGACGACGGCACAAGCAGCGCTGTGCTTGCAGCCATCGAAAGCCTGACAAGAGGCAAGACTGTAGTGAGCGTCAGCCACCAGCCCAGAGCGCTGGAGGGATGCAGCCGGATATACAGGCTGGAGGGAGGACGGCTCAATGATTCGTGAACTGAAGCAAATGTTTGTGATGATCGGCTCGGTGAGGCGTTTTATCATACTTACAATATTGCGCTGCCCATTTGATGCTCTTCGCACCGTTTTTCAGGCAATCATCCTGAAACACGTCTTTGATGCAATAAGCAGCAATGACCGCGGCCGCATGTATTTTGTCTGCATGCTGTATGGTGTTGGAAGTCTCCTGCTATTTGTGTATAATGGTACAGTGTGGAGATTGTATGCCACATATGTAGTAAGGTGGGTAGGCATGCTGAGGAGAAGGCTGTTTGAGCATGTCAGCAGCATGTCTGTCAGGCAGATCGAAGATAAGGGGCCGGGCGAATGGATCACCCGTCTCAACGCAGATATGAACGTTGCGGCCGCTATATTAAACCAGAACTTCCATCTGCCACATGCAGTCGTATCCACAGTGAACATCAGTGTATCATCCGTGGTCCTGGCATTATTTGACCCTCTTATGTTCGGACTTGTAATACTGTTTGTCATACCACATATATTGATAAGCAGGCTCGTCATTGCCAAACCCATGACAAGGCTTGCTGCAGATGTTCAGAAGCAGATCGCAGCCAACTCCGCTGATCTGGATGCTCTTATCACCTGTGCCGATACGGCGCTTATTTATGATGCGCAGGACTATTTGATGAGATGCTTTGGAGAGAGCAGCCTGAATATCAGGAAAGCCAATATGAGGCTCCAGCACCGCAGAGCGCTCGGAAACGGACTGATGCCGCTGATGGGAATGACCGGCTATCTGGTGGTGCTGCTCGCAGGAGGGAGAATCATCGCCGGAGGAGATATGAGCTTCGGAGACCTCACAGCCGTATTCCAGTACAGGGGCGGCATACTGGCAGGGTCAATGATGCTGATAAATAGTTTGATCAATATAAGAACAGCGATGGCCGGTGTAATGCGTGTAAACGAGACAATGAGCATAACACCGGAGGAATAAATGAGAAAGGTATTGGGGGAGTAAGCATGGAAGCAACCAGTTCCGGGGGTATCGGTCCCAGGGGTATCGGTCCCAAGAGTATCGGCTCCGGGGGTATCGGTCCCGAAGGTATAGACCCCGAAGGTATAGACCCCGAAGGTATCGGTCCCGAGGGGATTGACCGTAAAGGTATCGAATCTGTCCCGGAGCAGCCGTTGATGAAGATAGGCGAGATCGCCGCCTTTTTCAATGTATCCGTGAAGGCGATACGCATATATGAGAAGAAAGGGATAATAGTTCCTGCGAAAATCGATCCGGAGACAGGATACAGATATTACTCCATCGATCAGGTGCAGACGCTCAATGCGCTGATCGAACTCAAGACGCTGGGTTTTTCACTGTCTGAGATCAAAGAGATCCTTGTGGGAGGCATTAACAAAGACGGGCTCATGTCAGCGCTGGCCAGGAAACGTGCAGCATGGCAGGATGTGATTTCTGCGGCGGAAAATAAAATTGCCGCCATCGATAAGATAACCGAACGGATGTCAGGGTCGAAGGAAGCGCTGAAGCTTCAGGAACTGACCGATGAGCAGCGGGCATGGCTTCTTGCGAAAATGGTATGCGTCGAGGATCTGCACGGACAGAATGTGCTCAGCGAAGCACTCTGGCTTTGAAGGCTTGTTCTTTTTTATAGTATGTATTAATAATATAAAAGTGGAAACTATTTATTGTATACAATACTATAAAAAGGAAGTGATTATATGTATGAAAGCATAACCTATGCCGAACTCAAGAGTTTGCCAAAGGAGCAGAAGATCGAAGCTCTTAAGGAACTGAAGGAACTGTACTCATCCCAGAAGAAGATCGCGGAAAAGCTGGGTGTAAATCCGCCAAACATTTACAATATGATATCCAGGTATATCAAAGAGGACAGTGGTGCCAAGACTGGGAAAAAGGGCGCGGAAAGAAGCCGGACGGCCGGAAGAAGACAGGAAAGGCAGGACGCGGTCGGCAGCAGACGGAGAAGAAATGATGACGGAAGCAGACAAGAAAGACATGATGCAGCTGATAACAGACAAGAACGATATGATGCGGCAGACAGCATACAGGAAAGGCAGGATGCGGCCGGAAATGAACAGTTCAGTGAAAAGGTGACCGGTGATGATCAAATCCGGACTGAAATTCCCGGAAATGATAAAATCGCGGCTGAGGGTACCAAAGGCGTTGAATATTACAGCCGAAACGATTTTCTGATCTCCATTGCAAAAGAATTGACGGGAGAAGAAGCACAATCCATTTTTGCCGGTATCGGCAATATATTCCTTAAAAATCGCGAATACAGGATAGATATAAAGATAACCGAGAAATAAGAAAAACCGAAACAGGTAAACCGCAGATGTAAATAGAGCGGGCAGACACAGAGAATACAGATACCGGGCAGACACAGAGAATGCAGATACCGGACAAACATAGAGGAACAACAAATACCTGACATACACAGAAAATAGCAGACACCGGGCAGAGACCATTGACTCTTCTTACTGTTTCCGGCTGATCGACCGACAGCCGGCAGGAGAAGAGTACAACATCTGCACCGGTGTATTTTTGTGGCTGCCGCCTTGTCATATTATTCACCAAAGTCTATAATTACTTTAGCAGATAAAAAGTAAGAATCTGTCGATACAGAGCGGAGATAATTAATTATGAATGCACGCAGGAGAACCAGGGCGGGAAGAATAATGCTTTTCATTTTGCTTATCGGGTGCGCCGGAATCATTGCACTGTTTGGAATAAATGAATATGTCAAGGCTTCCGTGAAGGACAGCATTATCGATTCTGAGGAAGCGGCAAAACTCGATGCGGACTGCATTCTTGTGCTGGGAGCGCATGTCAGGGATGATGAATCACCAAGCCTCATTCTGCGGGATCGTCTTGTGCGGGGAGTGGAACTGTACAATGCGGGCGCTTCGGACAGACTGCTGATGAGCGGCGATCATGGAACTGTCCAGTATGACGAAGTAAATACTATGAAAAAATTTGCCATAGATTCCGGCATACCTTCACAGCACGTGTTCATGGACCATGCAGGTTTTTCCACCTATGAGAGCCTGTACCGTGCGAGAGATATTTTCAAGGCAAGGAAAATAATAATAGTGACACAGCAATACCACCTCTACAGAGCGTTATATATTGCAGAAAAGCTGGGACTTGAGGCTTACGGCGTGGCTGCGGCTCCTGTGAATTACAGCGGTCAGTCATACAGGGACTTCCGCGAGATGCTGGCACGGACGAAGGATTTTGTCTATGTACTGTTAAAGCCTGAGCCTAAGTATCTTGGCGAAGCCATTCCCGTAGACGGGGACGGGGATCTGACGAACGATAAATAATTTTGGCGGTTCAATGATTTGTACGTTGATGCAAGCTTGTGATATAATTACTGGGTAGTTATTTTTTGAAAGAGTGATCATTTTTGTACTCACTTAAAGAAAAATATCATGACGGCCAGGGCGTTCTGCGAAGTCCCGGTGAGAAGTACATGGACAGCGAAGGGATCATGCGTGAACCCGGAGAGGACTACTTTGATTATCTGGGCGTGCTGCGGCAGGCAGACGAAGAGTTCTACGACAGTCAGGGTATCCTCAGGCAGCCCGGCGAATGTTTTTATGACGGTGCGGGAAATTTGTGCGAACGGTGATCGCACAAATTTCATATCCCACTTTCGCCATTGATTTTTCTCCACATTTCAGAACAGCTTTTTCTTGTAAAGGGTAAAGCCGGTAATCGTGCAGACTGCCAGAGAAATGGCAATGATTATCCAGAATGCCCCGTTGGAAGTCAGCGGCATCGGTACATTCATTCCGAAGAAGCTTGATATCATAGTCGGTATTGCCATAACTATCGTAACTGATGTCAGAAACTTCATTACGATGTTAAGATTGTTCGAAATGATCGATGCAAAGGCATCCATAGTGCCGGAAAGTATGCTGCTGTATATGTTGGACATCTCGATGGCCTGCTTGTTCTCTACGATGACATCTTCAAGCAGTTCCGTATCTTCCGGATAATTCTTGATATACTCAAATTTCAGCAATTTTTCCAGGACGACTTCATTGGACTTCAATGCAGTCGAAAAATACACAAGGCTTTTTTCCAGCTTCAGCATCTGTATCAGTTCCTTGTTTTTCATTGATTTGTGCAGGTCCTGTTCTATTCTGAAGCTGGTCTTGTCTATATGCTTAAGGTATTGCAGATATCTTGTCGAGTTTTTATACAATATTTGCAGAACGAATCTTGTCTTAAACTGTGTAAAAAACGATTTTACCTTTTTGTTCTTGAAATCATTGAGCAGCGTATCTTCCTTCAGGCATACCGTAATTATGGCATGCTTTATTATTATCATCGCCAAAGGTATGGTGGTGTACAGGTTCATCTGCCTCTCTTTCTCCACTATCGGAGTATCTACGATGATAAGCGTCTGACCGTCTTCACTTTCTATTCTGGCTCTTTCCTCTTCGTCGAGTGCAGCTTTCAGGAAATCTGTCTCCACATTCAATGCGCTGCTTACAGTGTTGATCTCTTCGTCGGACGGATTGATCAGGTTAACCCAGATACCTTCTTCGAAAGCATCGGTACTGATGAGATCGCTGCCTACGGTCTTGAAAATCTCAAGCATTGGAGTCACCCTCTTTTCTATAATATTTTCAGTCAGAGGGCGATTTATCCATACATGAATACACCTGGCAAACAGCATGGCAAATCATACCCTCATTGATTAAAGGATTACATAAGTGACTACTGCCTCCAGCGTCACATTCCATACTGTTCACCTCCGTGTTGCAGAATCGTCGACAAATAAAAAACCGTCAGTAAGCCAGTGACGGAACGGGATTTACTTGTCAAAGTAATTATACTTCGTATTGATAATAATTACAATAACATGCTATGTTAAAAATTATTTTCTGAGCCTGGCTTAAGTCCTGCATCAGGAACAAATGGTACCGTTTTCTAATAGTATGTAATGATATGCAATATGTAAATCGATCGATAATCGGTATGGGAGGATCCCGAAGGGAGTGAATCATATGGCGGAAGAGGAAAGGGGAGGCTTTGGCTTCGGCTGCGGGAATGAATGGATATGGTGGATAATCATCATTATCGTAGTGATCATTCTGTTATGCCCTGGTATATTTGGAGGCTTTTGCGGCAAGAAATGCTGACGTTCCAAGAGCCTGAACATCTGAAGGGTCCGGGAAGCATGAAACCCGGATCTTTCTTTTTTGTCATTGAAAAAGGAATATGCAAATAAATGTAGAATATAAATGAGAGTATTATGCTTTGATAGATAAATTTGTATAATATATTGATTATTTGCTTGGTTGCTGCTAATGAAAGAAGTTAGGGGGGTTACTCATGTTCAAAAAAATCGTTCCGTTTCTCGCAGCGCTTCCTGCTTTTATTTTGCTTTTTTTCTTTAAAATCATACCAGACATTACTACCGTTATTTTATCCATGAAGGAATTTAATGCAATTAAAGGCATTCTTGGAAGTCCGTCGGCAGGTTCTAGATATTATCGCGAAGCATTCGAGCTTCAAGGTTTCACCAAAATAGCAGGTAATACCTTACTGCTTAGTGTGTTATCCATCCTGCTTACCTGCCTGCTTGCACTGGTGCTTATACTGTGTATATCCAGGATACCCGGCAGGGTACTGAAGACCATTGCAATTGCTATTCTTGCTATACCGGCTTTTATTCCAATAGCTGCTTATGTTAATGTTTTCTTTGATGCTTTTTCTCTTCAGACCGGGTTTGTCAATAAAATATTACAGATGCTAGGCATGAAGCCAAGACCATTTTTTGCCGTATCCGGAGCTTATCCGCTTTTATTTATGCTGATGGATGCGTTGAGGAATGTGTTTGTACCTTACTCTTCATATTAGGACGCCTCCTCGGTATTTTGAAGTATTTTGTGTCTGTTCAACACTTCTTTATTTTACCGACTGGCGTCTCTTTTTTCAAAGTCCATTATTCTTTATTACAGGAATGCTCCATAATAATTTTGACGATGTTACAAATATTGAGTACTGTAGAAAGACACAGTGCAAAATAAATGATAACTTTGAGAAAGGTATATGGTAGTATAAAGTTTAATCAGGCCATCTTATACATCTCCGACCTGTGCTAGAATTTGAATTGGAATAGGCATCAACATTTGTTAGAGTATATGGTGATATTAATACGCCAATGAATAGGCATTGTTTTATGAAGGCGGAGGATATTGCTGGATTTATATGTGAGAGGTGTTAATAATGATGGATTATACAGTAAATGGAAACGAATTGCTTGTAAACAACAATACAGTGAAATTCAATTATCCTATTTATAAGGCCAGCACTATACCACTAGGAAGGAAAGGCCCTTGAAGAAGATGCAGTCCCTGGTTGCTTTAAGCAACAAGTTAATAAGGATATTTTATATTATACTGACGAAGAACGTGGCTTACGATCCGCAAAAGATGATGGCTGATATAAAAAGGCCTGTAGTAAAAGCAGCATAGCCTGCACCGCTAACGGACGGAAGGATACATCGCTCTCGTAAGCCAGTCAAGGGCAAGACTGCGTTCGGCTTACGCCGACCCTTGACAGTCTTACTCCCGCGATGGACGGGTAATCAAGCGATGCAAGCAGTAAGAGTAAAACTAAAGTTTTCACTTTTTAATCATAGATTGAACTTTGATAAAATGAGCCGGATAGTCGGGATGAATTTCACCATGAGGGCGTGACCCCGCGTAGGAGCTTGACTGACATCCACCTCCTGGGCAAATAGAACGAAGGAATTAAGGGCGCCTTACAGACAGAAAATTATTTGTCTGGCTCTTATGTTATACTTGCACGATATTGATTAATAATGTCAGTCTTATTGAAAAACGTTTACAATTTGTTCATAATTGCAACACAATCGTAACAATATCCTAAAGTGTCCATTATCACTGAATCAGAGGGTGATCGTGGACATTTTTCTATTTCCATAAAATTGCGATTCGTCATTTTATGTAGCGCAAAAAGTGCGGATTTCGCAGCTATCATTTTGAGACAAGCGATGCTAGAATATAGAAAAATGTGGAATGTAATGCAAATTTAGTGTATTCCATTGCGATTTTCAATGAAACTGGGGGGTCCGATATGCCAAGAGATATGCGCTCCGTCACAAAGTTCAGGCTATCTGTATTGCTCGTCGCTGACAGGCGGGGGCATGACCATCGGGGACAACAAGACGGACCAGGTGGTGATCATCAACGGGAGTGACGGGGACCATACCGACATAGACGGTGAAGAGGTATACGGCGGAGCAGATCTCACGCTGGCACATGAGCTTATCCATGCCCTGAGAGGCGGATATGGAATAAAGAGCGGAGGAACGGAAGGGATCAGCGACGAAGAAGCATATACGATCCAGGCGGAGAACGCGATACGCGCGGAACTTGGATATGGACTGAGGGGAGACGGATCGGCATCGGATGACGTGGACGGGGACGGAAGAGGAGACGGAGACGGCAGCTACGGGGAATACATTGACGGGACAGGCGTAAGGGAATGGTATCTTAACCTGGATGAGTATGCGGGGAATGGGACATCCTCTCTTTCGGGCACTCTGTTCAGCGGTGCCGGCGGCACAGACAGCACCTGCAAAACAGACTGCAGCTATGTCTTTGTGCATGATGCATATTGCTGGTACGATGCGTCCTGCGGAAGCCACGAAGAAACAGATGCTGCGTGCGGAGAAATCATACCGGACAGTTACTGCAAGATGGACAGCACATGCAATCCGC
>CAZQUQ010000068.1:0-14070 GCA_964596445.1 uncultured Oscillospiraceae bacterium
GTGTAAAATAACTATCCGATTATGGTGCCTGTCACCATAATCAGATAGTTATTATAAATAAAAAAGACGGGGTTCATATTTATCCCCGTCTTTTCCTACTTCTCGTTTTCGTCCACATGGTCCTTTGCATTTATGACCTGGAACTCAGATGGTATCGTCACTTTTGAATGAGATTTTTTCTTCTCTATATTAGCCCATGCTGCTGTGTCGTGTTTTTCCACTGGCACACCCAGATTATAATCCTTTCTCTTATCCCGCATAACGATTCTCCTTTTACACTCATATACTCATAATTGGTACTTGCCGCAGTATGCCTCCGCTTCCTATAGTAGTGGTAGTGGAATTTTTCTTGCTCCGGTATATAGTTTTATACGAATCGTTTTTATTATGCAGTTTTCGCATTTTTTCATCCGAAGGCGTAAAAACGCGATTTAGCCAGAAAAACGAAGTTTGCGGATCAATAACTGTCTAACTGACGTGCCAGGCACCGTCAGGTAATACATTTACCCCCGTCAGGGGTTACGAGGAATGTGTTTTCAGTACCTACCATACCGACGCCTTCTACTCCGGCCTTGGGTTCCACCGCAATGACCATTCCCTCCTGAAGCGGTTCATCGAAACCTTTGGCAAGCACAGGCATTTCGTCCACCTGCAGGCCTATGCCATGGCCGAGGAACTTGACTCTCCTGTTCCGATATCCCATGAAGTTGGGCAGGACCCTTTCATCTATGTCCCTCATGATGCTCTCATAGATATATGACGGCGTGATACCGGGTCTTAGCATATCTGCTATCTTTTGCTGTATTTCACGGCACCTGAAGTGAATCTCAGCCGCATGAGCAGGCAGCTGCCCGTCAAACACATATATCATGGTCTTGTCGGACTGATATCCTTTATATCCGCAGCCGGTATCGATAAAGATCAGATCTCCGGAAGCCAACTTTCTCTCTCTGCTGCCCATCAGCTGCATCTCAGGTCCGAGGCCGTAATTCCCTCCCGGTCCATTGAAGTAGGTCGGATATAATGAGCTCTCTCCAAATGCGATATGACCCAGCATTATCTCGGTGTCGAACATGCCGAACCGTGCTATCCCCTGATGACCTTCCTCCACAAGAACCCTGAATATCTCGGCCGTCAGCTCGGCCTCAGTCATTCCTTGCCTGAAAAGCTGCGGTATACGTTCTTCCATCACCTTTTTATGTATGGTACCGGCTTTTATCATAAGATCAAGCTCATACCGGCTTTTGATCGACCGCACCCCAAGCAGGACGGCATCCATCGGCTTTATTACATCAAAGCCGAAATATTTCATAAGTCTGCCGCACATCGCATATGGCAGAACTTCTGCTTCGATGTGGACGGTGCCAGGCAGCTTCCCCAATTCTGCGGCTGCGTCTCTGTATGTATCCATCCGCTTTATATTGCGGAACAGCGATTCATCCAGTGCGCGTTCGTAACTCCTGCGGACATAGTAGACAGCCTCATCATCCCTCGGTATGAAAAGCAGGCCTTCCTGCATCGTTCCCGTGAAGTAGTATTGATTAATTTTGCTTATTACAAGGACCAGCTTCCACTGCGGATCTTTCAGATCCATTGCCTTCCTGAAATTGCTGAGCCTTTGCTCAAGCTCCGATAACGGTACCTTTTTGCTCATGATCCGACCCTTTCATATTCACCGATTTTCCCAATACATGAATTACTAAATATTGTAACGGTTTGCAATGAAAACATCAACTTATGATTTTTATTTTTATCATACTCATTTTACAGGAAAAATAATGCATCATTACTCCAAGTTTTGTGAATTGTAAAGGAAAAATATCAATATTTCATCATTCATTTTGAGCAATTCACTTATATCATTGCCTTATTTTTCGAAAAGTCGGATTGTTTTGTACAGTTTTTCAACTTTTGGGGCTAAAAATTGATTTAAAGAAGCTATAAAGCCAACATGAGTTTACATAATATATGATTCATTCGCGTTATTCTGCCCAAAAGTTGAAAAATTGTACATCAGTGTGCCCAAAAGTTGAAAAACGGTACAGAAAAGCACAGAAAAACTGATTCAGCGGACTTGGCGCCCAACAGCTGAAGAATAATACAACCAGATTCATAAAAGTTATATAGATAAACTATCACGGGTCTACGACAGTAGATGTCCGACCAATCGATACTGCCTGTTCCGTTAGGCTTTCCCATGTCCGGCATCCCACGATGCCGTCCGCATCAAGTCCGTTGGCTCGCTGGAAGTTGATGACGGCATTCCGCGTCCCGCTGCCGAATATCCCGTCCAGTCCGGAACCGGTATAACCCAATGCATTCAATGCGTCTTGCAGCGTCAGAACATAGTTGTTCACGCTGCCGAAACGCACCAGCGGGTAACCGCCTGCGACACAGGCCGGAGGTGTGGCACGCGCATCAAAGTGTACCCATGTCGGCGTCAGGTAGGCAGGCTCAACATATGTCCATACACCGGTCGCGGCAGCCGTATTGCGCAGCTGGTCACGGGTCGTTCCATCCAAGTTTTGACCGACATCAAAGGAAACCCCTGCATAATGCTGGGACATGGCAGCATGACCACCCTCCCAGATACGCTTGAAAGCAAAACCAACATATATCGGCCGGCCCCATGCGCTTCTTGTTATGTTGAATGCCTCCATCGCACGTCTTGTAGTCCACAGCGTATTTGCGCGGGAGCTGCCCCGGAACTCATTGACTGTCAGCGTCCTTCCTATGTTATACGGCATCGCATCAGATTCCGCCAGTGTATAAAACTCCATTCCACCTGTCTGATTATTATATACGAATATGTTAGCCATAAAAAAACCACCTTTACATAACATGCTCCATTCATATTATGCAAAAAGCGGTTCGGCTGTTCACGCTCAACAGTATGGTCGATTACGAGTAATAGTCTGGCTGTTCATATTCAGTAGTCCGATAGTTATGCATAACAGCCTGGCTATTCACATACAGCAGTACAGTCGATCATCATAACCAACGAACTGTTCAGGAATCGGCGGTTTGCGCTTCCAGTTCGGCAAGATACTTTTTGGTAAGCTCCACATCCGACATCACAGGTACATACTCCTTGCCGTATTTCTGCCTTGTTTCGTTTCCTTTTCCGGTGATAAGTATCACAGTTCCCGGTTCGGATGAAAGTATCGATTCCTTTACAGCCTCTTCCCTGTCGTCTATCAGTACGCAGTTATCATTATACTGCCTTACATATTGGGCGATGTCCTCGCTTATGACCCTGGTGTCTTCTGGTCCAGGGTCTTCGGCAGTCAGATATACCTTGTCGGAGTGTTGTCCCGCCAATAGGCCCAGATCTCTTCTGCGTACATACGCCTTGCCGCCGGGGCAGCCGAATACCGTTACGATCTTCATGCCGGGAAATTCTGCCTTCACAGTTTCATAAAGCCTAGTGAAGCTGAGCTTGTTATGCGCATAGTCGACGATGACTATCCTGTCCTTTGCCTTATTTGCATAGTATTCCATCCTGCCGCTCGACCTGGCTTTGCGCAGTCCTGTAAATATGTACTGTTCCGGTATCCGCAGAGTATATGCCGCGGCTATAGCGGCAAGAGCATTCTCCACATTGAAGAGGCCTGGCATCGTCAGCATGAACTCCCTGTCGAAGCGGTCGCACCGCACCCTGAACAGCGTATCCATGCCGCTTTTCCTGATGTCGTAGCCGTATATGTCAGACCCTTCCTTTGTACCAAATGTCAAAATCCTGCCTGCATTTTTTGCGGCTTCCATTATCCTCGGAAACTGATCGGAGTCGGTATTGACGCATGCTGTGTCACATTGGCTGAAAATCTTCAGCTTAGCCTCAAGGTAGTCCTCCATGTCGCTGTGCTCGATAGGACTAATATGATCCTCCGAAATGTTCAGAAAGATCCCTGCATCAAAATGCACGCCATGCATGCGGCCATATTTCAGCGCCTGGCTCGAGACCTCCATCACCATGTACTCTATTCCGCTGTCCGCTGCGTTTCTGAAGTGCATATGAAGCTCCAGTGATTCCGGAGTCGTCAGATGGGATTCCTCATGTATGACGCCGTCATACGTATCGATGGACGAAATGATGCCTGTCTCAGGCTTTCCCTGTTCTCTCATGTAATCGTCAAGTATATATTTTATATAATATGCCGTAGTTGATTTTCCTTTTGTTCCGGTTATCCCGATCAAATCTATCTCTGAAGCAGGATCGTTATAAAATATGGAAGCAGCAAGAGCCAGAGCCCTTTTGACATCGCTTACAAGTATGTATGGTATCGCCGCACCGTATTCGACTTCGCTGATATATGCAAAAGCCCCCTTTCGAACCGCATCGTGAAGGTAGCTTTCCTTAAATCCTGCACCTTTGCAGACAAACAAAGTGCCGCGTGTCACCTTGTTTGAATCATATGCTACATGGTTCACAATCTGTTTTATATCTTCTATCGCGCAGTTATGCCGAACCAGCAGCTTTTCTCCCTGAAGTTTCTCGATATATTCTTCCAGAGCGTATCTTTCCACCTTTATCCCTCACAATCCTTATATAAAGATCAGTGACTATTCTATTTCATTTATCTGGTCGATATGAATCAGTCTACTATATCACCCTATATGACTCAATCTTTTTTTCGCATATCCTGCTGATATGAATCTGCTTCTGTATCACCAGATTTAATTCAATTTCTGCATCATCAGATATATTGCAGACTTATTTATCGGCCGATATGATCCATTCCTTTGCATCGCCCAATATACGGCAACGGTCGACTTGATCCAAACTCAATCCTGTTCATTTTCAGGCAGCGATGCGATAAAATCATAGCTTTTATACTCCGAATCGTCAAAATGCCACCACTCATTCTCCAGCGGTATGAATCCTGCCTGTTTCATCGCTTCCTCCAATATCAGAGCATTCCGTTTCTGCTCCGGCGTGGCCAGCTTATAGGTCCTGTGAGCTTTTTCCGACATCTCGTCAAACTTGCTTGGCATGTCCAGCTCATTTCCCACATCATCCACAAGCGTCACGTCCACCGCAGCTCCCCTGGTATGGTTGGATCCTATCCTGGCATCGATGAAATAATAGCTGTTTTTTGCCGTTTCAAACAGCAGCTTATGGTCCTTCTCAGATCTGTATGCATCCCACACCTTTATCCTGCAGCCATGCTCCTTAACTATTTCGTTGGCCTTCCTGAGCTTGTCCGCAGTACCCCTTCTGAGATAAGCGATATTCGATTCATAAACCGGCTTGCCGGTAATGTTGTCCGAAGTGGCATATTTCAGGCCGATCACCACATCATTAGCCACTGAATCAAGCCTAACCATATCATTTTTGTTTACTGATACCGTCAACTCTTGCCCTTCCAGCGGCGGCTCATATTCCAGCTTGGCAAAGATCCTGTTCCCGCTCTCTCCGTATATGATCGAAGGCCTGTAATCATTTTTATTGCTGACAGATGATATGGTGCACGGAATGATTTCCGGCTCCCTTATCTTCACCAGCGAATTTTCTTCATCAAATACAAACTCCTGCCGGATAATCGCAGTGTCTAAATCATTCGGCTTTTTATTCCCGCCGAAGCAGAAATTCCCAAGACTGTACGCTATATATCTGTCATTGTATTTTTCGATAGGCTGCAGCACATGGGGATGGCTCCCTATAACAAGATCTGCGCCGGAATCAACGGCAAGGTAGGCCAGTTCGGTCTGCAGCCGGTCTTGCCTGTATTTATATTCCGATCCCCAGTGAAAGCTCGCAACGACAAGATCGCTTTCCTCACTGAGCTTTTTGATCGTCTCTTCGACTTCCTGCTTCAGCTCATTTGCATCTCTGCCCTGCTCATACTCTCCGAGTTGGTTGAATCCTGCCAGACCGACCCTTACTCCGTTTACATAAGTGATCAGCGTCTCCGAATAGCCAAAATACTTTATTCCCGCTTCCCCAAGCGCCCGACGCGTTTCATCGTATCCGCCGGTGCCAAAATCATGGCTGTGATTGTTTGCCAGGCTGACCGCCTCAATGCTGCCTGCTTTGAGAATATTCGCATACTCAGGCTTTCCGTTGAACCAATAGTTATTGCCGTAGTCATATTTTTCAGCCTTTGTGCCTCCATTGCTCAAAGCGGTTTCGAGATTCGCGATTGTCAGATCATCCTTCCCCAGTATTTCTGCAACATTGGAGAAGAAATACCCATAGTCTCCCCCCATCTTCTCGAAAAAATGATCGAACGAATCCGTATAACTGAACCTGGAGTCCTGTCCCAGCGCAACATCCCCCACAGCGCTTATTATTACCTTCTTGCTGCCCGAATCTTCCTTGATGTAGCTTTGGATGGTCCCAGGCTCATCATCTCTTTCGATCAGATAGCCGTTTTGTACGATCAATGCATACGATACCGCAGCAATGACCACCAGAGCCAACACTCTGACAATTAAACGAAATTTCATTTGTAAGCAATTCCTCCCGGTATGCAATCAGACAGTTTCTTTAATAAATTTGCCTATTCCGGTGAATTTTATGTACTTATATTGTACTACATTTATCCGGGATGCGCACGCATGTCCCTTTTTTGGAAGCTGCGCACGCATGTCTCTTTTTTAAAAGCCGCGGCACGTATCTCATTTTAAAAACTGCGCACGCATGTCACATTTTTGGAAACCGCGGCACGTGCTGTCCCATGACTTGAAACATATACCGATAAATGCTAAAATATGATTGGCTGCAAGGACCGACGAAGGCATTTGCAGCAAACTCGAAAGACAAAAATGTCCATACATCCGGAGAACATATGAAAAAGCTGATCAATAATATTCTATATCTGTTAATCACAGCATTCCTGTTCCTCACCCTGACTGTGCCCGTTAACGCCGATTCGGTCGGCATACAGGACGACGAAACAGCCTACGTTCTCATTGATTCAAAAACAGGCAGGATCCTCGCAGAGCAAAATGCCGATGTTCAAATACGTCCCGCCAGTCTGACAAAAATACTTACTGCAATAGTGGCGCTTGAAAACGGCGACATGCAGCAGGAAATGAAGGTATCACAGCAAGCCGTATACGACATCGGAAAAGGCGGAATGAATATCGGAATAATGGCGGGCGAAACAGGACTGACCCTTGAGAACATGCTGAACGTGATGCTGATCAAATCTGCCAATGAAGCTGCCAACATCATTGCCGAGAATCTGGCCGAATCCCGGAAAGAATACATGGATATGATGAACCAAAAAGCGAAAGAACTTGGCGCTGTAAACACATACTACGTGAACCCGTCGGGGAAAGATACTGAAAAGGAAGATGCGGATCATTTTACCACTGCCCGGGACATGGCCATAATGGCCCGTTACGCCATGACTATCCCCGAATTCAGGAAGATCGTAGCCACGGAGTATTATGAAGGCATGCCTGTTACAAACAAGCATGACAAATGGGACCCTCTGAGGAACACAAATAAATTTCTGTGGTATGACAACACCTACTCATATAACATCAATGGAGAAGAGCACGAGTATACCGTAATCGGCATGAAAACCGGATACACGGCTGCGGCGGGCAACAATCTCGTCATCGCCGCCACAGGAGAAGACGGTATGGAGCTGATATGCGTCGTAATGCACGTAATGCATGCCAACAAGGTTTACAACTATGCTTCCGAACTGCTTCGATACGGCTTTGAAAATTTCGCTATGAAAAAAATCACAGACGCAGGCGTTTCTGTAAAATCCGTCATAGTTGAAGGAGCTAATGCAAACGACAATATACTCGAACTAATTACAAAGTCGGATCTAAGCGTCGTTATGCCCATTGACGGCAACTCAGCAGGCATACAGTCGAAGATAGAGGTCAAATCCGGCATCAGTGCGCCTGTCAACAAGGGCGACGTGCTTGGCAATATAGAATACTCCATCGACGGCAATGTTATCGGGAAGGTGGACCTCACAGCCTCCAGATCAATATCGAAAGCATTTGAGGAGGATGCTGCTATTGCCGCCCTCGGCGAAGAAGAACCTGAGATGCGCTACTCATACATCATTCTGGCAATCCTTCTTTCAGCAAGCGGCTTCCTCATACTCAGAGCAGTACTGAGGCGTATATCCAGAAGGCTGAAAAAGAAGAGATACGAGCAGAGATATTACCGCTAGCAGAAATCGTATTATCAATAGCAGGAAGCATATTGCCGCTAACATGACATGATGAACAAACAGATAGCGATGAATAAAAACAAAAACCCGTCGAAATCGATGGGTTTTATTATGTAACCGGGAATCGTCTGAAGATCATCTCAAATACTTGCCTATGAAAGGTATCCCGGATGTGATAGCCAGTATCCTGTTTCCCATCGGCAGGCTTTTTATGTCGATGGCAGTGATGCCTCCGGCCATGATCATCAAAAGGTAATATATCAGCGCGCCTGAGGCTATTGCCGCCCCGCCGCATGCGACATTCAGCACGAACTCGGACTTGATGAACCATTCTGTCATGAACATGAACCCATAATATATGAAAAATACCAGGATCCCCATAATCAAGGATACACTGAGAGGCCTGTTGAACAGCTTTTTGACATTCAGACGGATCCCTGTGTATTTTTTGATCGCCCTGTAATTCATAACAGCCGCAAAAATATAGCATACTGCGTTTCCTATGATCGCACCCTTGATATTAATGGGTTTTACAGCGATCAGCGTGTAATTTGCGATCAGCTTTAATACAAGGCCGATCACCATATGTACAGTAGGTATGTATGTTTTCCCTATGCCCTGCAGTACGGCGGTCTGTACCGATACAAGCGATATCAGCACAAGCGTCCATGAGCCTATCATCAGCAGATCCCAGCCGTCCTGAGATCTGGGGAACAGCATTCCTATTATAGGTTTGGCCATCACTGTCAGGCCGACAGCCGACGGCACCGATATCATCAGTATCGTCTTGAAGGCCTTGGATATCCTGCGGGACAGCAGAGTTCTGTCATTGACAGCATCAGCTGCAGATATGGATGGAAGGATGGTCGTGCTGAGGGCTGTTGCAAATGCGACAGGAATGAACAGCACCTTTGTATACTGCGTTCCGAGAATACCATACATGCTCGTGGCTTCGACTTCACCAAAGCCTGCAGCGAGCAGCCTCGATTTGGTATTGATCACATCTATCAGCTGGGTCACATATACCATAACCGCACCCAATGTTATGGGCACAGCCAGTTTGATTATCCATCTGAGTATATCAGAGGCCGAATACGCGGTATCATCAGTTGCAGAGTTTCCGAGCTCACTGATGATGTCGGCCTTCTTTCTGGCAAAAGTCCTGAACAGGTATAAAGCGCTTGCCAGCGCACCTGCTGATGTACCGATCAGAGCGCCTGCAGCCGAGTATTTCAATGCCTCCCTGATCATCGCATCGCCTGCCAGACCCTGCCCTGCAGCGATTTTGATGCCATACTTATACATGAGCCACGACAGCAGCACAGCCAGCACAGCATTGACGGCCTGCTCGATGATCTGGGATACACTGGTGGGGACCATATTGGATCGTCCCTGGAAATAACCTCTGAAAATACACGATATGGAAGTAAACAATACTGCAGGAGCCAATGCCAGTATCGCCAGATACGATTCCGGCGAATACATCAGTTCGGACATCGGACCTGCCAGAACAACGGTAAGAAGGCTGGTGAACAGACCCGCCGAAGCCAGCAGCACGGCAGACACCCGCAGCGTTTTATATGAAAGCCTGTATCTTGATGAAGCCAGTTGTTCAGAAATGATTTTTGACAATGCGATAGGTATACCGGTATTGGTTATGACATATACCAGTTCGTAAAGTTTAAAGCCCTGTTCACGTATGCCGTTGCCGTAATTGCCCAGTATCAGCGTCACAAAAGGCACATACAGCACACCCAGCAGCTTGGTAATGATGCCCGCTGCGCTTAGAATGGTAAAACCCTTTGCACTTGATTGCTTTTCCACTGTCTTTACTTTCTTTTATAGATTTTTCTTCTCAGCTCGCGGAAGGCGGTGATGCCTTTCTCGGCTATGAAGTTGATAAACGGATTGAATACGTAGTCCAGCATTCCGACAAACTCGGTAAACTTGCCCTTGAACCCCACCTTGAACTTATAGAGGCCGTACATTGGGTTGTTTTCGTCCAGATCACCGGGAACGCCTCTGAAGTCATACAGGTCGCAGCCTGATTCCAGAGCCCATTTGATCATGTTCCACTGCAGAAGGTAATTGGGCATCAGATTTCGATGCTCATTTATGCTTGCCCCGTACAAATACCAGCATTTGCTTCCGTATAGGATGGCAATAGTTCCGGCGATGGGCTTGCCCTCATAGCTTGCGATGAACACTCTGGCATGCTCCGGTGCAAAGCAGTCATACACCTTCTCGTAGTACTCCCTGCTCCGTACGACAAAATTATCGCGGATGCCTGTCTCAACGATCATTCTATGAAAATCGGCCACATCTTCCCTCGTTCCGACCTTTATCTGAACGCCTTTCCTCTCGGCAAGCCTGATATTGTAGCGTACCTTATGATGAAAATCGGCCATCAGCTGCTCTTCGGTCTTGCCCCTGAGATCCAGCCTGAAAACGAACCTTGGCTGGATGCCCTCATAGTTCCTCAGACCCCTGCTCACCTTGAACCCAAGCTTTTTTACGATTTCCTCGAACTGTGTATCTTCTATTTCAATATCCGGGTCCATTTTAAGCACATAGCTGCGGTGCTTTTTTGCCAGCTTTCTGCACTTTTCGAGCAGCGCTGCAATGGTGGCCTCATCATGTGGGTCGCATACAGGCCCTCTGGGGGAGTACATCATAGAAAACGGAAGCAACGGTATCTTCCTTATCAGCAGGCTCATAGCCCCCTTGATCTGCCCGTTCTCATCCTCCACTGTCACAAGTTCATTCTTCCAGTACGATTTTATCTCGGCCCACTGGGGAGACTGCATAAAATGGCCCTTCGGATGCGACTGCAGGAATATCTCATACTCCGATAAAGAATCATCGGATCCTTTTCCAGCATTGCTATTCATCATATCATTATTCATATTGCCGCATATCTCATTCGAGTCCGTATCACCGCTTATCGCATCGGTATCCGCATCGCTGCTTATTGCGCCAGTATCCAGATTACTATCTATCGTATCAGTATCATTTTTTACTGAGATCTCATCGTTGCTCATCCGCTTCACTCCAATTTAAATAATGCCTGCAGAAATATCTCCGATACCTACAGATATCTTCTGAATTTCAGCCAGTGGCTCATATGTAGTTTATATAAAAACAGCATCCTTTTTAACCTGTTATCGCCCTTCATGAACAGAGGGTTCGTCACGCGCTTCTCAGCAATGAGTTCCCTCATCTGCCTTTTGACAGCTTCGTCCTTCGTATATCTGAAGGCAACGCCAAGCGGTATTACCGTCCACAGGTTTTTCGCATTTGCAATCTCCAGCGGCCTGTCTTTGCCGTACATATAGTCTTCGACAACATATGCTGCAAGATTGTTCCCGACGGCCGTCACATAATAATTGCTGCGGCCCTGTCTCAGGTTCACCTCAAGGATCTTGAACCTTCCGTCTCTGCTGTCATACTTGATATCGAACGTCGAAAAGCCGATATAGCCGATACTGTCCAGAAAATTTCTGATCGTTTCGGACAATGCAGGATCATAATCATTCATCAGCACCGCAGTATTGCCAAGGCCATGGGGCGTATGCTCCTCAAGGACCACATGGGCAAGCGACATCAGCCTGACCTTCCTGTCTCTTCCCGAATAGCATATCATGACTCTCAGGTTTGAGTCGTCACCGGGTATGAAATCCTGGATTATCAGCCGGTCGTCATAACCTGCTCCGTATATTTCATTTATGACCCTTTTGAGCTCCTCTTTGCTGTTTAGCCTGTATACCTTCTTCTGTGAGGCAAATTCATGCTGCCAGTATTTGATGCCGTTCGACGGCTTGACTATTACAGGGAACCCAAACGGAAGAGAAAAATCATCTCCCATGGATCTATCATACACAAACGTAGCCGGATACTCCAGTCCGTAATTGTCACACATCCGGTAGAATTTCAGCTTTGTAAGGAGGCTGTCCATCATCTCTTCATCGACATACGGAGCAATTATATTATCCGGGAGTACTTTTCTGTTTTTTATGATCTGTTCTACATAGTTGTCTCCGCAGCCCATAACGATGATCTTTTTATCAGAATGAGCCGCTGCGAGCCCGCTTATGGTTTTTATAAAGGTCTCCTGCCTGTCCAGCCCCGGCACCGCCCTGAAGTCGATTATCCTGCTGCTGCAGCTCGGCCCGCTGTTGACCTTGCCAATAACGACGGACCTGACGCCGTAAGCTTCATAAAATGCCCTGGACATGCTGTATGTATTTATATCATTGCCAAGCAGTACCGGTATGAATTCCCTCTCCGCTATTTTCAACGTATGTACCTCTCAATCGCACTTTTGCAGAACGTCGGGACACTGCCAGTTTTTGCGTGTACCACGTTCATTTTAGTATAACGATAGGTAAAGTTCAAGTTATATTTGCCCTTTGTCGAACTGAACCATCTATTGCCGAACCGAGCGGTCTGCAGCCGTCGAGCAGTCTGCCGCTCAGCTGAACCATCTGTCTGCAGTGATCCTTGCTGTAAAGTCTTGCCAATCAATACCTGATACATTACTATTTAATATAGGAATATTCAGATTCAGCGGAGGTGTCATATCATGTTTGCACCCTTCAAACTTCCGGAAGGTTTTCTCATGGGCAGCGCAACTGCAGCCGCACAAATAGAAGGCGGCGACAGGAACAACAACTGGTACGACTGGTGCGAAAAAGGAAAGATCAAGGACGGGAGTTCATGCCTTCGGGCCAATGATCACTGGAACAGATATAAAGACGACATTATGCTTATGAAGGAGCTGAATCACAGGGTTTACCGCATGGGGCTGGAATGGAGCCGCATCGAACCAGAAAACGGCCGCTTCGACGACGCAGTGATGTCCCGCTACCGCCAGGAGCTGCAGCTATTGATCGAGAACGGGATCCGCCCCCTGGTGACGCTGCACCATTTTACCCACCCTTTATGGTTCTGCAGCGAAGGAGAATTTGAGAATGAGAAGTCAGTCCGTTATTTTGAGCGCTATGTAAGGTACGTCGTTGAAAATATCGGTGATATCGTAAGTGAATATATCACGATCAACGAACCCAATGTTTACGTAGCAAATGGCTATTTCACAGGCGACTGGCCTCCCGGCAAAAAGGATCTCAGACAAGCAATAAGGGTATACAGGTACATGACGTTATGCCATATAGCCGCATATAAAACCATCCATGAAATACGAAAGACCAAAGGCTTCGAAACATCCTCCGGAAGCAGGACTATGGTCGGTGTGGCCAACCATTTGAGGGTTTTCGATCCATACTCCCGAAATCCTCTCGACTTTTTGGCAGCCAAAATCATGCAGAGTCTGTTCCAGGGAACGATAACGAAATCGATGTCGTCAGGCAGGCTCAGATTTCCGATCGGCATCGGCGCACCTCTGGGTACAGGGAAATACTACGATTTCATCGGCATAAACTACTATACACGAAGTGCGGTCAGGTTCAAGGGATTCAAAAGCGACTCCATGCCCGGCACTCCGCGGAACGATCTGGACTGGGAGATTTATCCGGAGGGTCTTTATAAGCTGTGCAGGGAGTTCTATAAAAAATACCGGGCTCCCATATGGATCACCGAAAACGGCACCTGCGATCAAAATGACTCCTTCAGGGCACGGTACATATACGATCATCTGCATATGGTCCACAGACTGATCAATGAAGGAATACCCGTTGAAAGGTATTACCACTGGACGCTCATGGACAACTTCGAGTGGGTGGAGGGCGAGTCCGCACGTTTCGGCCTCGTGCATGTGGATTACGACACACAGCAGCGCACCGTGAGGAACAGCGGGAGATTTTATGCGGAAATATGCCGGAGCAATGAGATCACAGAGGCAATGATTCAAAAGTACCTGTAAGCAGCAGCTTCGGGTCAGGATAAAATATATGTATGATTCAGGATA
>CAZQUQ010000069.1:0-6390 GCA_964596445.1 uncultured Oscillospiraceae bacterium
CTTTGAAAACAGCAAATTAATGATCAACACTTGCTTAAAATTAACATAAAGCCATCACACTTGCTTAAAATTAACATAAAGCCATACTTGACTTAATGGTTTTTATGCTTTATACTTGTCTTTGTCACTTTGAGGGCCTTTAGCTCAGTTGGTTAGAGCAACCGGCTCATAACCGGTTGGTCCGGGGTTCGAGTCCCTGAAGGCCCACCAATATACGGAGGGGTTCCCGAGTGGCCAAAGGGGGCAGACTGTAAATCTGTTGTCAGTGACTTCGATGGTTCAAATCCATCCCCCTCCACCAAATCTTAAAAATGAGATCAGTGCGGCAAGGGCCGGTCCGTCAGGGCCGGCTCTTGTTGTATTATTTTAAATTTTATATGAAATCAAGGTCATCTGCGGTCATAGCGATGACTTCGGAAGCCATTTTCAGCTTTGGATAAATCATCAACTTTGCTCATAATGGGAATTTACTCGGTATAAATAATCTTGCCGGTTCCGGCACAACGGCGGTAATGACGTAAGAAGCTGTATGCGATGTCGCTGTAGCCTGGCCAGAGGGAATGCTGCAGATACTCGGTGACATTCAGACCCATCATAGGCACACCCTTATCGTTCTTGATCAGCCATTCAAAGTTGCGCCACTCGCCGTTTATCACGGTCAGCCTGAATGAATCTGAAGGGCGTCCGATCATTGGATATTTTACATAGTCGAACATCTCCACCGGCGTGATGCCGTTGAATTCGCAGAATGTCTGCAGGCATGCCAGCCCGCCTTCATTGAGGTGACCGTGCTCGGCATCCCACGCGGCGAAGTCATAGGTAGAGGTTATCAGCATTGTGGGAAGATCGTATTTCTCATACAGAGCACGGGCGCTCTCGGGTATGTTGAGGAGAGGCATGGCCATAGGCGCCGCCGCAGCGAAAATCTCGGGATGCGCGGCAATGCAGTTATAAGTCGCCTGACCTCCCATAGAGTAACCTGTTACGTACACACGTTCAGGATCCAGTGCAGGGTACTTGTCAAGCATATATTTCACCAAAAGTGGAAATACCTCGCCTGCGATGGAAGTGATGCCGCTGTGCATAGGTGCCACTACCGCGAAGTTCTCGCGCGCGGCGGTGAGCAGAATACCGGTCTCATCCAGGAACATCAGGTGGTCGTCGCCGCCGCCGTGGTTGGCGAGCAACAGCGGCACACTGTGCTCGGGAGCGGTGTTGTTCAGAACATCCTGCGGAACCACCTCGCACCAGGTGTCGAGGTAAGCGCCTTCCTCGGCCATAAAGCCGCCGCCTGAAGCCTTGATGCCGCTGAAGCGCTCGCCGTCGTATATAAATGTGACCTGCAAGTTTCCAATAGCTGTTTTGCCATTGAAAATCGGGTTGCGCGGTGAGAGTGCAAAGCGTGAGATCGGGGGAGCAGGAACATAGCCCTGATATGGGTTTGTGACAGTGGGTTCAAGATATTTGGAACTCACGTTGCTGGTACGCTGCAGATATCTGAACATTTCCCGGAAGGCCTTCACCATCCATTTGCCTGCATCGCTCTCGGCATCGGTGGCCACACAAACCTTGCGGAGGGGAACACTGCTGTTATAGAACTCTGCCACGCCGCCGCTGAAGGAGTAGGAATCGGTGCCGTTGGCTTCGCGGAACCTGCATACAGCAGTATTGGAGCCATTTACGATATAAGCAGGAACATACTGGCTGACCTTCACCTCTTCCGACATCTCGCCGCCGTAGGTGAAGTAACCCGCCACACGGCCGATTAGCTCGTCCCTGGAACCGGCGATGAAATTGTTCATAAAGGTAGCGCCTGCACCCTCGCCGAACATGTAGATCTTGCCATAGCCGCCGCAATACTCGCTCTCCGCAGGGCAGCAGCGTTCGCCGTCGACCTCGATATAGGCCTTTTGAGTGTAGAGAGCACTGTGAAGTGTATAGCAGCGCTGCAGATAGCTTTCACCATAGCCTACGTTTTTCTCAGGCATCTCCAGGAGTATGGTACCAATTGCCTCGTTGATGACTTCGATGAGTCCGAGCCCATCGAGATAAGCGTAGGCCTCCTCCTTGGACTCATAACGTTTTTCGGAGAAAACGATAAAAGATGTATTGTTTCGCGCAGCGGTCTCACCGCCGTAAAGCTCAGGAGAGCGGTAGATGTATACGAGATCATTTGGAAAATCCTTCAGTTTTGGGTCATTGATCCGTCGTATACGGAAGTTGCCGGTCAGATGTGCTGTAGCGGCCGGTGCGTTTGCGCATACTTCATCCAACGTTTCGAATGTCGCAGGGTTCCCCTGCCGGTTGTGGTACTTCAGCATGATATCCCTCCTGTGTACTTTGCTGGATTTTGCAGGAATGCCGGAGAGCGCTATGTTTGCCGCACTGCCATAGAATCCTTTCCAACATTTTCTTATTTGTTTCATTATATCGCTGTAAAGCGGTAAATACAACAATCTATCGGCCTGGCATAAATTGGCGCACAGATGCCTTAAGTCCTGATCAGAGCCCCATAACTATTCGTTTAAAGTGGTTGCCTCGTTCCTCGAAATTTCTGTACATGTCGAAGCTTGCGCTTGCCGGTGACAGCAATACCACATCTCCTGGCACCGCATTTCGATATGCCTGTCTGACTGCATCCTCCATGGTTTCACATCGTATAACCGGGATATCACCGCCGCGGCCGGATCTGGCTGTTTCATCCCTCAGCGCTTTTTCTATCCTGCCTGAAGTCTGACCGACCAGAACAAGGCATTTTACCCTCTCTGCAATTATTTCACCCATTTCATCATACGGAAGATGCTTGTCATATCCGCCTGAAATCAATATTACTCTTTTACTGAAGGATCTCACAGTTGCTATCGTCCTTGTGGGGCTTGAGCCAATGGAATCATTATAGAAGCTGATTCCGTTGATATCTCTTACATGCTCGTTGCGGTGCTCGACGCCCCTGAACGTTGACGCAACTGCCTTTATATCCTCTGATCCTGCAAAGTCCAGCGTTGCTGCAGCAGCAGCCATATAGTTTTCTATGTTGTGGTCGCCGGGAATGATGATGTCATCTGCTCCGACAATATCCAGTTCCGTACTTCCGTGCCTGTAAATTATCCGGTTTCCGTTCAGTATGACCCCTTCGCTCAGGTCATGGGTCCTGCTGAACATGATAACTCTGCCGGGCCCTTCCGCCATAAAGCTTCTTGTGATCTCATTGTCATAGTTCAATACCAGCGTGTCATTTTCGTTTTGATACAGGAAAATGTTCCTTTTGGCATCGATATATTCCTGCATTGAGGTATGTACATCCAGATGGTTCGGAGACAGGTTGGTGATGACCGCCGTATTGATCCTGTTTTTCATAGTGTGGAGCTGAAAGCTGCTAAGTTCAAGAATTACCATGTCCGATCCGCTTATATCATCGATCCTGTCCAGCAGCGGTGTCCCGATATTGCCGCCGAGCCAGCATTTGTATCCATGCTGCATCAATATCCTGTAAATGAGCGTGGTGGTGGTCGTCTTTCCGTCGCTTCCCGTTATGCCGAAGATCCTCGCGGGACATAGCCTGCAGAAAACTTCCATTTCAGAGGTTATCTCCGCGCCGGCTTCCGCCTCTCTCCGCAGTTCCTCTATATCGTACCGTATCCTTGGCGTCTTGAATATGATGTCGAATCCCCTCAGGTTTTTAAGATAGCCGGTACCGAGACTATATCTTATATCCAGTCCCTCGAGCACTTTTAAAGCAGATCCGAGTTCTCCGCTTTCCGATCTGTCGACGGCAGTGACCTGGACGCCCAGCTTTGCAAGATACCTGACAAGCGGTGTGTTGCTGATGCCCAGACCTAAAACTGCCACCTTTTTAGACACTATGTCCCTTTTGAATCGTTCAAGCTTTTCGTTCACTTTTCCGTACCGCCGAACAAGAAAAACACCAATATTAATTTATAATTTACCACTTGCATTTATGCAATATTTCTAGTAGAATAAATATTGCCTTTGGAAATGCGGGAATGGCGGAATTGGCAGACGCGCTAGTTTCAGGTACTAGAGCTCGCAAGGGTGTGCAGGTTCAAGTCCTGTTTCCCGCACCAGAAGCTTTCGGACACAACTCCGAAAGCTTCTTTTATTTTCTTCCGGAACATGCTTTCGTCCGGTAGTTTTCGTTCCGGAACTTGCTTATCTTCCGGCATTTGTTCGAATTTTCCCAATAGTGCTTATTCACTGCGGCGGCGTTCCATCTTTCCGTCTATACGCCGATCCTTCCTTCCATTCATCAGTTTCGCCCTTTTGAGCTTATCGCTTCCGAATCGCGATCTTATGGCATCCATGGCTCTTTCAAGTTTCTCTTCCCTTTTTACAGTGTCAGGCAGTTCGTCGTTGATATCAAAAATAGACAGCTGCTCGGGTAATCTCTCATCAATGTTGGATATCCCGATCCCAAGCAGCCTGACAGGCTTTTTCGGATCCCAGTTTTCTTCCAGCAGCGCCGCACCGGTCCTGTATATATCCTTTGTCAGAAATGAAGGGACTATGGTCTTCTGACGTGTGATTGTCTTGAAATCACTGTATCTTATCACAATAGACACCGATCGGCCCTTGAAGTTGCTTCGCCTGGCATCTTCACCAACTTCCTCCGCCAGACTGAGCAGAACGGTCCTGGCACTGTCCAGATCCGTTATATCCTTCGGTAATGTCGTTGACCTGCTTATCGACCGGCTTGCGCTTCTGGGGGCAGGTTCCACAGGTGAATCGTCGATTCCGTGTGCCAGCCTCTTCAACTCATGACCGTATTTACCGAAGCTTTTATTCAATACATCGTCATCACATCGGGCAAGGTCGCCTATAGTCATGATGCCGATCTCATTTAGCCTTTTCTCAGTTTGCTTGCCTATCCCGTACATTTCTCTGACCTTGAGAGGCCATAGCTTCGACTCCACATCCTTCATCCAAAGCTCTGTTATACCGAGCGGCTTTTTCATTTCACAAGCCATCTTGGACAGGAACTTGTTCTCAGATATCCCTATGGAGCACCATAGATCAAGTTCTTCCATGATCTCGTTCATTATGCGCCGGGCGATCTTCTCAGGTTCTCCGAACAGTTCCTCACATCCGGTAAGGTCGAGCCATGCTTCATCTATACTGTTTTTCTGGATCACAGGAGAATATCTTGAGAGTATCTCCATAAACTCATTGGATTTTCTTTCATACAGACCGCGGGTGGGCGGAACCAGTATCAGTCCCGGACAGATCGATAATGCCTCATGTATGAGCATAGTAGTCCTGACACCATATGCTCTGGCCTCATAGTTCGCTGCCAGTATGATGCCGGACCTGTTTCCCGGATCGCCCGCAACCGCAGCAGGATGGCCTTTAAGATCAGGTTTGATCGACATTTCGCATGTGATGAAAAAAGCATTCATGTCTACAAGAAATATTATCTTTCTCATAGCCTGACTCATATCACATTTCTCCGTCTTTTACATAGAAAAAAGTCTTTATGGGACTCAGCTTATACCTCCCGGACATTATTATCTGTTCAGTACTGCCGATAAACAAAATGCCTTTATCCTTGAGCGCCCTGTTGAATTTTTCATACATTTCGGACTTTGCTTCTTCGGTGAAATAGATCAGCACATTCCTGCATACGATCAGATCACACCCCTGAGGATAGGCATCCTTCAAAAGGTTGATACGGCTGAACTCTACGCATTTTTTTACTTCATCCCTGATGTGATATGTACTGCCGTTTTTTGTAAAATATTTCGACACATAGGATTGTGGCAGTTTTTCAATACTCTTCTCGGAATACATGCCGGCCTGGGCTTTTCTTAACGCTTCAGCGTCAATATCAGTAGCAAGCACTTTTATATCTTCCAGAGGGATATGCTGATTGAGAACCATCACCAGCGTATATGGCTCATCTCCTGTTGAACATGCTGAACTCCACACCTTCAGCTTCGGTGATCTCTGGAGCAGCATGGGAATTATCTCAATCCTCAGGACTTCCCATTGCTCCGGATTACGATAAAACTCCGAAACATTAATGGTAAGATAATTAATGAACTCGTTGAAAAGCTCCTTGTTGATCTTTAGCGTCTGTACATAATCTTCGTACCTGTCGTAACCGTTTTTCCTGATGAGAGAATCTATCCTTCTCTTCATCTGCTTTTCCTTGTACAGGCTAAGGTTGATATCTGTCATTTTAAAGATTTCCTGCTTAAAACCTTCATAATCCATGACTTATCCCCCTAAAAAACGATACAGACTGAAAAATGCAAGACAGGTGTCTTGCATTTTCAATCCGGATTATCCCTTGCAAAATCATTTACTTTCTTCAAGAGAACCAAAAACATCACCTATCGTATTTTTGAGTTCCTCTTTATGCTCGTTCGGAAT
>CAZQUQ010000069.1:6490-14013 GCA_964596445.1 uncultured Oscillospiraceae bacterium
GATGCCTTGAACCATGGATTATCCTCTTCCTTCTTCATGGTCAGCGATATCCTCTTCTTTTCGGTATCAAACTCGAGGACGGTCACTTCGACCTTGTCGCCGACCTTCAATACATCGGAAGGATGCTTTACTTTTGTCCAGGACATTTCAGAAACATGGACAAGACCATCAACTCCGCCAATATCGACGAAAGCTCCGAAGTCCATCAGGCTTTTAACAGTTCCTGTATACTTCTTGCCAACCTCTATATTGTTCCAAATCTGATCTTCCATCTGCTCCCTGTTTTCTGTCAGTACTGCCCTGCGGGAACCGACGATTTTTCTTCTCTGCCTGTTGAACTCCACTATTTTGATCGTTACAGTCTGCTTCAGGAATTCATTGAGATCCCTGACATATCTTTCGGATACCTGCGAAGCTGGAATGAACACCCTGGTACCCTTTACGCTGGCAATTACACCGCCGTTTGTGACTTCCACGACTTTACCGGTCACAGGTGTCTTGTTTTCAAAGGCCTGCTCTATCATCTCGATGCTCTTCATCGAGTCGACCTTCCTTTTTGACAGCATAACATTTCCGTCACCGTCATTGACTCTTACAACGAATACTTCGATCTCATCTCCGATATTTACTCCGTTTTCAGGCTTAAAATCAGGATCGTCGGTGTACTCGCCTATCGGGATGATACCGTCGGACTTGTAGCCAAGATCGACATAAATCTCTGCATTATTGTAGCCTATTATCCTGCCTTTGACGATCTCACCGCTCCTGAGCGTCACCATCGAGTTTTCGAATGCTTCTTCGAAACTCATCTCGTTCTCCTGTTTATTTAATTCATCCATTTTCCCAATAACCTCCTTGATTGTGCGTTCCGGTGTAGATGCTCCGGCTGTGATTCCCAGCGTATTTATTTCTTTTATATTTATCGGCGGCAAATCACCGTACGTTTCTATTAAAAAAGTTTTTTTACAATATTTCTTTGCCAGCTCATACAGCTTTTGCGTATTCGAGCTTTTCTTGCTTCCTATAACCAGCATGACATCGGAATCACGTGCGATCTGTTCCGCTTCCTCCTGTCTTGTGCCGGTCGCATTACATATTGTATCAAATTTTATAACGTTTTTGCACTTATCCTTTAATTTATCGTATATACTGTTGAATCTTTGCACCGTTAAGGTCGTTTGTGAAACAAGGCAGCAGTCACCGTCGATTTCCGGAAAGCTGTCGACTTCTTCGGGCGTATTTGCGATAAGCGCTGTATTTGCGCACCATCCGTTTACACCTATGACCTCAGGATGGTTCCTGTCCCCGGCAATAACTATAGTAAGGCCTTCCTTATGCTTCTGTTCGACAAGCTTGTGTATCTTTTTTACATAAGGGCATGTCGCATCGATGATCTCAACGTTCTTCTTTTTAAGTTCTGCATATGTTTCAGGCGTGCTACCATGACCCCTGATAACTACTTTCGATCCTTCAGCAGCGTCCGCAGCATCCGAGATTACATCTGCACCCTTGCTCCTTAGGTCTTCGACCACCTGCTCATTATGTATAATGGGCCCGAGTGTACTGATCCTCTCATTCCGGTTCAGCAGATCATGAGCAATATTTACTGCATTGTTCACACCGAAGCAAAAGCCGGCTGTCTTTGCCAGAAGTATTCTCACCTGTAACCCTCCGAAAGTGAATAGACTCTTTTGATTATATCTTTACTCATTTGCGCTAAATCTTCCTTGGATAATTTTTTATCTGTTTTTTCGATATAGAATGGGTCTCCGTATATAACTCTCATCCTGCTGAACATTTTATAGCTGCCGCATACGGTAGCCGGTATTATGGGCACTCCTGCATTCGCAGCGATCATCACTGCGCCGGATTTAACCCTGTTGGTTTCGATTTTTGCAGGATTTATCCTGGTTCCGTGCGGGAATATCCCGACTATCTTATTCTCTTCCAACAGCTTGTATGCATTCTTTATCGAGCTCACATCACCGGTCCCTCTTTTGACGGGGAACGCTCCAAGCTTGCGAAGTACATATGCTGCAACAGGATTTCTGAATAACTCTTCCTTCGCCATCCAGTATATCCACCTTTTCAATCTGAATCCAAGAAAGAACATGTCAAGGATCGTATTATGGCTGGCGCAGAGCAATGCCGGGCCTTCAGCCGGAACCTTCCGAGAGTCGATGATTTCGACTCTGAAAAAGATACTGAGTATTATTTTGGTTAAGAGCAGTAAAAACTTTCTCATTTATCCGCACCATCTGATCCAATGTTTTTGATATGATCCATGATCAACCTTACCACATCCTGCGGCCCAAGCTCGGTAGTGTCTATCTCAATTGCGTCGGAGGCCTTTGACAGTGGTGCGAACGCCCGTGAACTGTCATTTCTGTCCCGGAACTCTATATCCTTTTTGACTACCTCCAGGTTAGCCCCGGATATGCCCATTAAGACCATTTCCTCATATCTTCTGCGTGCCCTTTCATCCAGCGACGCCGTAAGAAAGAATTTGTACCGTGCTTCAGGAAGCACATACGTACCTATATCTCTGCCGTCCATCACCACATCGTTTTCTTTTGCTATTGCCCGCTGCAGTTCCACCATCTTGATTCTGACAGCCGGAACCACTGCTACGTTGGACGCGCCTATAGATACTTCCGGTGTTCTGATATCTCCCGTCACATCGATGCCGTCAAGAAATATCCTTTGTTCATTATCCTTATATTCGATCTTTATGTCAATATCCTTCACCAAAGATGAAAGCGCTTCCTGGTCGCAGGTATCCACGCCTGACCATATCGCCTTGAGAGCAACTGTCCTGTACATGGCGCCTGTATCAAGATATATGATGCCCAGTTCACGGGAAATAGTCTTTGCAATAGTGCTTTTGCCGGCCCCCGCAGGTCCGTCGATCGCTATGTTGATCATATTTGTGATGTCATTCCTCCGCCTGTGAGTTTTGTCCTGAAATATCAGGCCTTAGCTGTTTTGCTTCCTTCAGATATATAAATTTCAGCTCTTCGTTCCTTTTTTCTGTTTCTATATGCATGAGCACCCTTAAACACTTTCTGAGGCTCCCGGGCACATCCATCTCATATGTGCTTAGCATCGCCGTACCAGTAAACCCCATCATCCTTGCAGCTGTTGCAGGAAATGCAGCATTCAGGTCAGTAGTTACCGAAAATATGATGCTTATCACATCATCTTTGCATATACCGTTCTGCTCCATTATCGCGGTCACCAGTTCAGCTGCGGCACCATATATTGCTTCTTTTGTATTCTCATTTACCGTCGTCGCTCCTCTGACAGCCCTGACCATTATTACACCACCCTGTGACCAAGACCGATGGCAACTTCATTCAAATGAAGCAGACCTATCCCGAAGAAAATCGAGACGCTGATATGGTTCTTGTACCTTGCTATGCCGATTTTGCCCCCGACATTCAAGCCAAGAGCTTTGGGCATGATCTGGGAAAGTGCTTCCCTGGTAGCGCCTGCAACGGCGCCCTCTTCGACATGGCATTCCTGTATGACTCCCTCTCTCTTTGAAGAAACGACTGCCCTCTCGATTATTTTCATAACCGAGTTGATAAACTCACCACCGTAATCTACGGCAGCTGTGCGTATCCCCAGCTTTGCCAGTTCGCTCTGGAGCTGTTTTTCTTCCGCCCTGTCGGCAGTCAGTGCAATCTTTACTGCAGCTGAAGCTATGTCTTTACTTCCGTATTCCTTAATGATTTCAGCCATATATGCCATCCTTGCAAGCGGGAGAACTTTATCTCCGCTGATATGATTTATAACGGGCAGATCATATCTCCCCGGTTTCTCTATTATATAGGATTAATGAAAATTGTACAATATTGTAGTTCGAAAGAATGTATGCCCGCAGTTGTAATTATATATACAATCACCAGACCGCACTGGTCAATCCGTTGTGTCCGCCACAGCTATCGGTACGATCCCGTCCGATGCAGATAAAATCTTGCCAGGCATGAACTCCATGTTCCTGCTGACGGCACTTATCTGTACATGTGCGCTTACCAGCATGCTGCTGGCATCAAGTTCTATCACATCTCCATCTTTCAGTTCAAGAAACACCGTATCGCTTCGGAAGGCGTCAGCTTCTTCACCATTGACCAGCACCTTCAGTTCAGGGCAGGATTCCATATTTATCAGCTTCAGTTCCATTTTGCAGGGCTCTGTCAGATACGCTTCCCTGCCTATCGGCTCTCCGTCAGCCGCCTCTCTGGCAAATGATTCCCTGACCGAAGCATCGGTTAATGCTGTCTGTGCGATGATCAGCGCGGCAAATGAGACAAGAAACAATGCCTTGAGAAGCCCTTCGACTCTGTCCATAAATCCGGGACTTTTTTGCTTTGCTGGATTTACTTGTTTTATTTGCTTTTCTGATCCTATTTCTCCCGTGTTTTTCGCCTGTTTGTCAAGTATCGTCCTCATCGCATTCTCCAGATTTTAGTAATACTCATATTATGCACAAACAGGCATTTAATAATACCTCAACAGTTAGCTCCGGCAGTATAGCCCGTCGAGAAGGCAATCGTAAGATTGAACCCTCCCGTATATCCGTCGACATCTATCAGTTCGCCGGCAAAAAACAGACCCTTTACCAGTTTGGACTCCATTGTCGACGGATCTATTTCATCGGTATCAACGCCTCCGGCTGTAACGATCGCTTCAGATATAGGTCTCGATCCTGCTATCTCCGTTTCCAAGTTTTTCAACAGCCGGACCAGCGCCCGCCTTTCTGCCTTGGTGATCTGATTTACAGGCTTGTCCTCTGGTATGCCCGATAGCTCGATTATCACAGGTATCAGCTTTTGCGGCAGGAGGTCGTCCAGACTGTGTTTATACTGTTTCCTTGAGTATTTCTCAAAGTCCCTCTGTATCCTCGCATCAAGCATTTCCTCGCTCAATGCGGGTTTGAGATCGATGACAAGGTATACGTTTCTGTAATCATACTGCAGGATATGCCTGCTGGCACTGAGAATAACAGGACCTGAGACACCGAAATGGGTAAACAGCATTTCACCGAAATCCGTATAGATCTTTCTTCTTTTACTGTCAAACACCGTGATGGAAATGTTTTTAAGTGAAAGGCCCTGGAGCTTTGATGGCCATTTTTGTGCGCTTATCAGCGGCACAAGAGAAGGCTTCAGAGGATTTATCGTATGTCCCAGGGCTTTAGCGATCCTGAAGCCGTCGCCTGTCGAACCGGTCCCTGGATATGATGCTCCTCCTGTAGCCAGCACTATCGAGCTTGCTTCCATAAATGTGCCGTCTTTCAGCCTGACGCCCTTTACACCGCCCTCTGCGGCCTCTACAGATTCGCCCTGCGAGTTGTACCTGATTTTTGCTCCTTGCTTTTGAGCATATCTTACCAATAGTGCGACAACATCAGCAGCCTTATCGGATACAGGAAACACCCTGTTCCCCCTTTCCGTCTTGAGCTCGAGTCCTTCTCTCTGAAAGAACTGCATCAGATCTTCATTCGAAAAGGTGTAAAAAGCAGAATATAAAAAATTCCCGTTGCCGGGAATGTTTCGTATCAGCCCCTCGATATCAGTGTTATTCGTAATATTGCAGCGTCCCTTTCCGGATATCCTCAGTTTTTTTCCGGCACGGTCATTTTTCTCAAGCAATTGAACATCAAGGCCTCGTTCCGCTGCTTTCCCGGCAGCCATCAGACCGGCTGCTCCAGCCCCGACAATTATTACTTTTCTGTTCAATAGTCCACCTTCCTGTGTGGTTCCACGATATCATACTTCTCGTATACCTGATATTCGTCCCATATTTTTTCAAGCTTCTCGAATATATTGTAAACGCTTTCTTTTCTTCTCATACCCAAGGCAACTATCAATGCGTTTATTACGCTCAGTGGGGCGACAAGCGAGTCCACGAAGGATGCCATATCGCTCCTTGCACAAAGACAATGGTCGGCGCTGCCTGCCAGAGGCGAGTCCATGCTGTCCGTGATGGCGATGACCTTAGCACCCTGGCTTTTTACAAACTGCATTGCTTTTGTCGTCCTCTTTGAGTATCTGGGAAAGCTTATGCCGATGACTACATCTCCCTCGGAAGCCCTGATAATCTGTTCAAACATCTCGCTGACACTCGTCGTATGCACCAATCTCACATTGTCGAATATCAGGTTGAAGTAAAATCCCAGAAAGCTGGCCAGCGGCGCAGAACTCCGAACTCCGAGGATATATATCTTCCTGGCATTCAGTATGCACTCCACCACTGCATTGAACACATCATTATTTATTTCCTCCATGGTGATTTTGATTTTTTCCATATCGGACTGCAATACGCTTTTTAAAATGTTGTACTCATTGATCCTGCTGGATGAGACTTCGATCCTCTGAACTGCCGTAAGCTTGCTCTTGATCATTTCCTGGAGGACCTTCTGCATTTTCGGGTAGCCGTCATAACCCAATTCGATAGCAAACCTTACCACGGTCGATTCACTTACACCGACAGCCTCACCAAGCTTTGCTGCAGTCATGAAGGCCGCTTTATCATCGGGGTTGGTTATAAAGTTAGCAATGCGTTTCTGTCCCTTGCTGAGTTTCCTGATACTGCCTATTCTTGTGATAAGATCATAGCTTTTGCTTTCCATCCGATCCTCCGATTGCTGTATAACAGTATTTCTAATATTTGCTATCTTTATTTAATATTACATTCCGGCAGGCCAAAAATCAAGAGTATCGATTACCGCCCGGCAATTTCAGCAGTTACAATCAGGTGATCCTCCCGTATTTTTTCACAAGGAAAAGACAATTATAGAGTTTATACGGCGTTTTATACCCGGAGGTAGTATGCTTCAGATAGATGATGCCGGAAGCGGGAGTTTTGTCGGCGGGACATGCATTGGAATATACAGGCCTGAAACAAATGAATATTACTTTGACATCATTCCTGTAGAATTATATAACAAAGATAATTTCAAGAAAAAAACATACCTCGACGAGGTCGTGAACATTACCGCTGCAGCACTCCAAAACCTCGATCCAGCCAGGGGAGAAATGATCGAGATATGCAGAGGCTACATGTTCGACAAACTAAAAGTCTGGCTCAGAGATAAGGGTTACCCATGGTATTCGACACAGATCACAGGACGGATACAGGAAATAGTAGAAAAAAACTTCGAGTTGTATACCGAAACGCTTGGGCTTCCCTGGCACTATATAAAATACACAAGATATCCCTTCCATTTCCATAAGCTGCTCAGATGGGTCTATGCCGATTATGATAACAGGATAAGACTTTGCAAGGTCGGATGGAAAAGCTGGCAGAAAATCGAAGGGATAGTGCCGGATGTATCTGACGCCTGTATGTGTGCATCCTCCTTCATGTGTATGAGATGCGGCAGGCAAATCAAGCCTCGCAGTGAGATAAGCGTAATAAGATTTGTGAGCAACCGCGAAAACTACGTATACATCCACAAACGATGTAAGGGACATCCCTCAGCAAATTGAGAAATACATCCTGCAGAGGGGTGTCCC
>CAZQUQ010000070.1:0-13987 GCA_964596445.1 uncultured Oscillospiraceae bacterium
GGAATCCAATTATCCATCTGTAATAACTATCTTTTTCGGTGCCTGTCACCATAAAAGGATAGTTATTTATACTATTTATACAGCTCACCCTAAAAGGATAGTTATTTATACAGTCCGAATAAGCGGAGCAGCTTTTGCCAGAGGGTGAGTCTGACAGGCTCGGCGGCCGCAGGCTTTTCAGCCTTTGGGATGCTTATCGCTTTCGTTTTCAGTACGAACTGGACGGAGGAAACATCGGTGTTTTTCTCCGATACGAAGGAAATTGTCTTGTCGCCGCTGCCCGTAATATTCCCAAGTATTTCATCTACTTGCTTTTCTATTTCTGAATCGATATCTGCAGTTCCATCTTTCAGCTTCTTGGTTCCGTCCTTATATGCAGCAAGGCCGTCCTTAAGCTGTTTCACAGCCTCGTTCAAATCAGAGGCGGCTTTATACAGCTCATTGGCGGACTGTGCCGTCAGTGTGGATGAGGCGCTGAATTCCGCAAGGCCGTTTGACAGATCAGATGCGCCTTTCCCGAGCTGCGACACACCCTGTGTGTATGCCCGAAGACCCTGCGTGAACTGTACTGCGCCGTCCAGTTGGTTTTTTACGGCGGCAAGCTCCGGTATTGCGGATAATACTGTACTGTAGTTTTCAGGTGTAAGCTGGGGAAGTTCAAGGCCCATACCGGCCAATGAAGCATTGGCGGCATCGAAGGCTGCCTGCTGCATGGCTGCAGCTCCAGCTGTCAGGAGGTCATTTTGCTTTGCCAGTTCTGAGAGACCGTTTTTCAGCGCTGCAGCTCCGGCATCCAGCCTGCCGGCACCTGTGGCCAGCTGCCCGAGGCCGTCTTTGAAGGCCTTCAGCCCATCGGTGTATTTCTGCATCCCGTCTGCCAGCTGAGCGATGCCGCCTGCCAGTTCACCGGCACCGTCGTCGAGCTTTTTGACCGCATCGGTCAGCTCAGATAACTGCCCTGTGAACTCACCTGTGTCAACAGGTATATCAAAGGCCATTTTTATTCCGTTTATTGTTATCGGATCCATTTCGAAATCCCGGACGTCAGCCGTGACGGAAATATCTGCGCCGCTCCCCGGCAGCACTGTAAAGGCAAGCTGCTTCTTGCCGCCTGCTTCGGCAATGGTGGCATTGTCGGCCTTGATATTGGAGCATAACTTGCTGTCCAGGGCTACTGTGATCTGCAGCGCATAATTATTGAAAAATGTTTTGCTGACGCTGCTGTTCTGTTTCACCGATATGGCGATTTTCAGCGAGCCGCTTTTTCCGGCAAGCTCGTCGGCGGATACCTTGCTGCCGTCGATATAATACTGTATTGCGATATCCCATGGCAGTTCCTTTTTCTCAAGAGTTCCCTGATAGCTGAACCTGTCGGCACTGGCAGATGCAGTTATCTGGTCGCCGTTTTTCTGGAGCTTTTCAGAAGTCGTCAGGTTGCGTACTTCACTGTAGCTGCCATAATCGGTTATCGGACCGCCGCTGAAGATATTCACGACATATAGGTTTTCAATGCTGCCGTCAGGACCGAGGATGCCGTACACAACCTCCTCCTTTGGTGACGGAGCGCCGCCGGCCTGAGCAGAGGCAGCGTTAGCCTGGGACATGGCGCCGTCGGCCTGAGACGGAGTACTTTCGGAAAAAATCGGGATCCCGGATGCAAACAGTAATAATGTTATCAGTAATACAGATATTATTTTTTTCATTTTATGCACGCTCCTTATATCAATCGATGAAATCTGCTTTTATTGTGGTTTTCTTGATGACCTTGTCAAACAACACCAGAAATGCCGGCAGTACAAGCGACACCATGCCCAGCGACAGCAGCGCGCCTCTGCCAAGCAGTGTTCCCAGATCCGATATGATCGGGTTCGAAGCTGTAAATGCCAGTGCAAAGCCCGCTGTGGCAAGGATGACAGCAGATGTCAGTATCGATATAAGATTGTCTCCTATGGCTGCTTTCATGGCTTCCTTTTTCGGCAAGGTCTTTCGGTTGTTCATATATGCATTGGTGAATAAAATGGCGTAGTCCACTGTTGCTCCAAGCTGCACCGTACTGATTATCAGGTATCCGATGAAACTCAATGGCTTTTCTGCAAAGTAGGGGAAGGAGAGGCTGATCCATATCGCGTTTTCGATGGAGAAAATCAAAAACAGCGGCAGCACAGGCGAACGGAACGTTATGAGCAGTACAACGAATATGCCTGCAATTGCTGCCAGGTTGATGCGCTGCGTGTCTGCTGCAACGACTTGTTTCATGTCGTACAGCGTAGCGCTCTGTCCGGCAAGATAATATGTGTCATAATATTTATCCGCGGTTTCCATGACGGTCCGGACAGTATCAAAGGCAGCATCGCCTTCCTCCTCCGTGTCGGTATATAGGATGACCCTTGCATAATGTTCAGAATAAAACTGTTCTGCAGCTTCCGCGGGGACGAATTCAGGCGGTATCTCTGCTCCGACTGCAGTTACATAGGAAATGACATTAGTTATGTGGGGGATATCTGTCAACTCGTCACACAGCTCGGATTCCTTTCCGGCATTTTCGCGCGGTACCAGCAGTACCAGAGTGTTTTCACTGCCGAAATTTTCTTCGATCAGGGCGGCATCCTTACCTGCCCGGGAAGCGCTTGCTATGCTTCCGGTGCCGTATGAGAACGTTGCTTTGGACTGGGCAAGGAAACATGGGACCGCGATAATCAGAGCCAGGATCAGGAAGGGTATCCTTACCTTCATCAGCCAGCCGCCTGTTTTCTTAAGGCTCGGTATGAGCTTGCGGTGCCTGGTTTTGTCGATGAGTTTGTAAAGGCTCATTGTCAATACCGGCAGGAACACTATTACTGAGATGAAGCTGAGCATTACTCCCTTAAGCAAATTCAGTCCGAGATCTGCACCGATAGTGAAACGCATCAGCAGCAACGCCGCAAAACCAATTACTGTTGTGGCTGCGCTTGCCGCCACCGACGGAAAGGCTTCCTTTATAGCCAGCATCATTGCTTTGGCTGGCTCATGCGCCTGCCGGTGGCTGTTGAAGCTGTGGAGCAGGAAGATCGCGTAGTCCAGCGATACGGCAAGCTGCAGGACAGGGCTGACCGTCAGCGTGATGAAGGATATTTCGCCGAAAATGATGTTGGTCCCCATATTAATGACTACTGCGATACCTATGCTTGCCAGGAACAATGCGGGTTCAACCCAGGAATCGGTGGAAAGTATCAATATGATTATGATTATAGGAAGAAGCAGCGCCATTGCATTGAGCACTTCTGTAACCGACATCGACTGAGTCTGCGCCATATTGACAGCTTCTCCGGCGACAGCGTTGTGCTCGCCTATCAGCTGCCGGATCTCGTCGACTGCGCTGCTTACTTTTCCGCTATCTATAGTCAGCGATATAAGTGCGTTATTGTCCTTGTAGTAATTTTCCAGGACCGATGCATCCAGGAACTCAAGCGGAGTCGTTTTGAGCACATCCAGACCTGTTACATCATCAAGCCAGTCGACAGATGTGACTCCATCTATTGACGCCAGCTTCTCTTTATATTCCAGCGCTACATGTATAGAAACGTCGGTGAGCATGACCCTTGCATTGGGTATCTTGCCCCCGAATTCATCTGACAATATATCGATCGCTGTTGTAGACTGTGCGTCCTTTGGCAGGTACTGCACCATGTCGTAATTGACGGATACCAGTAATGCAAGTACGGCACAGACTACGGCAACTATCAGGAATATTGCCATGATACTCTTTTTGTGTTTGATCACCCTTTGTGAGAAAAAATCCATAAAGTCCTCCCTGAAATTATACACGGTGTTGAAAAATAATCACATATATAGATTAAATACATTATGATTAAAATTCAACAGACAGATGTTTATCGAAATGTAAGTTGCTAAACACAATTGGACAATTTGAATAGAATTCGGCAAATACGGTTAAATTGAAGTGTCGGGAGGACAACGGCGTTTAGAGGAGGGATGGGATTGGGAATGCGACTTCAGGATGGGGCGATATCAGGAGTAGAGTGTCGGGAAGGGGGTGGCATCTGGGGAAGACGGTATCAGAAGTAGGGTGTCTGGAGTAGGGCGGCATCCGAAGTGGAGTGTCGGGAAGAGGATGACATTAAAAGGTGTCATCGCGAGGCGATGTTGCAGGTCAATGCTATGAGACGCTATCATGAGCCGACATCATGAGGACTTTCAGAAAGAGGGGCATCAGGAGGCACCAGGAGGCAGCATTAGGTGCGAATCAGTCGAGATATGAGAGGCGGCAGCAGAAAGGCCTCAATATAAGTAAAAGACCTTCCCGGTCTTTTATGAGTTTATATAGAAGTCGAGTATGTCTTCAATGCTGATCATGCCCCTGACAGTTTCGTCATCCAATACTGGCATTGCTATTATGTTATTGTCTCTTAGTTTTCTTGCAGCGGTTAACAAATCATCGTCCACGGATACTGAGATAACCTTTTTTGTCATTACCCATTCGACGGGACATTTGTCAATATGACCGGGAGTAGTTAAAAATCTGTAGATATCAGCTTTTACGATCATGCCGACCAGTTTGCCTGTGCTGTCGACAACGGGAGCGCCGTTCACCTTCATGGAGCTCATTTTTTCAAGAGCAGCCTCGATGGTTTCATCCTGACGGATCGTCATGAAGTTGCTTTTCATAAGCTTGTATATCTTCATTTATCTCACCCCGATTCTGTTATCTTATTACATTTTAATTATACCATAAAACAGCAGATCTGGGTTCGAAATAGTGTATGAAGCCTGTATAACGTCTGTATGTCGCCTTTATGGCTCCTGCATAACTCCTTTATGGCTCCTGCATAACTCCTTTATGACGCTGCTGTATACTTTTGCTCTTCTGAATCCAAATAGCCGGATGAATTTGCTGACCAGCTGAAATAATTGCATTTTCTCCTGCAGAAAAATTGATATGTTATATTAACAAGTTTGGAGCCATTGACGGCATTGAGTATGTCATGTCTCGTTACCAGGTCTGACCGTAGGCAAAAGTTCTCTTATCAGCATGTGCATCTTTTCAAACTTTTTTGTGCGTATATGTATGCGTTTACCCAGATGGGATGCGAGATTGTATGCAAAGTCCTTGGAGGCTTTCCTGTCATATAGCTGTACAGTACTTAAATGCATTGTTTCTTTACACTGTCTTTTCTGGACGGATGACCGAATTGCATCCTTGGCTTGTTCTGAGGGGCTGTTGTGATGGGCGAAACTGTCGTATTCAACTCCCAGTTTTGCATGCTTGTAATACAGATCAATAAAGCAACGGTCTTGAGCTAATCGCAAAAATGCTTCATTGCCAATCTTTATCTCATAATTGAATACTGCGCCGCTGAGTCCGTAGCCTCCAAGAGCGTAAGGCAGGCAAAGCATCATATAGGATAGCGATTCCATAATTGATCTGGAACCATTTTCAACATATTTCACGGCTCTGATTGCTTTACGATGTCCACGGTGCCATGCAGTCTTTGCTAGAAACTTATTAAGCTTTTGCTTGGTGGTAATTGCCTCTGAGGGGGAGCCAGACTTATGTGAACACAGCTGCAGACCTAATAGGATGAGGCGGTGTATGCTTAGTTTACATGCAAGTTCCAAAAACACTAATTCGGGTGATGCTACCTTATTGCCGGCTACAATTTTAATTGCGCCGTTGGGAAGAGGCAGCTCTTTCGAACGGACTTTTTTCCCGTTTATGCGAAATCGGGCATTATAATTGAGAACTGTAATTTCAGTATTATCAGGTTCTTCGATATTGGAATCTTCAAGCTCTGTAATACCAGAACAATCATGTTCTGCAATACCAGAACCATCAAGCGTCTTCATACCGGCATTATCATGCTTCATAATACCAGTGCTATCAGGATCCTTCATACTGGCACAATCAAGCTTCTTTTTACTGGTACTATTACATTTCCTGTTAACGATGCCATCAGATTCTATGATCGTGTTACCGATAACAGTATCAAGGTATGGGATATTCCAAATTTTGGCGGCAGATAATCCACTAATGTATCCTTTCATATAGATATAGTATGAAAATCTGTACCGAATTTCAAGTATTGGGCAATAAAGCAGACAAGAAATATTTTTTATAGCATCCAAGTTAACATAACACTGGAAAAACGTTAATTATCACATGAGAGTATGGAAAAATATAGCGATTAAGCGCCCAAAAGTTGAAAAACGGTACAGACTAGAAGAAAAAATCGTAGTAAACAAGGGAAATGTGCCCAAAAGTTGAAAAACGGTACAGCAACAACAGCAAAGAAACTTGAAAATTAATCGAACCAGTGGCTAAAAGTGAACTCATCTTTAACTCGATGGCTTGCTGAATTACTTTGCATTTGAACCCTCTGCACTTTGTACGATGAATTTGTTTATACATTTGGATTATTGTGGTATTATTTATTTCAAGCCGGAGAAAGAGGTGGAGCTCATGGATAACATAGCGGGCGCTGTTATGAAAAAGATGATAGAATACTTTGACGGAGATGTCAGAAGGATAAACCATGCGATAAAGGTATATGGGTTTGCAAAAAGTATAGGCGAACTGGAAAGCGTAGCCGGAGACGAGTTGACTATACTTGAGACGGCTGCTATCCTCCATGATATCGGTATAAAGGAAAGCGAAAGGAAATACTCATCGTCGGCAGGGAAGTATCAGGAAATCGAAGGTCCGCCGGTGGCTCGCTGCCTGCTGCAGGGATTTGGCTTGAGTGATGAGTTTGTCGACAGGGTATGTTATTTGATCGGAAACCATCATTCATATGGAAAAATCGACGGAATCGATTTTCAGATCCTTGTTGAAGCAGATTTTCTCGTCAATATATATGAAGACGATGCAAAACCGGAACATATAGAGAGCATCGAGCGGAAGTATTTTAAAACAGCCGCAGGGTCGGCATTTCTCAGGAGCATGTACTTATGAAACGGTTTTACAAAGGAGTATCTGTCATTCTCTTGATAATGTATCTGACGTTACTGGTCTATCTTACTCTGTTCAGCCATGACTACATGCGCAGTTCATTCTACCGCAGCATGAATGTGATGCCGTTCAGGACCATACTTCTCTATATGAACGCCAATATCAGCAACAGAATAATTATGACGAACTTGCTTGGAAATATAGCCGCTTTTGTACCGCAGGGATTTTTGCTGCCGCTGGTATGGAGAAAAACCGACAGGTTTGTTAGTATAGCCATTGCTTCGCTGGGGGTTTCACTAGTGATCGAGATCACGCAGTATGTAATGGCTGTCGGCGCAGCAGATGTTGATGATCTGATACTTAATGTTATGGGCGGTATGCTTGGGCTTTTGCTGCTGAAAGTGCTTCGATTTATCTATAAAAGATTCAAAGAACAGTCCATAAATAGATTCAAAGACGGTCTATAAAAGATTCAAAGAACAGTCTGCTAAATACCGATGCAGCATTTTACAAACGAGGCTGCAAATTTAGCCATGATTTATATGCATATGCATGTACATGTGCAAGTGTAAGTGTAAGTGTAAGTGAATGTTTATGCTTATGTGCAAGTGCAAGTGTATGTTTATGTACTTGTATTTGCATAGGCATAGGCATAGGCATAGGCATAGGCACTATCCTCCTGTGATCATATGGAACTTTTATACTATTCATCCAATCTAATCTATTACATAAAGATAGATAGTATAAAAAGGAGGAAACAGAAATGAAAAGGAGAGGAATGGCTTTATTAGCGACATTGCTATGCGCAGCTATGGCTTTGACTATGACGGCATGTGGTTCAAAGCAGGCGGATAAGGCAACGGAAAGCAACGCGCCTGTAACTGGCAACACCAGCAGCGCAAATGCACCTGCAGTCGGCAACACCAGCAGCGCAAATGCACCTGCAACAAGTTATGCGGACAGTGCGTCCGAAACTGCAGCCGACATCACAAGCAGTTCAAATGCACCCACAACCGATGGAACCAGTAGTTCAAACACACCTACGACCAGTCCCGCCGACAGCATGTCTAAAGCTGAGAATCAAGCGACAGCAAGTGCATTGACTAAATCGACAGCTTTCGATGCTGCAGCTGGAATGGCGCAGAAAACAGGCGTACAGCAAGACAGCGGGTTATTCCCGATAATACCGGGAGATAGCATTGACTTCAACACCGAGGAGTATAATTCTATTGTTGAGAACAGGTTTTTAAATGTTAGCATGTCACCGCTGTCCACTTTCTCCATCGACGTCGACACAGCTTCCTACAGCAATGTCAGGCGATTCCTGGAGGATGGATACCTTCCGCCCGCAGATGCTGTCAGGATCGAAGAGATGGTCAATTACTTTTCCTATGACCTGCCTGAGCCTGCCGGAGAAGTACCGTTCTCAGTAACGACCGAATTGGCCCGGTGCCCCTGGAATAATCAAAATTATCTTGCCATGATCGCATTGCAGGGCAAAAAGGTAGATAACAAGGATCTTCCAAAATCAAACCTGGTCTTTCTGCTCGACGTTTCAGGCTCGATGGAACATCCGAGGAAGCTGCCGCTGCTCAAATCCTCCTTCAAACTCCTTGTGGAGCAGCTTGGAGAGAACGACAAAGTTTCAATCGTGGTATATGCAGGCGCTTCCGGCGTTGTTCTCGAAGGTGCCCGCGGCGATGAGAAGGAGAAGATACTGGCAGCTCTGGACGCGCTGGAAGCGGGTGGATCCACAGCAGGTGGCGCCGGTATAGAGCTTGCATATAAGATAGCGAAAGAAAATTTCATAAGCGGCGGTAATACCCGTGTGATACGGGCTACCGACGGCGATTTCAATGTCGGTGTCAGCAGTGAAGGCGAGCTTACCAGAATGATAGAAAAGAAGAGGAAGGAAGGGATATTCCTCAGCGTATTGGGCTTTGGCACTGGAAATATCAAGGATAACAAGATGGAAGCGCTGGCAGACAAGGGTAACGGCAATTATGCCTATATCGACAGCCTTATGGAGGCGAAAAAGGTACTTGTCAATGAAATGGGAGGTACTCTTCTGACTATCGCAAAGGATGTCAAAATACAGGTCGAGTTCAATCCTGCAAAGGTAAAGGAATACCGGCTCATTGGTTATGAAAACAGGAGCCTTCGCAATGAGGATTTCGACGACGATACAAAAGATGCAGGTGAAATCGGTGCCGGTCATAATGTTATAGCCTTCTATGAGATCGTTCCGTATAAGGACGGTGAAACAGCCGATGTGCCGCAGCTCAAGTACCAAACCAATGAAATGCGCCAGGAATGGCTGAATGAATGGATGGAGGTGCGGCTAAGGTATAAGGAGCCCGATTCTGACACGAGCAGCAAGATCGTTCATACTGTTACCGACAGTTATATTACAGATGAGCCATCCGATAATTTCATGTTTGCCGCAGCGGTCATTGAGTTCGGCATGCTTCTTAGGGATTCACAGTATAAAGGAGAATCGTCCTTCGCAAACGTGAAACAACGGGCACAAAGGGCGATCGGAAAAGATGCCGGGGAGTACAGGGCGAACTTCCTTGAACTTGTGGACAGGGCAGCAACGCTCATGCGGTAACATGCGGCACTTGGCGCATTGACCAGCGAAACAGAGCTGGCCTGTCAGACAGAGTTAAACTTTGAAGCAGAGATGTAATGACAGACAGATTTTAACTGCGAAACAATGGTGAACTATGATACAGAGTGCATAAGCAGAGTTTTCTGATTGTGTAGCTTTCGAAGCTTAGCGGCCAGTAACGGCTTAAATATCAAACGGCTTGGAGTCATGATATTACATCATCCAAGCCGTTTGATATGTCATAGATGGTCCGCTTTCCATGTCACGAACAAGCTGTTTTCCATATTATGATTTAGCTGCTTCCATACATGCTTAAGCTTTTCTGGTTTATGTATAAACCATTCAAATCCCGGCTGCTTACTCAGATCCGAGGTTTCTCAGTTTTCTTCCCGGCCTTTTTTCAGCCAATATGCAACTTCAACCGTCCTCTTTGCCTGATGCATTACTGCATCCTTAACATCCTCGACCATTTTGCCGTCCTGTCCCTGGGTGACGGATGTTCCGTACGGGTTGCCGCCTGCCTTGAAGACTGCGGCATTTGTGAATCCGGGAGGTACGATTATCGCGCCCCAGTGCATCATCGATGTGTAAAGGCTGAGTATTGTCGCCTCCTGACCGCCATGCGGGTTTTGAGCCGACGACATGGCGCTGACAACCTTGTTGACCAGTGCGCCTTTTGCCCACAAACCGCCCATTATGTCGATAAATTGCTTCATCTGGGACGGCAGATTGCCGAATCGTGTCGGTATACTGAAGATGAATGCGTCAGCCCAGTCGAGGTCATCGGGTCCGGCTTCCCTTACATCCTTTGTGGCTTCCACATGTGCTTTCCATGCAGGGTTTGAGTTTATTGCCTCGTCCGGAGCCAACTCGCGGACCTTCAGCAGGCGCACTTCAGCCCCGGCATCTGCGCCAGCTTCAGCTGCCCACTTGGCCATTTGGTAGTTTGTTCCGTTGGAACTATAGTATATAAATGCTAATTTTAATTTTCCCATATTCGATCCTCCGATCACTAAAAATTCTATGTTAAGTTGGTGCCGACCTATACAGGATACTGTGTGTATGGTACTGCCAAAGGTGGCGCTGACAATTTATTCGCAATCCAATATAGCGTTAACCCATTGACGACTGGTTCATCCACATTGGCGACTGGTTTGCCATACAAGAGTATGACTCAGTATCACTGCATGTACGGTCCAATTATGCTGCTGCTTATATATTTACCTGTTTTCTGTCTTTATAAACAACGTATTCCAGTTATGAATATAACATCGCTCTGCTATATTTACTCCACATATTGATGTGTAAATTTACTCCACGCAATAGCCCATTATATTGATTCCACATGCTGGCCGCGGTGGACGTAAGGCTGTCCGTCTTCACTGGGGGTATATGTGTCTCTGGAATCGAGTATATCGTAGTTTTCTGTAATACCTGTTTTTATCCCGTCAAATATCACCGGAAGGCCTGCCGATGCAAAGAAGCTTTTGCCGTCCTGAACCTGAAAATGGACATGGGGTTCCGACGTATTTCCTGAATTGCCGCAGCAGGCTATGTACTCGCCGCGCTTTACATGCTGACCCCTTTTCACCTTTATGCTGCATGGCATTAGATGTGCCACAACACTGTATTCTCTGTCAGCGTGCTTTATTACTATGTAGTTTCCGCGGATGTCTTTTATATTGGGATCTGTTTTACCATTGCCGAATGCCTTCGAATCGGCACAGTTGTCCTTGAGTGCGACAACGACCCCATCTGCCGGCGCGAGTACTTCCTTGCCATAGCAGTAATAATTTTCAAGCTTTGTTGGATCTCCTGAACAGCTTTTGCCGTTTTCATCGATTATAATAAAGTCATAAGCATAACGCTGTGTCGGGATGCCCCATGAATGGGATGATTTTTCATCCACGCCGCCATTGACGGCTGTCCAGCGCCCTTTGAACGGGAGGGAATAGCTTATCTTGCTTTTGTGCGTATTTATGTCAGGGAGACTGATGCCATGCGTAATATAAATATAAGGTATCGATACCAGTTGGTACAATGCCTGAATCACAGGCTGCCAGGTCAAAATGATCTCGATGATGCCGAAGATCCAGAACAGCCAGAAGTAACGCCAGACTACAGCATCCGAGAAAAACATCGGCAGACCGAGGAGGCCCAGATATTTCAATTTACTGATTATTGATATGAAACGGTTCATACTTTCACCACCCATAATATATACGGTAAATGCGATGTAATGTCTACATTTATGAGCAGAAAAAAATCTGATATAATATTGTCAACAGCCGCATTTGGCATTAGTCCGCAGTTGAGGATGAAGTCATCACACATGCTGTAAAACCGGTCAAACATTACAACAATCATTGGCATATAAGTGCTCAGGAGGGAGTGGTATTATCATGGACAACAATCTCAGAACAATTATTGAAAAAAGAATCGAGAAAACGATCAGCAACCTTGAGAAAAACAATATGCAAGGATTTTATGTCAAGTCTGCTTCTGATGTGCTGGCTAAAGTGGTCGAATTGATGAAGGACGGCGAGACGGTAGCTGTCGGTGGCTCTATGACTATTGCCGAATGCGGAGTGCTGGAACTTCTCCGTTCTGGCAGGTATAACTTTCTGGACCGCTACAAGGAAGGCATGTCCCGGGAGGATATCGACAAACTGCACAGAGAGACCTTTTCTGCAGATACATACATTTGCAGTTCAAATGCTATCACCGAGAACGGAGAGCTGTACAATGTCGACGGTAACAGCAACAGGGTGGCGGCCATATGCTTTGGCCCCAAATCTGTGATCATCATAGCCGGGTATAACAAAATAGTCGCCAATATAGACGATGCGGTAAAAAGGGTGAAAAAGATCGCAGCGCCGGCCAATGTAGTGAGGCTCTCGTGTCAGACATACTGCAGCACGAAGGGCGAATGCATGTCACTGCAGACAGGCGGGGATGGTATGGCATCCGGCTGCAGCAGCCCGGGGCGTATTTGCTGCAGCTATGTCGTATCAGGATACCAGAGGGTCAAGGGCCGTATAAAAGTTATAATTGTCGGCGAAGAACTGGGGTACTGATGTACTGGATTTACTGACGTAAAGTGCGTACCGATATATTGAGCGTGCTGATACATTATTCACTGATGCACTGGTACATTGGTACACTTGTCCGGAACATGACAGCGATGGAGATAATGCAAAATCATACAAAATAATGCAACGCTTTTGGCAAATGTTACGTCTATTATATAAATAGATGAAAAGCCAAAAGGAGAAGAGATAACATGAAAACCAAAAGAATCGCTGCGAGCATATTATCTGCCGCTGTCATGACAATTTCCACAGTAACAGCCTTTGCCGCCTCAGGTAATTTCATTCCATCGGATGAGGCAACAGTGCCGGTTTCGGTGAAGGCGCCTGCTTTATCAACAATTCCGGTTTCGGCAACGATGCCTATTTTGGCAGCAGAGCTGGATGCCGCGGAAGACAAGGGATCCGATGAAATGCAGAAGCTTGTTTTCAGATCTTTCAGAGGAACTGTAAAGGATATTTCGGATCACAGTACGATAGACGGTGCCAAATTCGTATCTGTTGAAAGCAGAGACGGGGAGCCGGCCCACATCATAATCGACAGTGATACCTTCATACTCGATGATGAAGAAATCAAGGTCGGTTCGGAGATTACGGCATATTATGATGCCAATGCGATGATGATCATGATCTACCCGCCGCAGTACAAAGCATATGTCGTCGTAGTCGAGAACGATGACAGGAACGTTAAGGCGGACAGATTCGATAAAGAATTTGTCAGTACAGACAACATGCTAAAGCTGATCAATATTTCTGAAGTTGAAAGCATACTCAGAGAAGATGGCACCAGGTATGAAGGATTGCTTACAGACAAGGTGCTGGTCGTTGTTTACCGGACAGCGACAAAAAGCATACCGGCTCGAACGACGCCCGACAAGGTAATCGTACTGGACAGATATAAAAACGGCGTATTGCAGGATGATGAAGCAATTTCGAAAGTCAGAGTATCCGGTAAGGACATTTTTGTGAACGGAAGCAGGATAGAAGCTCCCGCAGCCTTCGTAAACGAGTCAGGGGTACGGATGGTGCCGGTTCGGGCCATTGCCGAGAAGCTTGGGTATGAGGTCGTCTGGAACGGAGCAGACAGAAGTGTTGCTCTGGGCAAGGACATTTTGCTGAAAATAGGCTCGGACGAGTACGAATATAAGGGAAATAAACTGAGCCTTGGTGCTGCGGCTGTGATCGTCAACAACAGTACCTATGTGCCGGCCGGCTTCTTCAATGAGCTCAGATGAACCGGAGAACCTCCGGATGTGTGCGGCCTGATATTGACGCAAGCTGCGATGCTTTATTGCGATATTGCAGCTCTGCACCTAAAAAATGGCATATTTAAGCATTAAA
>CAZQUQ010000071.1:0-8551 GCA_964596445.1 uncultured Oscillospiraceae bacterium
TTATAATATATAATCATCGGTCATAGAACCGCAATATATCAAAAGGGATCATTAAGAAGTCATAAAATCAGAAAAACTGCCTGACAGGCATAAAAACCATTCGGGAGGGGAGCATCATGAGATACAGGAATTTCATATCGGCACTTTACGCACCGGTAGGCAACCTCAATGCCATCTCGGATCTGCACGAGTTTGAAAGAAGATTCGAATTTATCGAAAAGCATGTGCACATCGACAAGATTTACCTTGAGACCTTCAGAAGCTTTGAGTATATCGAACGCGAAAAGCTGCTCCTTCTGAAGAAGTACTTCGAAAACAAAGGGATAAAGGTTTCCGGAGGCATCACCACATCTGATTCAAGACATCACGGGTACGGCTTCACGTCGCTGTGCTACTCCACCGACGATCACAGGGAAAAGATAAAGGCGGTATCTGAGATGACCGCATCAATATTTGACGAGATCATACTTGACGACTTCTTCTTTACCAACTGCAAATGCGAAGCCTGCATAAAGGCAAAGGGAAACAGGAGCTGGTCCGAGTTCCGGCTGCAGCAAATGAAGGAGGTATCCGAGGAGCTGATCGTCAAGCCGGCAAAAAAAGTGAACCCCGAAGTGAATATGATCGTGAAGTTCCCCAACTGGTATGAATGCTTCCAGGAAACAGGCTACAATCTGGAGGATGAACCCCGTATTTTCGATATGATATACACCGGCACCGAAACAAGAGATCCTCTGTATACACAGCAGCACCTCCCAAGATACCTGAGCTATTTCATTATGAGATATTTCGAAAACATCGCTCCGGGAAGGAACGGAGGCGGATGGTTCGATCCGTTCGACTGCAGGGGCAACCTGAATTACTATATCGAGCAGGCATATCTTACACTGTTCTCAAAGCCGCGCGAGGTAACGCTGTTTTGTCTCGGAGCCTTGCTGGATCATCGGTTCAGCATCTTCACTCCCCTGGCCGGTTATGCCTACGAAACGCTGGACGGATTCCTCGGCGAGCTCGGCAATCCCACGGGTACAGCATGCTATATACCTTATCATTCCAATGGCGAGGATTATCTGCACAATTACATTGGGATGCTTGGCATACCGCTGGAGCCATACCCATATTATCCGGAAGGGCATAAAAAAGTGTTCCTGACCGAAAGCGCAGCCAAAGATCCCGACATCATCGAAAAAATTGAAAAAAGCCTCCGGGACGGCGGCGATGTCATCATTACCTCCGGCTTTGTCAGGGCAATGGCAGGTAAAGGCCTCGAACAGCTTGTGACGATACGCTGGACCGGAAACAAGGCTCTCGTGAACAGATACGGACTCTCAAACATAGGTCTGACCATGGACAGCGTGTCGTCGTCGGACAGATCCATACTGCTGCCATGGCTCAACATGTGCACCAATGATGTCTGGCCGCTGGTGGAGGGGCTCGCTACAAACAACAACCTGTCTGTACTCACGGCAGTGCATTACGGCAACGGCCGCCTGTTCATTCTGACGATCCCCGAAGATCAGGGGGATTTGTACAATTACCCGAAGGAAGTCCTGAACAGGATCAGAAGCGTCATGAAGTCCGCTCCTGTTACGCTGGATGGCGAGGCTAATGTTGGACTGTTCACATACGACAATGACACGTTCGTCATGGAAAGCTTCCTTCCCTATCCTACGGTCGCAGATGTAGTCGTAGATAAACAGGATGCCAGACTGCAGGATCTTGTGACCGGAGATACCATAAAGGGAGTAACGGTCGGCGACACGACCCGCTTCAGGATCAACCTGCAGCAGGCGACCTACAGAGCATTCAGGATAAAATAACTTAACAGGTTCAAAACAGTGGTATATACATAAAAAAGACGAGCGCTGACGCTCGTCTTTTAATATACAATTATTGCTTGCTATGCCAGAACAACATCGATCCTGCCCCATGTGAAATGGCAGGTCACAACATAAGCCTTGCCGGGATTCTTATACGTATAGTTCTCCTTTACCTGCTGCGGCTGCATCTCAAGCTCCACGCCGTTATTGGACAGATTCACAAGGAATATCCCGTTGTGCAGATTGAGGAACTCGCCTACTGATGCCTGCGCCAGTTCATCAGGCTCGTTAATGTCCTCCTTGGCGAATTGGGCTGCAAATGTTACGAATGCATCCTTATCGCAGGCTATTGCCGTATGTATGTCTATCTTGCCAACGATGTCCTGCCATGTATACCATTGCGCGGCAAGGTCGGTTTCGATCTGGCTTATCTCTACAGTCGGGGTTTCATCTATAAAGCGTATCATGTTCCTTATAAGCAATGTTACATAGTCACTGTACATTTTGCCAAGCAGTATCTCACCGTAATTATGGAAAACTTGTCCGATCTGCTCCGAATCATCCTTCCCTACGACATTATACTGCCTTGTGGACATGCCGCTTTCCTTTTTATAGTTGTCCAATGCCTCCTGCAATTGTTCCATGGTGAGGTGCTTCCTGTCGATGAGGGCCTGCCCGAGCATCAGATGGCCTTGCTTCTGTACGGCCAGCATATCATTCAGTTGTGCCTCCGTAATATATCCGCACTCTACTGCAAGCTCGCCGAATCTCTTGTCTGCTTTTTTCTGCATGCTGTGAATCTGTTCAACCTGAGAGGGCGTCATATAGCCGGCATTGATGGCTATAACGCCGAGTTTCAGATGTACCGACCTCTGATATTCGAGAGCATCCGTCAATTGCTCCGGTTTGATATAGCCTTTGTTCAGCAGGAAATTTCCGAAGTATTGGTTAAACATAATTCACGCTCCTTATCAGAAGATATTATTTATGATATGTTCTATCTGCGATTTTTCCCAGGGTTTTTGGATAAAGTCTGATGCGCCGGCTTCCATTGCTGCCTTGAGGTGTGATTTCGTTCCCGAAGATGTCAACATAACGATCTTGACATCCTTTTTAAGAGCCATCATTTCCTGTAAAGCCTCGATACCATTTTTATCAGGCATGACGATATCAAGGAAAACAAGATCCGGGTTCTGCTGCTTGAACATTTCAATGGAGCTCTGTCCGGTCGATGCTTCAACAATGTTGAAATCACCGAGTTCCGAAAGGCAATCCTTCATTTTTTTCCTGACCAGCAGAGAATCATCGCAAACTAGAATCGTTGGCCGGCTGTTGCTCATTACCATACCTCCCGAAAAAAATGTTGTAATTTGTTACAATATTATACTATCTTATTTTTCCCGAAATGTAAAGAAACTGCATAAGTCCAATATGTTTAACGTTTTTGGCGCTGCTGCATAGAATATAGAAGTAATAAATATATAAAGGGGTCATCGATATGCAGCTGCCGAAAGGCTCAGGGCTTGAAGTCCTTGACAGGCTGGTCCGAAGAAGCGTCAATTATTACGCCGGCCTGGTAAAATCGGATCAGTTCAGAAAAGGCATACTGCCGTCATTGAGAAAACTGCCGGCAATAGAACTGCCGAAGCTGAACGATTTGAAAAGACCGGTGGAATCGATCATAAAAGGATTCAATAATGCCGTTGCACAACTTACAGCCAAGCCTGAAAAAATAGATTACAACAATGTCGTAAACGGTTTTCTGCCGCCTGGTGCAAGGCTGGTCAAGCCACAATATCCTGAAGATTCGGCCGAGATCCAATTTGCCGATCTGGACGGCGACGGACGCAGCGAATTGATCGCATCATACGTAACAGGCGAAGGCATCAGAACACTTGTCCTGAAAAAAGATGAAGTACAGTGGTGCAAGTTAGCTGAGGTAAGCTGTCCCGGGTATTTTGGCATACATTACCGCAACAGCGCCGCAATTACCGGAGAAGGCAGAAAGAATCTTCTCCTCGGACTCGTCTCAGGCCAACAGGGACGTACGCTGTTTGCGTTTTCGGTGAAGGAAGGAGATACCCGGAAAATATTCAGCAAGAGCTATGACAAGATCGAGCTTCTCAAGAGATCCGGCCAGTCAGGCTCAGCAAGAGATTCAGCCGCTTTATGGCATGAAACTTCTCCGGGCATCTATGATATAGAACTGGTCCGCTGGAACGGCATCGACCTTGAGCAGCTTGACAAGACGCGTTATCTTGCTGCAAAGGTATTACCGTACTATATCAGGAAACTCAGACAGGATCCCAATGATACGGCAGCCTGGTACAATCTGGCAGGCACCTTCCTTGGCACAGGCGACAGAGTAAATGCCTCAAGAGCGGTGAAACTTGGGCTGGAACATGGCACGGACCCTGTAATAAAGGACAGATTGGCAGAGCTGCAGCAGAGGATATGAAAGACCGGCGGCGGACATGACGATCGTGAAGGGGGCTGCAGCGTATGACCGGAGGACCGGTTTCCTTGCTTGATAACATAAGGATAAGCAATGGTCCGGAGAGTCTTAGAAATTATTTTAACGACCTATACCACACAGAACGCAGAAGGCTGCTTGAACTGCTGAACGACAGGCACCTTCGCTTTTATTCGCTTTATCTTCTGAAGTCCGGCATATATGCCTGCCATCTCCAGGACGATCTGAACCCTTTGTACAAAGGGGCCCTTATGTTGTCCGACGAACTGTCGGGGACAATATCGGACAATCCGCAGAGAGCAGGCAGGACTGTTTCATCGGGAGCTGACAGGGTTGGTTTGCCGGCAACTGGCAGAATCGGTTCACCAATAGTGGGCAAGGCCGGTTTGCCGGGAACAGACAGGATCAGTGCACATGGAGGCATGACTGCGCAAAAACGCGCCGGGATCAGGAAAATGCTGCGTTCTGATTCAGGCATCCTCCCGGCTTCCCTTAAGTGGATCGTTGAAACAGGGTGGGACCCCGACATCTCCGAAGGCGGTTATGAACTGCTGATGGAACGATGTACGGCAATGCTTCTCGGAGAGTTCAGGGACAGGTCGGTGCTTCCTGCATTGGCAGATATCATATTCGACAGGCACAGGAACGGACTTCTTATACACAACCTGGTATGGGCTTTCTTCAAGGCCCGGGATCCGGAAAGCCTTTATCTGCTGGCCCAAAAGCTCAACTCGGAAAACATCAGCGATATCAGTCTTGCAAAGAAGCTGCTGCGTTTTATTCCGGGACTTGACGGCTCTGATAATACATCCGGTTCAAATAGTATATATAGCGTTAATAATGCATCCGGTTATGATAATATATCCGGCTCAAATAATACATATGATGCCAATAACACAACCGGCTCGGCTTTATACTTCAGGGCGGTAAAATGGCTTTCAGAAAACCTGCCATATATCTGTTTTACAGACGAAAGCATGCAGATGTGCGGTCGTCCGATATTCTGCACCGTGTCTTTTGGGAGGGGATCGGCATGATACGCTTTATTAATGAAGACACCGATCTGCAGAACATCCTGGCGCAATACCGGCGAGGCAGTCCGGAGTACAAGTTCATAAGAAAGCTGGCTGACAGCAGCCATGTTTATGTATATTCTTCTCCTGAAGAACTGCAATTCGAGACCAGGCTGAGAAGGCACATTATCAATGCCTCACTGGCACTTTACAGAGCCAGGTTTGCATTTGCTATATTCCAGGAATCAAGGTGCAACGAAAATTATTGGATAAGAAGGCCTGACGGAGGCTTCGTACTGAGGCCGGATGCAAAGCCTTCGGAGGCAGTCGATGATATTTTCACGAACACCCGCCTGTACGCAACCGAATGCGCAACAGCAATAATGATAATATACTATAAAGCTATCCTGGATACATACGGACGTGATCTGTTCGACCGTACATTTGACAGGATCATTCTGATGAACTGTCAGGACATGGACGATCTTATCAATGTTGGTACATACAGAGGCCTTCCCGATTATTTCCCCGGCGACTGCAGATCTGTGAATAACCCCGACGGGGATCCCCTCACTCCGGAATGGCAGGGAGAGAACATAATCGATCTGGGGGACGGAAGCTACTTCGGGCACGGTATAGGAAGAGGGGATGTGGACTTTTTTATCAGAGCGCTTAACAGGAACAGGATCGAAGGGTCAGATGTGTCGGCTTATCTAATGGATTCGGCAACAAATCCGGACTTCAGGGGGCTGTACCGACACATGAAAAATGCCTCATAATTGACTTCTCTGTTGAATAATTTTTACTTATGAGAAGATTATCCGCAGTACATTTTATCAGGACCCGTATTTGGGGTCATATAGACAAGTTTTACAGGGATTCCTTTGTTTTAACGCTGTCGAATATGGCCACAGGCACTATCGCCTTCGTTTTTTCCATCATGCTTTCAAGGAAGCTGGGTGCGGAGGGTCTTGGGCTGTATGGGCTCATTATGCCGGTATACGGCCTTTTGCTTTGTGTCACCAGCGACGGTATAATCACCGCGATTTCAAAAATATCTGCTATTTATCTGAACCGCCGCGAATACAGGAACCTGAACAGGACCCTCAGCTCTGTTTTTGCATTGACGGCAGCATGGGCGATAAGCGTAGCTGTTCTCGTGCTTGTGTTCAACAGGATAGTTGCAGTATATATCGTGCACGATGCACGATCGGCGGGAGCGCTTATGGCTCTTTCGCCGGCACTCGTTTTCGTGCCTCTGTCGGCTGTTATAAAGGGTTACTTCTACGGGATGGGCCAGTACAAAATAACAGCGTCGGTCGATATCCTCGAAAAATTCCTCAGAGTTACGATACTATTGAGCGCACTGGCAATACTCAAGCCGGACACCGTGGGAGGAACAACGGCAACAGCCTGTCTCGCTCTCGCTCTTGGAGAGCTTGTCAGCTTTCTGACGCTTTTCACCTGCTATAAGATCAAAAAAGGAAAACTGAAAGGGGGCTACGGAAAATCCAGATCCAGGATACAGCTCGTTTTCGATGTGCTGGTCATTTCAGCGCCGCTATGCCTTAATGGGGTCCTGTCCTCAGTCATATCCACCGTATCGGCGCTTATCCTGCCCCGAAGGCTGATCGCCGCAGGTTATTCATACAGGGACGCACTGGCTCTCATCGGCAGATTCGGCGGCATGGCAATGAACATACCCTCGCTGCCATACATAATCATAGGCTCCATGCTTACTGTCCTGGTGCCTGATGTATCGCTCAGCATCAGCAGAAAAGATTACTGGTCGGCTGAGGAAAGGATCGCACAGGTCATGAAGATCTCCTGTATCGTGGGGATCGCAACATCGATCGTCTGTCTTGTCATACCGTCCACACTGGGGCGGCTGTTCTATCAGCGAAACGACCTCGGCAGCATGATCAGGTTCGCGGCTCCCATATGCATGATTTCCTTCGTATCTTCCCCCACTTTCGGCATACTCAATGCGCTCGGAAAGCAGAACATCCTTCTGAGGAACTCGCTGATAAACTCACTTCAGAGCCTTGTTCTCACAGCGATCCTGGCAGGCATACCGCTGCTCAATATTTATGGTTACGGCATATCGGTGATCATAACATCCGCGACGTCTCTGGTCCTGAATCTCAAAGAAATAAGAAAGGTATGCGAAATAAAAATCGATCTGCAGGATATCATCATATTGGTGACCGGAGGCATAACAGCATGGATGTCCGCACTGCTGGCCGGAAATCTGCTGGCGTCCGCACCTCCCGTGGTCCGGACGGCCGGCATAGTTGCCGCATGCTTCGGAAGTATGGCCGCGCTATGTACACTTGCATTCAGGTGGAGAGCGGAGACCTGAACTGCATCACAAAGACGGCTCCTCTTGAGTCGGCGCCTTTTTCGGCCCATATCCTGCCCTTCATCTCGGTCATATAGTTTGCACAGCTGTGCAGTCCGAATCCATGACCGTTATGCTTGGTAGTATATCCATAGGCAAAAATGCTCTCCAGCTTGTCTTCCTCTATGCCGGGTCCCGTATCGCTGACCCTGATAAAAGCGCTTTCCCGGTCGTTCATGGCTTCGACTGTCAGCACCTTGTCCTCATCGGCGTTATCTTCCATCGACTCTATGGCATTCTTGACGATATTGGTCAGCACATGGAAAAGCTTTGTTCTCTGCACCATCGCCCTGACAGGCGCGCCATATTTTTTGACGACTTTTATACCGTTCTTCTCCAAAGAATCCTGACTCATCGCAAGGACATTTTCTATCACGGGGATCAGATCCATGCGTTCCAGGTTCGACCGGATGCCGGTGAAGCTCTGCTGCGTATTGATGATGCCTTCAATAAGGCTGGTCTTGTCAAACATCCTGCCGATATGCATCTTCAGCCTGTCCCTCATCTGGATGCAGGCATCGCCAAGCGATGCATAATACCGCAGGAGCAGCTTTCCTTTTGGATCGCTGCGCACAAATGAATCCAGGTCGTCATACTTTTCCTTCAGCATTTCGTTCGCCATTTTCAGATCATTCAGGCAGCTTTCCTTAAGTATTTCCTCCATTACCTGTATCGTAACATTCACGCTGTTCATAATGTTCGCTATGTTATGCAGTATCCCAGTGGTGTCGGCCATACCCTTCTTATGTGCCTGCTCCATCAGCTTTCTGTATGTCCGCTCCAGCTTTTCAAACAGAATGATGCCGTTAAGGGCTATGCTCAGGTGCATATTGAGCAGATGTGC
>CAZQUQ010000071.1:8651-10235 GCA_964596445.1 uncultured Oscillospiraceae bacterium
ACTTTTTTTACATCCTCGCCGCTGTACGGCAGGAAATAAGGCATCAGATTTTTTTTGAAAACAGCCGCAATAGGCTCAAATTCGCTAAACTCATCGAAAAATTGTATCTTTCTCAGCTTCAGTTCGTAATCCTTCAGAAATGGCCTGTATTCGAACCTGATAAAGGCCTGCCTGAATCTGTTAAGCAAATCATTCGTTGCTGCGGCGGAAAAAGGGGTGTTTTCAGATATCGATCCCGCGATTTCCTTCAGCTGATTATTGTCAAGGTCCTCGAACTTCCGCCCTGCATCACATATCTGCCCAGATTTTACCATGGCAGCCGATTGCGGGATGCAGCCGCAGGAGTTCCTGTATATGACCCTTCCGGGAACCTGGGTGTTTCCTGATACCTCTTCTCCATTGATAAGCCTGTGAACAATTTCACATGCGTAATAACCGAGTTCCTTCCACGGAAAATACACAGTAGTGTATGATGGTACTGAAAATTTCCCGATATCCCCGTCCTCATAGCTGGTCACCGCGATATCCTCCGGTATGCGCATGCCTCTTTCTTTCAGTGCATTGACTACTTCAAAGGTCTCCTCATTGTACATCGACATTATGGCTTCAGGGCGGACACCTCTGTATTCAAGCAGTATTTCGACAGCCCTTCGCCCCCTGTCGGGAACGCTCAGCCAGGATAGTTCGCTTTCGTCCACGTACAGCACCGGGTCGAACAGACCGTACTCGTTCATTACCTTTATGTATGTCTCATTTCGGCCATCAGGTCTGAATGGTGCGATATAAGCGATCTTCCTCATACCGTGCGCATTTATGAGATGGCGCAGGATCTCCTCGATATACCTCTCACCCAGGAAAAATACTCCTGGCATACCGTCACGGACAGAGCCGACACTGACCTTGGGTATCCCGTCAAACATGCTCATAAAGTCACTGTTGTACGTTGCTCTGGCCCATCCCAGAATGATCAGCCCGTCAAGCTTGAATTGCCTGACATACTCCAGCAGCATTTTTTCCTGATCAGCACTGGACGAAGGCAGATGCACAAGAAAATGGCCGAAACGTATCACATTCATGCCATGTTCCTGTGCCGAAGCAAATATGCCCTTCACAAGCATGCTGTTGTATTCGTTGTATGCGTCTTCATCAATAAAGCCTATCGTTAATCTTTTATCCATACGATGGATCCGCCATTCATGCAAGTTTTATTATAAAGGATGAACCCTTGTTTTCACCGTCGCTCTCAGCCCGTATCGAGCCGCCCATATCCGTCATATAGGCTGCGCAGCTGTATAAACCGTAACCATAACGCCCTTCCTTCGTTGAGAATCCATGTTCAAAAACCTTGTCCAAGGCGCTGGCAGGTATACCTTTGCCATTGTCGCTTATCCTGATGTATTTGCCTGTATCATCCATATATGTACTTACAGTGATCCTTTTGTCCGTAACAGCTGAGTTCGCCAAAGCGTCTCTTGCGTTTGAAATGATATTGAATATGACAAAGAACAGTTTGGCTCGGTGAACATGAGATTTGAAACCCGGCATATAATCCTTGTCCACACTTATCTGCAGCTTTTCAAGAGA
>CAZQUQ010000071.1:10335-13742 GCA_964596445.1 uncultured Oscillospiraceae bacterium
ATCACCTGTGCCTGCAGAAACAGGTCCCCGGTCCACAGCAGCGTATCCATATCATTGATCATGTACGGATAAAGAAGATTCCTGATATCCGTCACCAACTCATTTATTTTGTCATTTGCATTTGTGTACCTCAACTGCCTGTCCAGATCGGATAAAAATATCTTGCTGTCTCTGTTCACACAGGAAGAAGCAAAGGAGTCGACCAATTTTTCAAAGCACAATCCGGAACCGCCGTGTAAGATGCTCAGTTTCCTGACGATATCATCCTTCTCTTCCTTCGACATGGCATCAGGTCCGTGGCCTGCCGGTCTGCAATGTTCATCATCTGCAGGTTTCAGATAATATGGAAGGCAGCCGCAGGAGCTCCTGTATATGATACTGTCGTTTTCGCCCACTGAGGTTTCCATCGGTATACTGCCTTCGTTCAGAAGCTTTGCCAGGTTTTTGCAGCCTGTATATCCAAGCTCCTTCCACGGAAAATAAATCGTTGTCAGCCCTGGAAGTGAATATTCGGCAAAATCGCCCTCCTCATAGCTAACCAGCGCAATATCGGCCGGCACTCTGAAGCCTCTCTCCTCCAGGCCCTCAAGGATGTGGAACGCATCGTTATAACACAGCGATATTATCGCCTGGACATTAATGCCCCTTTCCTCAAGCAGCACATCGAGAGCTTTTTTAGCGCGTGATTTAGCATCCGACTGCGGGAGGACATCGTTTCCGACATAAAGCATCGGGTCATACAGTCCATATTCGGCCATCACCAGTTCATAGGCATCTCTTCTGTTATCGTCCCTGTAATGCTCTATATAGGCTATCTTTGAATAATGATGATCTTCAATGAGGTGCCGGGTCATCCTTGCTATCATCAGGTCGCCGGGGAAGTATACGCTGGGTATATTGCTGAAGTTGGTTCCAAGGCTGATCATAGGCAAGCCGCTGAACCGCTTCAAAAAGTCTTCCTTGTTGTACATTGCTCCGGCCTGCGTCCATCCAAGGAACAGAAGACCGTCCAGATCGTACTGCTGTATGTGGTCGAGAACCATATCCACCTGATGGGAAAACTTATATGCGATATGTGATGAGTAATAGCTGAATCGGATCAAGTCTATATCCAATTCGCGGGCAGCTTCGGCAATACCGTCCAGGATCTGGTTGTGATAATCATTGTCCCTGTTTTCATCCAAAAAGCCGAAGGTATATCGGCTTTTCTTAACCGGTCCGGATTTGAGATAATAATCCATATCATTCTCCCTGGCCGAGCTCCTCAAGATAACGCTCAAATGGCTTTGGCGTGTTGAAATGGTAGCCCTGCAGTATACATCTTCTGGAATCCAGCAGCCGTTTCTGCTCCTTTGATTCTATGCCGCTTATGATCACATTCAGTTCCCATGTATTGATTATATCCATCAGTGCCAGCAAAAAGTGCCTGTTTTTAGGATCTGTCACTATGTTTCTGACATAAGCTTTGTTGAGCTTTATCATCGTATCCTTCGGCACCTGCTGCAGGAATGCGAAAGCTGAATAATCACTTTCAAAGCCATTTATGGCAAACTGGATCCCCGATTCATTCAGCTCCTTAATGATGGCCAGCGCACCTTGAGTAGCCTGGAAGGAGAATTTATCCTCCAGATTCAGCTTCAGATATCCGGGACTGATGCCCGCTTCACGGACCGCAGCCTTTATCATGTCGGCAAAACCGGGGTGATAAAACTCCCTGGCAGTACAGCTCACCATAATGAACAGGTCTCTGTGACCCGCTTCGTGGATCTTTTTCAGATATCTCAGTGATTTTTTGAGAACACATGCGCCTATATCCAGTATCTGATCAGATTTTTGTGCTATATGCAGGAACTGGCCAGGTTCCAGTTCTCCATATTCGGGATGGATCCAGCGTACCAGCGCCTGCATTCCTATCACCCTGTCGCTGGTATCAACAAGGCTTTGCAGATATACATCTATCTGGTCCCTTTCGACAGCCTTTTTCAGTTCCTTTTCCATTTTCATTTCACTGACATGCGGATATGATTCCGAGTGCTCATAGAACCTATATACTCCGTGCACCCTCTTTGCTTCATACAATGCAATGTCTGAAAACTTCAGCAGCGAACTTGCCGGAATGTTGCTGTCCTGATAAATACATATACCGATGCAGCAGGATATGTCTATCTCATGCCCTGAAATGAAGTAAGGCTCTTTTATGGCATCTATCAGCCTCTGTGCTGTTTCCCCTACCGAACTGCGGTCAGATTCATTTATAACAGCTGTAAATTCATCTCCTCCAAGCCTGAATATTGCATTGACGCTCCCATCTTCGCTTGTATGGTCGGATACGGGGCTGGCATGCCCATCAAGAATGCTGCGTATCCTATTGGCAACTTCCACCAGAAGCATGTCGCCGATATCATGTCCGTATATATCATTTACACTTTTGAAATCATCAAGATCGATATAAAACAGTGAGAAGCTGTCCCTGCGGTACGGTCCGTCCTCGGTCAGCGAAGCCAGTGAAGTATAGAAAGACCGTCTGTTGAGCAGGTCTGTCAGATAATCGTAATTAGCGCTGTAGGCAAGAAGTTTTTCCTTCTCCTGCCTCAGTGCGATCTCCTCCTTCAGCTTTCCGACCATTGCCGTAAGCTCGTCCGTTCTCTTGTCAACGAGATGCTCAAGGTTTTCGATATACTCGTTCACCTGTTTTTTCAGGCTCCACTTCGTTGTCATTGCAAGAGCTATCTGTTTGAGTGAAACATTGTCGAAAGGCTTTCTGATAAACAGAAGATTGTCGTTCTGTCCGAGCTTTATAACTATCTGATCCCAGGAATAGTCTGAATATGCGGTGCAGATCACCACTCCCACATCCGGGTCGATCTTCCATATGCTCTCTATAGTTTCGATCCCATCCATCCCGGGAGGCATCCTGACATCCATGAAGACAAGAGAATAGGGGTCGCCTGATTCCCTGGCCCTTTTGACCATTTCGACCGCTTCATTTCCCTGATATGCATCATCGATGGAATATTTGATGTCTATGACTGCTTCAGCCTTTTCCTCAGTATCCCTTTCTCCGAAAAGCTCTTCCTTCAGGAGTCTTGTTTCCTGATTTTCCTCCTGGTCGACAGAGGAGGTTTCAAGAATATACTTGATATCGTCATGTATGTCCTTGTTGTCATCTGCGATTAAGATCCTTCTGCGTCCGATCTCCATATTTCTCCCCGTTCCGCATAGCTTATATCTTAAAGTAGTGTCAGCATTAGTAATTAATATAATGTCAGCATTAGTAAAAGCAGTTCGGCATGTATTGTAAGGCAATATACCAACAGAACAAGTTTGCTGTTTTTCAATAATAAGTATGTTGGCTGATATGTCTTATTAATATCATTATATCCAGTTAATCAGCTTTTTTCAAATAA
>CAZQUQ010000072.1:0-1208 GCA_964596445.1 uncultured Oscillospiraceae bacterium
CCAAACTATGCCGATATTTTTCCGGGATTGAAAATCCCTAAGACGCACCCTCAAAGGCGGAGTTTTTTTGTGGAGAAAAACAAGGGACGGATCGAACCCGGGAGGGCACGAGCGTAAAGAAAAACGCACTGCATTTTTTAGCGAGTGCGCGAGGATCTCTGTGGAGCCATGCGATCCGAGCGTAGCAGCACAGCAAAATAAAAGGAAGGCTGTGTGGTCGATTCCGTCCACAGCTCCACACAAAATCTGCTAGTTTCAAAGATTAGCGGGTTTTTATTCGCCTCTGATGGTTAGCTATAAAGCGCTTGAAAACGATAAAAAACTTGTGAGATATTGTGAAAAACTTGTGAAAATCATCCCTGCTTTTGAGCTTTATATATAGAAATCTATCTTTCTTGCGCCGACTTCAACGGAAGTAATTTTATAGAGCCTTTTAGTAAAAAATTATTTCAGTATTGGATAAATAAAAGACTCTCGGCTAGAACGCCGAGAGCCTTCATTGAAACTTGTGTGGTACCATAACAACGACTACCATACAGGCAGCTTATGCAACGTTATTGGCACATTGTTAAGGGTTTACCCACAATAATATAATGTCCAAAATATCTGTAAAACAATAATATAATATATTCAGTAACATGTCAATTAGTGACACTATATATATCGGTAATTACAATAGTTTAATAACGCTATTCTTAATGATACGTAATAAATCGCATTAAATCAAATCACTTTCCGAACTTTGATCGAGGAAATAGCTGTACATGCTTTATCGCAGGGCGCAAGATATCAAAATACATGCTGTTTCCATACTCGTAGTAGGCATAAATCGCATTTGCTACATAATCAGCTGCCTGTATAACAAATCCATCTCCAGATCTGGAATCAATATGTCTTACATCTAAAGCTAGGTTCAATGTTCTTTCGTAATTGAGATGAATGTTAATATATTCTTTAAATGTATTCTCTGATTTAACTTTTACAGTTTTATTGTCTAAGCGAAAACGTAGTTTTTTGCCAGTGAAGCTGTTTTTTATCATATCATCAACTATTAGCTTGATCATGTAGTTATAGAAACAGTTCTTGTCTTCTAATAGGTTAGGAAATACATACAGTAAATCTGCAACAATATAAGATATCGACAACTCTTTTTTTACAATACTACTTAATATGCTTATTTTTGTGCTCCTGTCAGCATTGCATGCTTT
>CAZQUQ010000072.1:1308-6316 GCA_964596445.1 uncultured Oscillospiraceae bacterium
TCTACGGGCAATTCAGGCTTTGCTCGCTTAGCAGCAAGAAGCTTTTTTTTCATCTTTATATGAAGGCTTCTTGCATTATAAGTGTCTATGCATGCAATAACAAAATATCTCCTATCTTTCCCGAGATTCCCAGACTCATCAAATATAAGTGTTCTTACTTTCTCAGCTGTTGACATTAGAAAGTTGCCTCCATACCTCACATTGTAACAATTGTAACCATATTTGCATATTATGTCAATTAATGAATACGTTTTTTATCTTTGATATGCCAGATAGTTCATTTGCAAAACTAAAATCCAGTGTCTTTGATTTTGGGGTGGAATTTACTTTCTCAAATGAAGAGTACGAGGAAGTTCAGAAACATCATGCAGCAGCCTTTACAATTTCCAATCTTTGGTCTATACTATGCATAAAGCATAATGTCAAATCGATGAGTAAGAGAAGTAGCTATGGACTTAAATCACAGAGAGCCGCTGTCGGTGGGAATGCGGTATGGATGTCTGCAGTGAATGGACTTACGAGTGCTGCCCGAACTAACAGTAGGAGCAGCCGGGATTTCGCCCCGTTATCAATCGAACGTGCATTATCTGTGCATGAAGCAAGCGGGCTATTTTAGCCAATTTGGGTGGTACCGCAGGAGAATAACCTCTTGTCCCTATATTAGGGGGCAGGAGGTTTTTTATAACTATCCGATTATGGTGCCTGGCACCATAATTAGACAGTTATTTATGCAGTAAAGGAGTTGGTGTCTATGATGGATGACTGGCGGGATAAAGATCCGGGAAAATGCATCAGGTCAAATTATCACAAAGAAAGAATGGAGGAGTCAATATATGAGTGAGAAGAAAAGAATACTGACAGGCGACAGACCGACAGGCAGACTGCATGTCGGACATTATGCCGGAAGCTTGAAGAACAGGGTCAAGCTTCAATATGATTATGAAACGTTCATTATCGTTGCAGATGTTCAGGCGTTGACGACAAACTTCGATAGGCCCGAAAAGCTGCAGGAGGATGTCATGAATGTAACTCTCGATAACCTTGCAGTCGGAATAGATCCGGAGATATCGACACTATTTGTGCAGTCCATGGTGCCCCAGATTGCTGAACTGACAGTGCTGTATTCAATGCTGGTGTCGGTAAATGTGCTCAGACACAATCCAACTATCAAAACAGAAGCCGCCCAATATGGATACAAGGATCTGAGCTATGGCTTTCTGGGATACCCGGTAAGCCAGGCTGCCGACATCACATTTTGCAAGGCGCATTTGGTCCCGCTGGGCGAGGATCAGTTGCCGCATATGGAGGTTGCACGAAAGCTGGTGAGGAGATTCAACAGCTTGTATAAGCCGGTTCTGATCGAGCCGGATGCATTACTGGGCGATTGCCCGAGACTGGTAGGTACGGATGGCAATGCGAAGATGGGAAAGAGCCTGAACAACTCGATATACCTGTCGGACACCAAAGAGGAAGTCGAAGCCAAGGTAAGGAGCGTCGTAACAGATGCGAACCGGATCACTGTAAAAGACAAGGGAAATCCTGATGTCTGTGTCGCGTACAAGTATCATTCGATTTTCAATACCGAGGATTACGACAATATCGGCGAGATGTGCAGAAATGCATGTGTTGGCTGTGTCTCATGCAAGAACAGGCTGTCGGCTTCGATGAACAAGTTCCTTGAACCTGTAAGGGAGAGAAGAAAATATTATGAGCAGCGGCCTGATGAAGTAATGGATATTCTACGGACCGGAAGCGAAAAAATGGCCAGGATAGGCAAAGCAACAGTTGACGAGGTAAAGGAAGCCATGAGCATCAAGTACTTCTGAACATTGGCAGTGATGCCTGAAGACAGGAGGAAATGAAAAGGCTGTATAAAAAGGCTCCCGATCTCATCTGGAATCGGGAGCCCTGTATCCTGGTCCGGCAGACCAAATCACGCATCAGCCGGCACTATTCCCGGGTTGACTGCATATAGTAAAATCTCGCTTTTCCCAATATCCAGGTCGTCGGCGCAAATGCTGATTATTTCATATTCGATCTGACCTCCCGGTGTTTTCACGGTGACCTTGCTGCCTGCCGGCTTCAGCAGCAGTGCCCTGCCCATAGGTGACATGCAAGATGCACTATAGACATCTGATGCCGATTTATGGGCAAAGGGAAGCACTATACGGCAGCTCATGGTTTCAGAGTCCTCCAGATCCTTCAGCAGGACTACGCTTCCGATTATTGTGAATGGACATGTGTCCATGCCGTCTTTCTTCACCCTAATGCTTTTCAGATATTTTTCCAGTTCGGCAGTATATTCTCTGAAGAATGTTTCACTATCCATCCCCATTCCCGCGTTATCTGCATAAAAGCCTTTTATGACAGGTTCCTTTTCCCGTTCTATCTCTTCGACATGGTCGGTCAGGATTTTGTACATTCGCTCAGACAATACTGTTTTATGCATTTTCATCTCCCTTTCAAAATTTTTACATACTCGATAACAAATATAAGAAGACACTTCGCGGGGCAATATGCGAAATGTCTTCTACATATATGCTAACATAAATGTAAACAGATGTCAACAGTGGTTCTCATTTACATTTAATTGTATTGGCTAAATAAAAAGGCTTAAATTGCATTTAATTACAAAACACCTTGATTTGCAGCCGATGCATCATCCTTCTGATACTGCAGCAGATAGAGCGAATAATACATGCCCCTTTTAGCAAGAAGCTCCTGATGGGTGCCTGATTCCCTGACTTTTCCCTTATGCAGTACGATAATGTTGTCCGCATGCTGTATAGTCGAGAGCCTATGAGCTATAACGATCGTAGTACGGTTTCTTGTGAGCTTTTTAAGTGCATCCTGTATAAGGAGCTCTGTTTCGGTATCTATATTTGATGTGGCTTCATCGAGCACCAGTATTGTCGGGTCGAATGCAAGAGCTCTTGCAAATGCCAGCAGCTGTCTCTGACCGGCTGAAAATGTTGAACCGCGTTCCATAACTTCCGTTTCATACCCCATAGGCAGTCTGCTTATGAAACTGTCGGCATTGACATGCATGGCGGCTTCTCTCACCTTTTCGTCACTGATGCTTTCTTCATTGAGACGGATATTGTCCTTTAGCCTGCCGCTGAACAGAAAGACATCCTGCAGCACAACGCCGATCAGCCTGCGCAGGTCATCCCTTTGAATATCTTTGATATTCACGCCGTCGATGAGGATCTCGCCCTTCTGTATTTCATACAGCCTGCTCAGCAGGCTGATGATCGAAGTCTTGCCTGCGCCGGTCGCGCCGACGATGGCTGCTGTTTTGCCTGCCGGCACCTTAAAGCTGACGTCGCGCAGGACCCAGTCGTCTTCGTTATATGCAAACCAGACACTTTTAAATTCTATCTCTCCCCTGATGCCTTCTGATGCCTGGAGCGTTCCTGTGTCCTCTTCCACAGGCGCATCCAGTATGAGGAAGATCCTTTCGGATGCTGCCATGGAAGACTGCAGTATATTGTACTTCTCCGCCAGATCGTTTATGGGCTGGAACAGCATACCGATGTAGTTGGTAAAGGTGTACAGCACGCCGAACTGTATCGTGCCTTTGAGAACATCCAGGCCGCCGTACCACATCAAAAGTGCGAGAGAGAATGAAGCCAGCATTTCTATGGCAGGCCGGAACAGTCCGAATGTCACTATTTCTTTCATCACAGCCTTGTAATATTCCCTGCCGGTCTCTTCGAACCTGGCAAAATTTTGCTTTTCCCTGTTGAACATCTGTATTATACGCATGCCGGATATGTTCTCCGATATTGCGGAATTGATTTTTGCCAGCGCGACTCGTACTTTTCTGTAGACTTTTCTGATCCTGACCCTGAAAATGACAGTAAGTACGACTACTAACGGCATAATGGCAAGTGAAATGAGTGACAGCCTGACATCCAGCCTGAACATTATCACGATGGTACCGGCCAGGATCGCAAAATCCTTCAGAAGTGTCACCAGTACATTGGTGTACATGTCGTTGAGCGCTTCCGTGTCATTCGTGACACGTGTGACGAGCCGTCCCACCGGGTTTTTGTCGAAATAGGAAAGCGGCATTTTCTGCAGATGTGAAAACAGTTTCTGCCGGATGTTGTATATGATCGATTGGCCGGCGAAGCTCAGGACATATATCTGCAGCAAATTGAACAGAAAACCTGCAGCGACAAGCAGCAGGAAATAAATGCCCATCCTGTTCAGCGATGCAGCGTCGCCCCTGTTTATGAAATCATCTATCGTCAGACCTATAAGATAAGGCCTTGCCAGATCCGCAGCCGTAGATGCGAACAGCAGGAACACTGCGATCAGGAACAAGTACCAGTACTGCTTTGCGAATCCGAGCAGCCTCTTCATCAAGCGGGAATCATATGCCCTGACTTCCGGTTCTTCCTCTTCGAAGCCTGTATTCTCTCTATTGTTATCATCAGCCAATTTAATCAGCCTCCTCTATTTCGTCCGCCAGCAGCTGTTTGTTATGCAGGTCGTGATAAAAGCCGCCCAGTGCAATGAGTGAAGAATGGGTGCCGCGTTCTGTTATCTTTCCGTCGTCAAGGACTATTATCTCATCCGCATCTTTTACCGCGGATACCCTGTGCGATATTATGATGCTTGTGCGCTGCTTCATCAGTATCTTCAGGTCGCGCAGTATGCTTTCCTCTGTTTTTGCATCTACAGCCGAAAGACAGTCGTCAAGTATCAGAACAGCAGGTGAGCCGATAATTGCTCTTGCGATGGCAGTCCGCTGCTTCTGTCCGCCGGAAAGCGTCACGCCCCGCTCTCCGACCATGGTCCCGAACCCTTTCGGGAAACCTGCGATATCGTCGTAAAGGCGGGCGGTCCTGGATGCATTCTCTATTTCTTCCGTATCAAAGTCTCTGTAAAAATCTATGTTGTTCCTGATCGTATCCGAAAACAGAAACGTATCCTGCGGAACACAGCCGATGCTGCTTCTCAGAACAGCCAGCGGGATATCGTTCACATCCCTGTCGTC
>CAZQUQ010000072.1:6416-7821 GCA_964596445.1 uncultured Oscillospiraceae bacterium
AGTATTTTATTTATGCGTTTCAGCGACACCGAACCCCGCTCAAATATGTTTGCCACCCAGCCAAGCGCCGTAATGGGCCATACAAGCATACCGAGATAGTTGTTGAACGCGACGAAGTCACCGAGAGATATGGTTCCTTCAATGACCAGCAGGCCGCCGTACCAGAGCGCAATGACGAAGGAGAAGGATGATACCAGCATAACACTTGGGAACATCATGCTCATCAGCCGGATAAATTTGAGATTTGCACGCCTGTTTGCCTCGTTTGCCTGTTCGAAGCGTTTTATCTCCTGCCGTTCCTGGACGAATGACTTTATGACTCTGATGCCAGAGAAATTTTCCCTTGCTGTCTCCGTCAGGTTGGAGAAGGCCTCCTGCTGTTTTTGTACCGTGCTCTGCATGATCTTCATAAAGAAGAACACCACGACGGCCAGGAGTATAAGCGGTGCAAAGCTTGCCGCAGTCAACCGGAACCCTCCCGTATTCCACATCATTACAAGGGCGGCGACAGGGATAAGCAGGCAGTCCACGGCAAAAATGACACCCTGCCCGGTTGCCACCGTAACATTATTCATGTCGTTGGTAGCATGCGCCATAAGGTCTCCGGTCTTATGAGCATTGTAATAATTGGAGGACAGCTTCTGCAGGTGTGCATAAAGCCTGTTTCTGAAGGACAGCTCCATGGATCTGGAAACGCCGTACAGCGTATATCTGAACAGGAACCTGAATAGCGCTATCCCGGCTGCTATCAGTACAACTAAAGCTGCATAGAAGCCCAGCTTTGACCGTGTGAGAGTCCCTGCTTTAAGCAGATCCGTTGCATCACCGAGAATTTTTGGTATTATCAATTGAAGAACATCAACACATAAAAGGAATATTACGCCAAGGACGTACTTGTACTTATTTTTCAACAGCAGATCTTTTATATATTTCAGCGTGTCCATTCAAACTCCTCTGTTTCATCAGGCAATGTTTGCATATATTGCGTCTGTATAATAAAATATACTATAAAGTTATACGTATGAACAGATATTTGTCTGACGGAGGATGTTATGGGACTGCATAACTACCTGATGACTGTCCGAAAACTGAATAATATGGGCCGCTGGTCCACAGATTTTATGCATCAGAGGGCGACTGTCAGCGAGCATTCCTTTTTTGTGTCTCAGATAGGCCAGATGCTGGCGCTGATCGAAGAGGAAAACGGGAAGAAGGTAGATTGGAGCCGGTTGTTCAGGAAGCTGCTGAACCATGATGTCGTTGAGGCGATGACAGGCGACATCATCAGTACGGTAAAGCATAAGAACGAACAACTAAGGGACATGCTGAACCTGCTCGAAAGAGAGATTGTTGAGGAAAATCTGTTGTCCAGCATGGAAGAGCCGTATAAAAGCATTTACAGGGA